>JBBRVD010000172.1:0-7877 GCA_038247175.1 Burkholderiales bacterium | reverse complement strand
GGGGCTGACGGCCAGCACGCAGGGCCGTATCGGCGCCCGCCACATCCGGGCCATCGCACCCTTCGGCCAGGAGACCGGCTGGCACTGGCACGACATGACCGGTCATTTCAATTACGTGTTGCGCGGCTGGATCCGGTTTCGGTATACCGGTGTCGATGGTGATGTCACCGTGCATGCCGGCGCCTGCCTGTCGCAACCCGGTGGCGTACCGCACAACGTGGTGGGCCGCTCCGACGACCTCGAGCTGATAGAAATCAACATGCCTGCCGTGTTCGGCACCCAGGACCTCGGCCCCGGCGCCGCGTCAGGACCATGAGCGCTGCAACGGGTGCCAAGCCCCGCGCGGCTGCCCCGGCGCGAGCGCCGGCGCGAGTCCCGGCGCGCAAGAACGCCTTTGTGCGCTGGTTGCGCCAGCGCATGAGCGCCGTATTGCTGGCGCTGGGCCTGTTGCTGCTGTGGGAGGTCTCGGTGCGGGTGCTTGGCGTCAAGGAATACCTGCTGCCGCCGCCCACCAGGATCTGGCTGGAGTTCTCCAAGCGCATGCCCACCGTGATGGACGGCGCCTGGGTCACGACGCAGGAAATCCTGGGCGGCTACCTGATGGCGGTGCTGGTCAGTATTCCGTTCGCGCTCGCGGTCACCTATTCGCGCTTCATGGAAAACGCGGTCTACCCGATCGTGGTGTTCCTGCAGATCGTGCCCAAGATCGCGATCGCGCCGCTGTTCATCATCTGGTTCGGCTTCGGCTACACGCCCAAGCTCCTGATTGTGTTCCTGCTGTCGTTTTTCCCGATCGTCGTCTCCAGCATTGCCGGCTTCAAGGCGGTGGATCCGGAAATCGCCGACTTCGCGCGCACCACCGGTGCCAGCGGCTGGAAGTTGTTCACCAAGATCCGGCTGCCACAGGCGCTGCCCGACATCTTCACCGGCATGAAGGTCGGCGCGGCTCTGTCGGCCACGGCGGCAATCGTGGCCGAATTCGTCGCATCGGACAGCGGGCTGGGTTACCTGCTGCTGCAATACAACGGCAACCTTGAAACGCCGATGGTGTTCGCGGTCATCTTCCTGCTCAGCTTCATCGGCCTGGCGGTGTATTACACGGTCGAATTCATCGAACGCATCACGATCCCCTGGCACACATCGCAGAACCAGGTCAACAGCACGTACCTGTGAGTTTTTTGGTCGGTCGAACTAACGAGGAGACATTTCATGCGCATCATTCATCTTTTTCTGGCCGCCGCGCTGGCGGTGTCCGCATCCCTGGCCTCGGCCCAGGAAGCCGTATCGCTGCGGCTGAACTGGTACCTGGGCGGTTTGCACGTGCCGTTCTATTACGGCAAGGACATGGGCTTCTTCAAGCAGGAAGGCATCGACCTGACCATCAACGAAGGCCGCGGCTCCGGCAACACGGTGCAGGTGGTCGCGGCCGGCTCCGACACCTTCGGCATGGCCGATTCTTCGAGCCTGATCACGACTGCGTCGAAGGGCGCCGACGTCAAGTCGGTGATGTCGCTGCTCAACTCGACCGGTTTTTCGGTCATCTCGCTGGCCTCCACCGGCATCAAGACGCCGAAAGACCTTGAAGGCAAGTCGTTTGCCGTGTCGCCCGGCGATCCGTTGGGGCAACTGTTTCGTGCGCTGGCTGCGCACAACAAGCTCGACATGGACAAGATCCGCTTCGTGCAGGTCGATCCGGCAGCCAAGGTGGTGGCCGTGCTCGAGAAGAAGGTCGACGCCTTGCTCGGCGGTGCCGACGACCAGTATTTCCTGATCAAGTACAAGGGCCAGGTGCCGGCGGCGCTGCGGTATGCCGACCACGGCGCCAACATCGTGGGCATGACCATCCTGACCACCGGCAACACGATCAAGAACAAGCCCGACCTGGTGCGCCGCTTCGTCAAGGCGTCGGTGCGGTCCTGGGAAGAGGCGAAGAAAAACCCGAACGCGGCTGTCGATTCAGCGATGAAGGTCAAGCCCGACCTGAACCGGCAGTCCACGATGGACCAGATGATGGTCGATTTCGAGCTGCTCGACTCGGCCAATTCCAAGGGCAGGATCGGCGTGGGCGCCAAGGCCGACTGGGACCAGACGATCACGCTGCTCAAGCAATACCGCGACCTGGCCACGACTGAGCCGTGGACGACCTTTCACACCAACGAGTTCCTGCCCAAGTGAGCCGCGGGGCTGCCCCCCAGGCGCACGGTAGCGCAGCGCATGGCGCTGAGGCTGGCTCATGCGCGGCGCCGGGCCGCTCCAGGCAAGCTCGCGCCGCGGTGCCAGGCACGAAGGTACTCCAGTGAGCATGTCGCCGGAGCAGCAACACGGCAATGGCGGACAAGGGCTGGTGGCGACGCCGCCGCAGCCCCTTGGCAGCGAGGCACACATCGAGATCCGGGAGCTGCGCCATACCTTCGAGCGCGAGGGCATGGTCACCAACGCCCTTGATGGGCTGGACCTGGACGTGCGTACCGGCGAGCTGGTCTCGGTCGTGGGGCCGTCAGGTTGCGGCAAGAGTACGCTGCTGCGCATCGTGGCTGGTTTGTTGCCGTTCACCGCCGGCACCGTGCAGGTCGGCGGCCGGGCGGTGGCCGGTCCGCAGACCGACCTGGGGATCGTGTTCCAGAGTCCGGTGCTGCTCGACTGGCGCAACGTACTCGACAACGTGCTGATCCAGCTGGAGTTGCGCGGGCTGGACGCCAACCAGTACCGCGACAAAGCGAAGCAGTTGCTCGCCGACGTGGGCCTGGGCGAGTTCCTGGACCGGCGCCCGCGCGAATTGTCGGGTGGCATGCGCCAGCGGGTCGCCATCGTGCGCGCGCTGATCCACGACCCCACGCTGCTGATGATGGACGAGCCGTTCGGCGCTCTCGATGCCTTGACCCGCGAGCAGATGCGGATCGACCTGGAGAAGTTGTGGTTGCGCCAGCGCCACACGTTGATCTTCGTCACGCACGGCATTTCCGAGGCGGTCGCGCTGGCGGACCGGGTCGTGGTGATGACACCGCGGCCGGGCCGCATCGAGAAGATCATGACCGTCGACCTGCCGCGACCCCGCAACAAGGCGGTGGTGACCAGCAGCCGCTTCACAGCCTATTGCGACGAGATCACCGAATGTTTCATGCGCAACGGTGTCATCCGTTATTGAGGAGCCAGGAGTTGCCATCATGCTGAACCGCCCCTTTAACGGCGTCATCGCCGCCCCGATGTTGCCGATGGTCGAGGGCGGTGACATCGACTGGCCAACGCTGGAGCATTACATCGACTGGATCGCTGCGCAGCAGCCGGCGGGCATCGTGATGAATGTCGACGCGTCCGAAGTCATAGCACTCGACGAGGACGAGCAGATGCGCGTCATCCGTATCTGCAAGCGTGTCGTGAATGGCCGCGTACCGCTGTTTTCAGGGGTGGTTGCCGGCTCCACCCGCGCCGCGGCGCGTAAAGCCGAACAGCTGCGCGAGGCCGGGGCCGAAGGACTGACGGTATTCCCGCCGTTTCCCACCTTCAGCGGCGCGCCGGTGCCCAGCGAGATGATCGTGCGTTACCACCGTGCCATTGCCGACGCAGCAGACCTGCCAATGGTCTGCTTCCAGTTTCCCAAGGGATGGGGGCCCGATTACACGCCGGAGATCCTGCGCGCGATGGCCGAAATCCCGCAGCTGGTGGCGATCAAGGAGGCCAGTTTCGATGTCGGCCAGACCTTGCAGACGATCGAGGTCGCGCGTGGGCTGAAGCATCCCATTGGCGTGCTCACCGGCAGTGACACCTTCATCTTCGAGGCCATGCTGATGGGCTGCAACGGTGCGTTGATCGGTTTTGCCGGCACCGCGACGCGCGAACTCGTGGCCATGCACCATGCGGTGCATATCGGCGAACTCGCGCTCGCCCGGGCGATCTGGGACACGCTGGGCCCGATTGCCCGGTATTGCTGGCGCCTTCCGATCCGCGACTTTCGTCCCCGCATGAAGGAAGTGCTGCGTCTGCAGGGGCTGTTTCCGTCAGCCGCCTGCCGGGAGCCGCAGCTGGGTGTCGATGCGGCAGAACGGCACGAGATTGCGCGGCTGTGCCGCGCGCAGGGGTTGATCGGCGGTTGACGACCGCTTGGGCCCGTGCCCGGCCCGCGATCGGGTCCGCGGGCTTCAACGGGCGCTCCAGTGCGGGATTGCGCCGGTCTTGCGCGAGCATGTCCGGCAGGCCGGGCCCGGTCTTGCGAGAATGCGCTCTGTCTTCACTGCACAGGAATCCGCATGAGCGCCTTGTTTTCCCCGTACACGCTGCGCAGCGTCACGCTTGCCAACCGCATCGTGGTCTCGCCGATGTGCCAGTATTCGGCCGTCGACGGCCAGGCCCAGCCGTGGCACCTGATGCATCTGGGGCAGCTGGCGCTGTCCGGCGCCGGCATGTTGTGCATCGAGGCCACGGCAGTTGAGGCCGAAGGGCGCATCACACCCGGCGATCTGGGCCTGTGGAACGACGCGACCGAGGCGGCGCTGGGCGGCGTGCTGGCTGCCATTCGCGTCCACAGCGCAATACCGATCGTGATTCAGCTCGCTCACGCCGGTCGCAAGGCGTCCAGCCGCGAGCCTTGGAACGGGGGCCAACAGATACCGCCTGGCGAGGGGGGCTGGCTGGCGCATGCGCCGTCCGCGGTGGCGATCAAGGACGGCGAGGCCGCGCCGCTCGCGCTCGACGCCTCCGGCCTGCAACGGATCCGGGATGCGTTCGCGGACAGCGCCGCCCGTGCGGCGCGGCTGGGGCTGGACGGCATCGAGCTGCATGCCGCCCATGGCTATCTGTTGCACGAATTCCTGTCGCCGATCGCCAACCGGCGTTGCGATGCCTACGGTGGCTCGCTGGAGAACCGGATGCGGTTTCCGCTGGAGGTGTTCGATGCCGTACGTGCCGCTTTTCCCACGGATAAGCCGGTCGGCGTGCGGGTCTCGGCCACCGACTGGATCGACGGTGGCTGGGATGTCGCGCAGACGATCGTGTTTGCGCAGGCACTCAAGGCGCGCGGCGTTGACTGGATCGACGCGTCCTCCGGCGGTATCTCGCCAGCACAGAAGATCACGCTGGGCCCCGGCTATCAGGTTGCGTTCGCACAGCAGATCCGCCAGGCCACTGGAGTGCCCACGATCGCGGTCGGGTTGATCACGACGCCGGCACAGGCCCAGGCTGTCGTCGCCGATGGCCAGGCCGACCTGGTGGCGCTGGCGCGTGGCATGGTCTTCGATCCGCGCTGGCCCTGGCATGCGGCAGCCGAGCTCGGCGCGCAGGTGATTGCGCCACCCCAGTACTGGCGTTCGCCGCCGCGCGAACTTGCCCAACTGTTCGGTGCGACGGTGCTCGGCATGCGCTGAACGTGCAGGGTGGCAGGCCGCAACCGGGGGCGTCAGTGGCCGGCGATAGATGCCACGGCAGCAATCCGACACACCCGTGACTTGCCCCGGAGCGGGCAGGCCTTTCCCTGCGAATGCGAAAGTTTGCAAGGCCTTGTTCCGCGAACACGCGTGCCGCGCCGGTTGCAGTGCCAGTAGCGGCCTTGACATGACTCAAGCCCGAGCATCCCCTGGCTGTCTAGAATTGCCGGAAGGGGTGGCCGATGGGCCGGACGTACGGCCCCATCGCCCCTGAATCAGAGCCCCCGCTGCCCGTTGCCCGGTCCGCGCATCAAGGCGCGCCGGGAACCATGACCCGAAGACGATGCGAACCATGACACCCACCAGGACACCCAGCGCCACAGGCCACACGCGATCCGATTTCATGATTACCGCGCTCCGACCCAACCACTCCCGCTCCGTTGTAATGGCCCGGCGGCCGCGTGGCCGATGACAGCGCCGACCCGCCAGGCGCCCGCAACGGCAACGGCATCGGCATCGGCATCGGCATCGGCATTGGCATTGGCATCGGCCGAGCCCTGGCACGCGCGTGCCAGCGAGGAGGTGCTGCGCGCGCTGGACGCCCAGCCGCACGGACTGGACAGCCAGGAGGTCGCGCGTCGCCTGGCCGCGCACGGCCCGAACCGCCTCGCCGAGGTCAAACCGCCAGGGGTGCTGGAGCGGCTGCTGCGGCAGTTCAACAACCTGCTGCTGTACGTGCTGATGGCCGCGGCGGTGGTCACGGCGCTGATCGGGCACTGGGTCGACACGGCGGTGATCGCCGCCGTCGTCGTCCTCAACGCGCTGATCGGCTTCGTGCAGGAGGGCAAGGCGGAGAAGGCGTTGCAGGCCATCCGCCATCTGCTGGCGCCGCGTGCCGTGGTGCTGCGCGACGGGCGCCAGCACGAGATCGACGCTGCCGATCTGGTGCCAGGCGACATCGTGCTGCTGGCCTCGGGCGACAGCCTGCCGGCCGACGTTCGCCTGCTGCAGGCGCGCAACCTGCGCGTCGACGAGGCGGCGCTGACCGGCGAGTCGATGCCGGTGGAAAAAAGCATCGAACCCGTCGCCCGGGAAGCCGCCATCGGTGACCGCCGCGGCATGGGCTACGCCGGTACGCTGGTCATACAGGGCCAGGCGCGCGCGGTGGTGGTGGCCACCGGTGCGGCCACCGAGATCGGCCGCATCGGCCGCATGCTGGCGTCGGTCGAATCCGGAACGACGCCGCTGCTGCGCAAGATGGAGGGCTTCGGCCGCACGCTGACAGTCGTCATCCTCGGCCTGGCGGCGCTGATGTTCGCCTTCGGGATGCTGGTGCGCGGCATGGGTGCAGGCGAGGTCTTCATGGCCGCCGTCGGCCTGGTGGTAGCCGCCATCCCCGAGGGTCTGCCGGCCATCATGACGATCGCTCTGGCGATCGGCGTGCAGCGCATGGCACAGCGCCACGCAGTGATCCGCCGCCTGCCGGCGGTCGAGACGCTGGGCTCGGTGACCGTGATCTGCTCCGACAAGACCGGTACGCTCACGCGCAACGAGATGACGGTGCAGCAGGTCGTCTGTGCCGGCGCCTTGGTCGAGGTCGAGGGTGCCGGTTACGCTCCCGACGGGGCGCTGCGGTTGGGCGATGAGGTGCTTGCGCCCGACGCGCTGGCCGCGCGCGTGCCGGCTTTGCGTGCGCTGGCCGAGGCTGCCGCACTGTGCAACGACGCCGCGCTGCACGAGCGCGACGGCCAGTGGCAGCTCGCCGGCGACCCGACCGAGGGCGCGCTGCTGACGCTGGCCGGCAAGGCCGGGCTGAACCCGGCCGAGCTCCAGGTCGAGCGACCGCGGCTGGACGTGATCCCCTTCGAGTCCGAACACCGCTTCATGGCCACGCTGCACCCGGACGGCGCCGACGGCGACGCGCCGCTGGCCCTCGTCAAGGGTGCTCCCGAGCGCGTGCTGGCGATGTGCGCCCACCAGCTTGGCGTCGACGGCGCCACCGAACCGCTGGATGCGGCGCACTGGCAGACCGCCATCGAGGCCCAGGCGCGCGCCGGCCGTCGCGTGCTGGCGCTGGCGCGGCGCGCACTGCCCCCCGGCACCGAGGAACTGGACCACCGCGACGTCGCGCAGGGGCTGACGCTGCTCGGCCTGGTCGGCATCATCGACCCGCCGCGCGCGCAGGCCATCGAAGCGGTGGCGCAGTGCGCGACGGCCGGCATCCGCGTCGTGATGATCACCGGCGACCACGGCGTGACCGCCAGCGCGATCGCCGGCCAGCTTGGCATGGGGGAGGACCTGCGCGCCGTCACCGGCCCCGAGATCGAGGCGATGGACGATGCCGCGCTGCGCGAGGCGGTGCGCGAGGCGCGCGTCTTCGCGCGCGCCAGCCCCGAGCACAAGCTGCGCCTGGTGCGCGCGCTGCAGGCCAACGGCGAGGTGGTGGCGATGACGGGCGACGGCGTCAACGACGCACCAGCGCTCAAGCAGGCCGACGTCGGCATTGCCATGGGGCGCAAG
>JBBRVD010000171.1:0-7891 GCA_038247175.1 Burkholderiales bacterium | reverse complement strand
GTGCCCACGGCGACCGCCAGCGAAGAACCCGACAAGCCCCCCATCGCGGTGTTGGTTACGACATTGACCTGCGCGAGGCCGCCACGCAGGTGACCGACCAAGGCCGACGCGAACCGAACCAGATGGTGGGTGATCCCGCTGGCATTCATCACGTGCGCAGCCAGGATGAAGAACGGGATCGACAACAGCAGGAACGAATTGACCGACGTCGCCAGCGTCTGCGAAATCGGCAGCAACATCAGATCGCCCTGTTTGGCAAAAGAGGCGTAGGCCGCAAATATCAGGCTGTAGGCAATCGGCACATCGAGAAAAATCAGGCCCAGCGCGACCAGATGCAAGGTCCAGCCGACGCTCCATTGCAGCGGCAGTAGCGGATTGCCGCTCAGGAACAACACGAACAACAGGCCGCCGAAGGCCAGCGCGAGCAAACCCGAGAATCGGCGTGCGAACGGCAAGGGACTGGCGATGGCCACATAAAGCGCGGTCAAGGCCCCGCTGACGGGCACCGCCAGGTACAGGTAACGCGACGGCCATTCGAGTGATCCGCTGCTACCGGTCACCCGCATGCAGAAGTCCCAGCCGTGCACGGCCATCGCAATGCCGGTTGCAGCGACGACGCCGTGCGCCAGGAAATCCAGCCATTGGCTGGCGCGCTCGCTCAGCTTGCCGGACAGCATCGCCATGCGCATGTGCCGCCCTTGCCCGACCAGCAACGCACAACCCAGGTAGACCGTCCAGACGAACAGCCAGCGCGCCAGTTCTTCCGACCACGACAACGGGTCGTCCAGCAGATAACGAAAGACCACCTGCAGAACCGTGAGCGTGACCGTGCCTGCAAGCATGAGCACACACAAGGTCCCCAGCACCGCATCGACTGGGCGACGAATCAGATGGCTGAAGTTCATGGAGGGTCCTGGTGCTGGAGTGTCATGGAGCACGGGTCGATCCGCGCTCCATGAGCGTGGACGCGTATGCCGCGTGTTGGGGTGGATTCGAAAACGTGTCGCCGGGCGTGGCCGCGATTCGCCGCAGCAACAATGCACAGCAGGCGATCGCGATCTCGCGCACCGGCAGGCGCATGGTGGTGAGGCCGGGACCCCACCAGGACAACGCCGGCGTGTCGTTGAAGCCGACGATGGACATCGCCTCGGGCACCGCAACGTTGCTGGCACGCAGGCCTTCGAGCACCCCCTGCGTTCCCCTGGCAGTGGCTGTTACCACCCCGGTTGCCGGCGGCACGAGTCGCAGCAGCAGTTGGACCGCCTGCCGCCCGTTTTCGACGTTCTGGACATCGCAAAAGACCAGCTCCGGCGGCACCGGGACGCCACGTTCCTGGCAAGCCTTGAGGTATCCGCGCAAGCGGGCCGCTCCGGTACTGAGTTCCCTGGGCCCGCCGAAATAGGCAATACGCCGGTGGCCCAGCCCGATCAGATGGCGGGTTGCCTCGTAAGTGGTCGCTTCGTCGTCGAGCCCGAACCAGTCCGAGCGCAGGCGCGGATTGTGGCGGATCAATTGCACATGGGGTGTCTGCGCCAGCAAGTCAAAGGTCTCGGGCAACGGCGCGAGACAGGGCACCACGACGATGCCGGCAACCCGCGCCTCGGCCAGGCCGCGCACCTGGCGCAACTCGACCTCCGGCCGGTCATCCGAAATACACAACACCATCTGGAAGCCTGCATCGTCGAAGCTCTGCGAGATGGCCTGCGCGGCTGTCGAATAGAAGTCGTTCAGGACGTCGGGGATGACCAGTCCCACCAGCGTGCTGCGCTGGCCGCGCATCTGCCGCGCTGCGGAATGGGCGACATACCCGAGTTCGCGCGCGGCTGCATGGACCTTGTCACGGGTGGCGCGGCTGATGCGCGGGTTTCCGCTGAGCGCGCGCCCGACAGTGGAAACGGCCACACCCAGATGCTCGGCAATATGCTTGATCGTGACCAACAGCGCAGCCCCCGGTAAAGCGCACCAACGACCGGAAGAAACAGATTCTCCGGTACTCCAACGAAAATAATGTGCTAACGATAGCACAGAAAAAAATCCTTTTCAGGCTGAATACTCATTTGATTTCAATGACTTAGGAAAATATAGGGTAAGTACCGATACATTTCTATTCGATGAATGCGCTATCGTTTGCACACTTTATTGGACATAAGCACCGTTTTCCCACCCACCCAGGAGCACACCGCCATGACGCCAGTCCATGATCCAGCCCAGTCGGCCCTCAGCCGCAGAAGCCTGTTGATAACCGGGGCGGCAGCGCTGCCACTGCTGTGGCAGGGGCCGGCCGGCGCCCAGCAGAAGTTCGTGTTCCGGCTGGCGCATTCGGAGGCCAACGGCGCACCGCTGACGATCGCGCTGCAAAAATGGTGCGACCAGCTCAACAGCCGCAGCGGCGGCCGGATCGACGCGCAACATTTCCCTGGCAGCCAGCTGGGCAGCTACACCCAGCTGATCGAGCAAAGCCGCATCGGCAGCATCCAGGGTACGGTCGGCGGACCGGACACCGAGGAGTCGGTCGCCCCCGAAATCGCGGCCACCGGCGGCGCTCCGGGATTCATCTACAAGGACGAAAACCATGTCGACAAGATCCTGCAAGGCCTACTCGGAGACCAGGTGTCGGCCATCGCACGTGCCAAAACCGGCGTCGAATTCGTGGCTTATGGCGAAGTCGGCTTCCGCCATATCCTGTCCAAACGCCCGGTCACCAACCTGGAGACGCTCAAGGGCCTGAAGATCCGGGTGCCGGAGATCAAGATCTGGATCGATTTCTGGCGCCGCCTGGGTGCCAACCCCACTCCGCTGCCATATGCGGAGCAATACACCGCGTTATCGACCGGCGTGATCGATGCCGTCGAGGCCGATTTTTTCTCGATCCGCGGCTTCAAGTGGTTCGAGCAGGCCAAGCACCTGACCTTGAGCTACCACTGGTTCCTGCCCAAGGCAGTGCGCGTCAACGCGCGCTGGCTGGACAGCCTGCCAGGCGACCTGCAAACGCTGATGCGGCAATCGGCCAAGGAAGTGTTTGCAGAGCAACGCAAGGAGAACCGTGCGAAGACCGACGACGCCCTGGCCGATCTGCAGAAGTCTGGCGTCACGGTGCACAAACTCTCTGCCAGCGAGTCCGAGGCCTGGCTGGCCGCCGCAAGGCCGCTGTTCGACGAGTTCGGCGCCAAGAGCGCCGAGACCAAGGCGATGGTCGGGCGCATCATCGCGGCACGATGACCGCACCGGCCTTCACGCTGCGTGAAGAATCCATCGCCCTGCCGCAAGGCGCCTGGGCAGGCGGCAAGAGGACACTGGTGTACTGGGGTGAGCAGGTGGCCATGGGAGTGACCCAGGGCCGATTCAGCAACTACCTGTTTCCGGTGTTTTCGCCTGCTGGGTTCGCTGTCACCAGTGAAAGTCCGGCTGACCATCCGCATCACCATTCGATCTGGATCGGCGCCGACCATGTGAATCTGCACATGCCGGCGCCCGCAGGCATCGAGGTCTACAGCTACAACTTCTATGTCAATGACACCTTCCAGGGAAGGGCTCCCGGAAGGATCGAGGAAGTCTCCATCGATGCCGATGGTGATGGCAACGGATTGACGATCGCGCAGGAACTGCTGTGGCGTGGTCCGCAGGAGTGGGGCGCGCCTGAAGGCCGGGCCATCCTGCACGAACGGCGAACCACGCACATCCGTCACCTGGCCAGCCACTCGGCATTTCAGATCGATATCCGTTGCGCACTGGAGCCTGCTGTGCACGCGGTCACGATCGGCCCGACCCGCCACGCCGGATTCAATGCACGTGTCGGCCCCGGAATGTCCAGGCTCCATGGCGGGCAGATCCGTTATCGGGCTTCGGACAGCGCGCAGCCGCAGCAGGAATCCGCGATCTGGACCAGTTACTGCGGCCCCGTCGGCGGCGGCCATCGGTCCGGAATCGCGCTGGCACCCCGAATGCCCGTCGGGACGCCGTCCTGGTATGTCAGTGACTGGGGCGTCATGACTGCCAACCCGTGCCGGGACCGCGCGATCACGGTCCGCCCGGGCGAGGCACCAGCGCAGTTGGGCGCACGCTTTCTGGTGTTCGACGGCTCCCTGGACGACGACGCCCTGGATGCACTGCTGACCGCATGACGGCGGCATGCGATAACCTTCCTATTTCCACCGCTACCTATCCTGCGCTCCATCGAGGAACCCGACATGACCCGCATCGCACGTTACCGCGCCCACTCTGCCATCCACTATGGGGTTCTTGCGTCGGACGGCACACTGGAGCGGATCCAGGGCGAACCCTACGGTGGTCTCGTTCGCACCGGTGCAGTTGACCGTCTGCAGGAGGTGGAACTGTTGTGCCCGCTCGAACGGCCGCGGATATTCGGCGTCGGATTCAACTACGCCGCCCACGCCAAGGAAACCGGGCAGGCGCTGCCGACACGGCCGGCGATGTTCATGAAACCCGACTCCGCAGCGATCGGCCCTGATCAGCCCATCGTCTACCCGCGCGAGGCGTCACGGGTGGACTATGAGTGCGAACTGGCCGTCGTGATCGGCAAACCCGGACGGCGAATCGCAGAGGACCAGGCAGAAGGGCATATCTTCGGATTCACCTGTGCCAACGACGTCAGCGAACGCCCGATCCAGTTCGACGAGATGAAGGCCGGCTGCCTGTTGATCGGCAAGGGCTTTGACAGCTTCTGCCCGCTCGGGCCGGTGATTGCCACAGGGCTGGACCATCGCAACCTGCGGATCATGACACGGCTCAATGGCCAGACGCGCCAGAACAGCAACACATCCGATCTGGTGTTCTCGGTGACGAAACTGGTGTCGTACGTGAGCCAGGCCGTCACCTTGCGCGCCGGTGACGTCATCATCACCGGGACTCCCGAGGGCATAGGCCCGATGATGCCGGGCGATGTGGTCGAGATCGAGATCGAGGGCATCGGCATCCTGCGCAATACCGTGCAGGCCGAGACCTGAACCGCCGCTCGCCAGCGCCGCCCGCGATGTGCCCCTCCATGGACGCGCAGGGTACGGACGTGGTCGTGCAAGCCATGCAGCGACTGGGTATTGCAGCGCCGCGGGACGTGCGCGGCATCCGGCAGCTGACCGGTGGCGTCTCGTCGGATATCTGGCGCATCGACCTGCCGGGACGCAGTATCTGCGCCAAACGTGCGTTGCCGACGCTCAAGGTTGCCGCGCTCTGGCAGGCGCCGCTGAGTCGCAACCAATTCGAATACGACTGGTACCGGACGGTTGCGCCCAAATTCGCGCATGCCATGCCCGCGATGCTCGGCCGCGACGAACCCAGCGGCATTTTCTTCATGACCTTTTTAGACCCTGCGCATCACCCGGTCTGGAAGCAGCAGCTGCTGAACGGACAGATCGACGGAACCACGGCTGGCATGGTCGGACAGACCCTGGGAGGCATCCACGCCTTCACCGCGGGTGACGCGACGGTCGCCGCACGTTTTCAAAGCGACCAGGAATTTTTCTCGCTGCGCATCGAGCCGTACCTGCTGGCGACAGGCCTGCAACATCCCGACCTGGCTGGCATGCTCAACCGCATCGCAGAGACCACGCGCACCACCCGACTTGCCCTGGTACACGGCGATGTGAGCCCGAAGAACATCCTGTGCGGCCCCGGACACCCGGTGTTCCTCGACGCCGAATGCGCCTGGTACGGCGACCCCGCGTTCGACCTGGCGTTCTGCCTGAACCACCTGCTCCTCAAGGCCGTATTCATGCGCCAGCACGCTGCGGCATTGCTGGATAGTTTTGCAACCCTGTACCAGGCCTATCTGCCACTGGTGCACTGGGAAGACCGGGCCGGGCTCGAGGCGCGTTGTGCCCGGCTGTTGCCGGCATTGTTCCTGGCGCGGGTGGACGGCAAGTCGCCGGTGGAGTACCTGACCGATGCCGGCCACAAGGACACGGTCCGGCAACTGGCGAGATCCTGCCTGCAGGCGCCGCATGACACACTGGCGTCGATACAGCACCTGATCACAACGGAGTTGACACCATGAGCACCATCCAATCCATCACGGGTCGATCCGTGTGGGATTCGCGCGGTTTTCCGACCGTCGAGGCCGAAGTGAGCCTGCATTCGGGCGAGGTCGCCCGGGCCATCGCACCCGCCGGCGCATCCACCGGTGCCGGTGAAGCGCATGAACTGCGCGATGGTGACAAGCGCCTGCGCGGTCGGGGTGTCGATCAGGCGGTCCGACAGATCGAGTCCGTCATTTCGCCCCTGTTGCAAGGCCACGACATTCACGACCAGGCCGGCATCGACGCCGCCATGATCGATGCCGACGGGACGGTGGACAAGTCGCGGCTGGGTGGCAACACGCTGACCGCGGTATCGTTGGCCTGCCTGTGGGCTGCCAGCGCGCATCGGCGCGAACCCTTGTGGCGTTATCTCGCCGGCGATCGTCCGGTCGGGCTGCCGCTGCCGGAGATCCAGATCTTCGGCGGCGGTGCCCATGCGCGCGGCAGCGTGGACCTGCAGGACTATCTGGCGGTGCCCAACGGAGCGAGCAGTTTTGCCCAGTCGCTGGAATGGATTGCCGAGGTGTATTACGCGGCGGGGACGGCACTCGCCAGCCAGGGCAAGAACCTGGGCGTGGCCGATGAGGGCGGTTATTGGCCCCAATTCGCCTCCAACGAAGCCGGCATCGAGGCGCTGGTCAAGGCCATCGAGGATGCCGGTTTCAAGCCCGGGCGCGACGTGTCCGTCGGCCTCGATCTAGCCGCCACCCAGTACTATTGCGAGGGCCGTTACCACTGGCGCAGCGAGAAGCGCACGTTTACCGGTGACGCTTTGCTGCGGGAGTATGAGCGCTGGGCCGAGCGTTATCCCATCATCTCGATGGAAGACGCATTTGCCGAAGACGATATCGACGGCATGCGGGCTATGACCCAGTCCCTGGGCCACAAGCTGCAGATCATCGGCGACGACTTCTTCGTCACCAACGCGCGCCAGATCGATGCGCGCGCATCGCTGGGCGCCTGCAACGCCGTGCTGATCAAGCCCAACCAGATCGGTACCGTGACCGAGACCCAACAGGCGATCGCGATGGCACGACAACACGGAATGGACTGCATCGTTTCTGCGCGCTCCGGCGAAACCGAAGATGTCAGCATCGTCCACCTGGCGGTCGGATGGGGCGTCGCGCAGCTCAAGGTCGGCAGCTTCGCCCGCTCCGAACGGATGGCCAAGTGGAACGAAGGCCTGCGCATCGAAGCGGCGCTGGCCTCGCCCCAGCCCTACCCGCAGCCGCAATTGTTCCCCTGGATACAACGCTGAGCGTTGTCGGGATCACCACGGTGAAGGTGCTATTCCATTTCCAGGCCAGCGCATGGCTGCAGTCCTGGCTGGCTGCGCGACCCCGGGACGACTGCGATATCGTTTTCTGCCCGCAAACGGATGTGGACATGTTCGAGCGTCACCTGCCTCAGGCCGACGTGATCTGGCATGTCCTCAAGCCCGTGACGGCCGACATCATCGCCCGTGCCCCGCGGCTGCGACTGATTCAGAAGGTGGGTGTCGGCGTCAACACCATCGACCTGCAGGCGGCAGCACGACGCGGCATTGCCGTGTGCAACATGCCCGGCGTGAACAGCCGGGCCGTGGCCGAGATGGCGCTGGCCCTGATGCTCGCCGCGGCGCGGCGCCTGCCACTGCTGGCCAATCGGCTGCAGGCGGGCCATTGGACGGTTCCCGAACCGATCCAGGATAGCCTGTTCGAACTGCACGGCAAGACGGTCGGCCTGGTGGGTTCTGGCAACGTGCCGCGTATCCTGGCGCCATGGCTCGATGCCATGGGTGCAAAGGTCACCTACCACAACCGCTCTGCCACGCCCGCTTTTGCGTACGAATGGTTGCCGCTGGCCGATCTGCTGCGCCG
>JBBRVD010000170.1:0-7933 GCA_038247175.1 Burkholderiales bacterium | reverse complement strand
GACAGGCGCTCGAGCTCGATCAGGTATTTCGCGCAGAGCGGGCAATGCAGGCCGCGGTAGAACACCAGCAGGTCGAAATTCTTGCCCGGCGCTGCGCCCAGCACGAACCGCCCTTCGCTCGTCAGCGGCAGGTTCAGGGCCGGTACAGGATACCGGGGCATCAGGCTGGTATGGTGCATGGGGTCGGTCCCTCCATTCAGGTGGCTTTGCGCGCAAGCCGCGCGCGGCTTCATTCTGACAGCGGCGCCCAAGCCGTGCTGCCGCGTCTCACCGCGATCACCCCAGGCCGGCCAGAACATGCCCCTGCATGGCCCCGGCGCAGATCGATCTCAGCGTGTCATGCAGGCTGGCGCCGTGCAGCGCTTGCGCCACCATCATCGCGTCGCGGCCTGTTGGCCGATCCTGCTCCAGCGCAGCGACCCGCTCCCGCACCCGCGCATACACAGCCGCACTGCCGGCGCCCAGGCCCCCGACCTGGCGCAGGTCGGCGGCCTGGGCCGCGACCATGGCCTCTAGGCCGAGCAGCATGTGCATCAACTGCAGTTGCGCGGCCAGTTTGCGCACCGCCAGCATCGCATGTGTTGCATGGTCTTCGACCGTGTCGGACACCACCACCGCGTCGGTACTCGCAGGCGTCGAATGCAGCCTTATCTCGGCATGCAACGCCGCTGCTGTCTTCTGCATCGCATTGAAGCCCACGCTCGCACCCCCCACCGGTGAAAGATACCGGGGCAGGCCACTGAGCTGTGGCGTCTGCAGCTTGATGATGCGCTGCACGCTGGCGCTGGCCAGTTGCACCAGCGCAATCGCCATCGCGTCGAAGGTCAGCGCGATCACGCTGGTATGAAAGTTCGGCGACGAGACCATGTCGCCCTGCGCCGCGAACACGATGGGGCTGTCCGAGGTGCCATTGATCTCGGCGTCGACCGCCTCGCGCAAGCTGGCATGGGCGGCGTACACGGCGCCGAACACCTGCGCGGTTGTGCGGAACGAGATTGCATCCTGGATCGCGCGGGGCGGCTGCTGGTACAGGCTGCTGCCCGCCAGCATGGCACGGAACAGGGCGGCCGCAGCCGTTTGCGCGCCAGCCGGGCGCGCTGCAGCGATGCGCGGGTCGTAGACGCCGAGGTTGGCAGCATACGCCTCCACCGCCAGCGCGGCCACAGCCGCTGCGGTCAACAGAAAGCGATCCAGCGAATCGGCCACCACCGCTGCATGGCCTGCGGTCAGCGGGCTTGCATTGATCAGGCCCAGTCCGTCCTTGGGCTGCAACCGGGCCGGCTGCAGGCCGGCCTGCAGCAGCGCCTGCGCCGCGTCGATCCGGTTGCCGCGGTAGAACACCTCACCTTCGCCGATCACCGGCGCCACCATGTGCGCGCACAGGCCGAGGTCACCCGCGCCGATCGATCCGATCGACGGCACCACCGGCGTGATGCCGGCATTGACCAGCGCGAGCAAGGCCTGCGCCACGCCGGCACTGACGCCGGAGCCGCCCCGCGCCAGGCTGCAGACCCGCGCCAGCAGCGCGCTGCGCACCACGTCGATCGGCAGCGGATCGCCCATGCCGATCATGCGTCCGCGGATCACCTGCTGCTGGAATGCGATCACCTCGTCGGCGGTCAGCCGGTAGCCCAGGTTGCCACCGAGCCCGGTGTTGAGCCCGTAAACCGGTTTGCCTGCTGCTGCGTGCTGCTCGACGACCACACGATCGGCCGCAAGCCTTGCCAGGGCCGCCGGCGCAAACGCAAACACAGCGTCGCCACGAGCCCATCGCACCAGCGTGGCCAGGGGCACGGGCTCGGCGTCGATCAATACGCTGGACATGCAGGCCTCTCCACGGCGACAGACATGGCTCCACTATACCTGTCTAGACAAGGAGTCACAGGGATCCCTGACCGGGCTTCGGGGTTGTCTCCGTGGCCCGACGCAGCGTCAGCCCGGCAGGGCAATCGTGCGGCCAGCGTATTTCGGCCGCGGCAGTTGCCGGTGCGCCACCGTGAGCATCTGCACCTTGGCCATCACCGTAGGCGCGAACGGCGCAGCGCGGGGCCCGGACATGTCCACATTGAGCAGCATCTGCTCGTTGGCAGCCAACAGCGTGTCGCTACCGGCTAGCACCATCGCCTGGTAGATCTGCAGTCGCTTCGCATCGCTGCCCAGGATCTGCGTGCGAACCTCGATCGCCTTGCCCTGCTTGACTTCCTGCAGGTAGTTGATGTGCGACTCCAGCGTGAAGATCGAATGCCCGGTGGCCTTGCGGCCGGCTTCGTCCAGGCCGATCAAGGCCATCACGGCATTGGTTGCCTCGCTGAATACGACCATGTAGTACCCATCGTTCAGGTGGCCGTTGTAGTCGACCCACTGCGCCAGCACCGTGCCGCGCCAGGTCGCCAGCAAGGAGGGGGCTGCTTCAGTCATCGAGGGCAATCCCGTGCTTGAGCTTGGTCGTACGGATCGCTTCCTGCACCGCCATCAGGCAGTCGTCGCGATAGCGCTCCAGCGCTGCGATGCTGTGGGTGCCCAGTTGTTCACGGGTACCATCGACGACGCGGTCGATCAGCGCGTCGGTGAGCTCGGGCGCCTCGAGTCTGGTCCAGGGCAACTTGAGCGCCGGGCCGAACTGCGACATGAAGTGGCGCATGCCGGCGTCGCCGCCCGCCAGGGTATAGGTCAGGAAACTGCCCATGAAAGACCAGCGCTGGCCGGCGCCGAAACGGATCGCGTCGTCGATCTCGCCGGTCGTGGCCACGCCGTCATGGACCAGGTGCAGCGACTCTCGCCACACCGCCTCCAGCAGCCGATCGGCAATGAAGCCCGGCACTTCCTTTCGGACATGCAGTGGCCGCATGCCGAGTGACCGGTAGACCATCATCGCGGCCGTGATCGCGTCCGGCGCCGTCTCCTCGCCGCCGACCACCTCGACCAGCGGCAACAGGTAGACCGGGTTGAACGGATGGCCTACCACGCAGCGCTCAGGGTGTGTTGCGTTGGCATAGAACTCGGACGGCAGCAGTCCGGAGGTGGACGAGCCGATCAATACGCCGGGCCGCGCGGCCGCGCTGATCTTCGCGTGCAAGTCCCGCTTCAGCGCCAGGTCCTCGGGCGCGCTTTCCTGGATGAAATCAGCGTTGGCCACACATTCCTCGATGGTGGCGACAAACCGCAGCCGATCCTGCGACGCACCGCCGGCCAAGCCCTTGCGTTCCAGCGCGCCCCAGCACTTGCCGACCCGCATGCGCAGTGCGGCCTCGGCGCCAGGAGCCGGGTCCCAGGCCACCACGTCCAGCCCGTGGGCCAGCGCACGCGCGACCCAGCCGCTGCCGATGACGCCGGTACCCAGCGCGGCGAAAGTCTGGATGTGGGTCACGAATGCCATGGGGTTTCCTTGTCGAACAGACGGTGCTGCGCCGCTTGCAGAGAATGTCGAACTCAGGCGCGTGGCTTCAAGCCCATCGCCACCCGACCCTGGGCGGGTGTCATCGGCTTGGCACCCATGCACTCGATCAGCTTGACCACCCGCTCGACCAGGCCGCCATTGCTCGCCGGAACCCCTTTGTCGAGCCACAGATTGTCCTCCAGCCCAACCCGCACATGGCCCCCGAGCAGGATCGCCTGCGCCGCCATCGGCATCTGCAGGCGGCCGATGCCGAAACCGGCCCAGGTTGCGCCTGCAGGCAGGTTGTCGACCATCGCCTTCATCGTCGTCGTACCGGCCGGTGCGCCCCAGGGAATACCCAGGCACAACTGGAACAGGGGATTGTCCAGCAGGCCCTCGGCCATCATCTGCTTGGCGAACCACAGGTGCCCGGTGTCAAAAATCTCCAGTTCGGCCTTCACGCCCAGTTCGGTGATGCGTCTGGCGCCGGCCCGCAGCGCCGCCGGCGTGGACACATAGATCGTATCGCCATCACCAAAGTTGAGCGTGCCGCAGTCCAGTGTGCAGATCTCGGGCAGCAGTGCCTCCACATGCACCAGCCGCGCCAGCGGGCCCACCAGGTCGGTGGCAGGGCCGAAACGGGTCGGGTTCTCGCCCGGTCCGATCTCCAGGTCACCACCCATGCCCGCGGTCAGATTGACGACGACATCCACACCCGACTCCCGGATACGCTCCATCACCTCGCGGTACAGCGCGGTGTCGCGGCTGGGCTTGGCGGTCTGCGGGTTACGCACATGGCAATGCACTACGGTGGCGCCGGCCTTGGCCGCCTCCAAGGCAGCCGCCGCGATCTGCCGCGGGGTGACCGGCACATGCGGGTTCTTGCCAGCGGTGTCGCCAGCGCCGGTCAGCGCACAGGTGATGATGACGTTGTAGTTCATGCGGTTGTCCTATTCCGTATTGCCTCGAACTGGCGGCACCACAGTGTCGGGCTCCGCTTCGTTCCGGGCGCGGGCGCGCGACCTTCGGGGGAACAGTAGTGTGGCGCCGGTCGGCAGAGCCCACCAGCCAAGACCATTCGTTGACTGGCAGCGACTTGAGTTTGTGGCTGAGTGTGCCGCATGGGTCACGGGAGTGGCAGCAGCGGCCCAAACCGAAGGACAGGACATGGCCGCTGGCGAGTCGGGCAGAGTTCGCGTACGACGGCGGTCACGACCGGATCGCGATCCGCAACACGCGGATGCGGATGCGGGTGCGTGGGGCTGGGTCAGGCGACGCGGACAGCCCGGACGGTAGCAGTGTGAGCGCCCTGCCTGTCGCCCGGGTGGGAGTTGGCCACTGGCCCGAATGCAACGCAAATGGTAAGAAGACGCAGCTCTTGCTGTTTCCCTGTGGGCTGAATTGCTGGCCGTGTTTCAGACCCGTGGTTCACCTTGCTGATTCACGGTGATCGTGGGCCCAGGCTCCGTTGTCATCTGTACCCGGTGCTCCTGCCCACGGAAGGTGTAGGTCACATCCCATAATTCCGGGCGCGCCTGGTTCGGCGCGCTGGTGCAGCGCTGCACATCCTGCTGCGGCAGCGGCTGACCGTCGCTCCCGACCTTGGAGCCGATTACGCCACCGGCCAGCACACCGCCGATCGTGGCCAGGTCTCGGCCGCTGCCGTTGCCAACCTGGTGACCCAGGATGCCACCGATCACAGCACCGATGATCGCTACCGGCACATTGGTTGCGCCGCGTTCGCGCACGACCTGGTCGCGCTCGACCCAGCAGCGTTGTTCTGGCGTTCCCACGACCGCACGCACATCCGTCACATTGGCTTGGTACAGCCGCTCGTTGTCACGCCGGCGCGGGTCATAGACCGTTACGGGTGGCAAGACTTGACGGCGGGTGAAAACCTCTGGCTCGCTTCCGACAACGCGCGCGGATGAGACCTTGTCTCCAAGTCCCATCGCACGCAGAGACGGATAATTCCCGGGTCGCAGTACGACACAGGCGCCAGCAAAACCACTGTCCGGACAAAGTTCCCACGGACCGCCGTAAACCTGGGCCGAAGAGGCGCGGTCGTTCAACCGGGACCGGCCAAAGTCGGTCTGCTCACCCTGGGTGGAGAATGACCGGCCACCAAAACCTTCCTGCCCGAAGAAGACGACACGCGCAGGGTCGGCACCAGGACCACGTTCACGCATCACGATACGCATCGACGCAATGCGGTTGTCAAGACCCATCTCGGACAGCGACGGGTAGCGGCCCGGGCGCAATACCGCGCAGCGACCGGCGTAACCATCTTGCTGGCAAACTTCCCACGGTCCGCCGAAAACCTCCACCGACGATATCCGCTGGTCGAAACCGGTGCGGCGCAGATCGGAGATGTCTTCCTGGGCCACCATGCTGCGCCCACTGAGACCCGGTCTTTCGTAAAAGACCAGCTTGGCGGCGGCTGGGGCGATCATGCCGGGCTGTGCCGCAGCCGTAACCTCCGCGCGGCGCACGGGCTGGACTGACGAGACCGCGTTCTCCAGTCCCATGGCGCGCAAGGTCGGATACCTGCCCGGACGCAGGACAACGCAGCGGCCACTGAACCGGATGTCGTCGCAGACCTGCCAGCGCTCGCCACTGTCCCCCGTGACGACAGCCGACCCGGCCCTGTCATTGAAACCGAACTGGCCGAAATCGTCGATCGTTCGTCGTGTCGTGAAGGAATCGCCGTCGAAACCCTCTCGTTCGTAGAACGTGACCTGTGCCATGGCCTGGCTCGCGAGCGCCAAGGCCGCAATCAATGCGATGCTTTTAATTGGTGTTTTCATGATGACCCGATAGGTGAATGCGTTGCGATTCCGAAGCCAGTCTGGCGCGCGGGGTGTAGCTACGCCAGCGGACAACGCCGTCCGTACAGGTAGTTGCTGTCCTACTCCTGCTGCAATTCGAAACATTTGCAGGACGGGCTGCGACAACCGCGCCACGCTCGTGCGGCAGGCACCGGCGGTGGTGCCCAATGGCGCGAAGTCCGCGCCAGGGAACCGGCAATAACATCACGGGCCGCGCCCTCAATGCGAACAAATGGCCAATGTCGTCTGCGCCTGACCGGAGTCGCGCGTGCGTCTGTACAACCAGACATTGCGCGGCAACGGCGGCATGACCTCGCGATCGATCACCCTGGACCACAACAAGCCCGCGTTGGGAACAAACCGGTCGTCGCCCCGGACCTCGCGATACACCGCTCCGTACCAGATCGGTATCGGGGTTGCGTCGCTACCCGCGCGCAGCTGGATGCGGGCATCCCACAGGCGCAACACCTCGCGCTCGTCGGGGTGTTCGGCGCTCCAGCGCACGAACGCCTGTTGGGACTCCCTGCCCTGGTCGAATCGGGGTAGCACCGGCAGTTCCAGCAGCGGCGATCGGGGCGCCAACCACGCAAGGGCGGATTGCGCGGACCACGGCAAGGCCGGCCTCCAGCCCGATGCAAACAGAATGAGGCCGATGTCGTCGATGCGGCACGCCCATTGCAGGCTGAACCACTCTTGCTGACGTCCGGCAAGCTCTGATCGACGAGCCGGTATGCGGCGCCAACCATCGGAGAGCCAGTCTTGCGGGCGCATCGCCATCGGCTGCGGTTGCGGTTGCGCGATCGCATACCGCGCCAGATCCACGGCCGACGGCGCAATGATCGACCCGGCGCCGAATCCGATCATCGACAACACCACCATCAGCGACAGGGCCCGGGGCCTGTAGTTCTCCTCGACCCAGCCCCGTGTGTAGACCATGGCCACCAATGCGACCCAGGCAACGCCAAGGCTGATGCCACCGACGACATCGGACAACCAGTGGGCGCCGAGGTACAGGCGGGAGAATGCGACCAGCGTCACGTAGATGGCACAGGCGATCGCGAAGGCCAGCCGTATGGCGCTTGACTGACCGCGTGACAGCAAGAAGGCCAGAAAGCCGAGAATGACCGTCGTCGCCGCAGCATGGCCACTCGGAAACGAAAACTGCTCATTGCCCACGTACAGGTCGAGCGGGCGGCCGCGCCCCAGCGCGAACTTCAACACCTTGACCAGTGCCTCGGCAAATACCACCGCGCCTAGCCAGTACCCTGCGGTGCGCCAGCTGTGGTGCCAGGCCAGCCAGGCGGCAACCATGACCACCAGCGGCAACAGAACACCAACACCACCCATCTCGGTCGTCGCAACCATCAACCCGTCGGCGACGGGCGAGCGCAAAGCCTGCAGGAACCGGAACACCGCCAGGTCGGCCTGTACCAACGGGTCGCCGGTCAACACATCTTCGACGATACCGAGAAACAGCCATCCCGCCGATAGCAGCAACAAGGAGAGAAACAGCAGCGCGTGCGAATCGGGACGTGACGGATCCAGCAGCGCCAGCAATCCACGCGCAGCCACCGAACGCCGGCCCTGCAGTCGTGCGACGGTCCGATCGCGCAGCTGCTGCAGGCGTGGCATCGCAAAGCGCATCGACAGGGACGTGACCTTGACTGCGCCCCAGGCCAGTAGTACCAGCAGCAACACGATGGCCGCCAGGCGCCCGCTCACGGCTTCG
>JBBRVD010000169.1:0-7982 GCA_038247175.1 Burkholderiales bacterium | reverse complement strand
CCGAAGGGACTGACGGCCCCCTCGGGGGGCAGCGAACGCAGTGAGCGTGGGGGCAGCTTCATTTTGGAGTACCTCGATCAGCGGTTGGCCACCGGATAGACCCCTTGCGGTCGCCACAGCAGGATGGCGGCCATCAGCGCGATGTTGGAGAACAAGGCCACCTTGGGCGCCAGGTAACCGGTGTAGTTGGCCATCAGGCCGACCAGCAAGGCGCCGATCAGCGCGCCAGCAGTGGAGCCCAGGCCGCCGATGATGATGACGATGAAGATCAGCACGTTGACTTGCGCTCCCATCTGCGGTGTGACCGTCTGCTGGTACAGGCCCCACATCACGCCGCCCAGGCCGGCCAATGCGCTGCCCATGACGAACACGCCGATGAACAGGCGACGGATCCGGTAACCGAGCGACTCGACCATCTCGCGGTCCTGCACGCCGGCGCGGATCAGCAGGCCGATCTTGGTCTTGTTCAGCGTCCAGACCAGCGCGCCGAACACCACCAGGCCGACGATGACTGCCATGATCCGGTACTTCTCGATCGCCGCGTCGCCGATCAGGATGGAGCCGCGCATCGCCTCGGGCAGCGGCAGCGCAATCTGCTGCGGACCCCAGACCACCTTGATCAGTTCCTCGCCGATGATCATGCCGCCCATCGTGATCAGGATCTGCTTGAGGTGTTGCCCGTATACCGGCCTGACGATGAAACGCTCGAACGCCAGCCCGACGGCGCCGGCGACCGCCATCGCAACCAGCATGGCCGGGAACACCGCCACCAGGTTGCGCCAGAGTTCGTGCGACATCGTCCAGTCCGACATCGAACCCAGCACGGTCGTGGCCACGAACGCCCCGAGCGCGATGAACAGGCCATGGCCGAAATTGAGCACATCCATCAGGCCGAACACCAGCGTCAATCCGGAGGCGATGACGAAGATGATCAGGCCCATCGCCAGCCCGGCCACCGTGAGCGTGAGCCAGGTCGAACCCGAACCGATCAGCGGCAATACCAGCAGCGAGAGCAGTGGCACCAGGGCCACCGGTTTCCAGTCGAAATCCAGGTGGTTCATAGGGCCAGCCCCAACAGGGATTTCTGCAGCGCCGCATCCCGGGTCAGGTCCTGCATGCTGCCGCTGTGCACGACCACGCCGTTGTCCATCACCGCCACCGTGTCGCCGATCTTTTGTGCGAAGTTGAAGTTCTGCTCCACCAGCAGGATGGTCACGCCGGTCGCCTTGAGTTCGGCAAAGGCGCTGATCATGTTGTTGATGATCGATGGCGCCAACCCCTTGCTGGGCTCGTCGACGATCAGCAGTTCGCGCGGCTCGACGATGGAGCGTGCCACCGCCAGCATCTGCTTCTGCCCGCCAGACAACTTGCCCGCCGGATGGTTCCAGAACTTCTGCACCGCGGGAAACAGGCCGAAGATCCAGTCCAGCCGCTGCGTGTCCATCTGCTTTTCGCTGGCCGCACCGCGCGCGGCCAGCAACATGTTCTCACGCACGGTGAGGTCGGCAAAGATGCCCATGTTCTCGGGCACGTAGGCGATGTTGCGTTCGGCGATCTCGGGTGTCGACAGCCTGGTGATGTCCTGTCCGGCGAACGTCAGCGCGCCTTGGGAGGCACGCCACAGGCCCATGATGGTGCGCAGCGTCGTCGTCTTGCCCGCGCCGTTGCGACCCAGCAGCAGCGTCACCTGGCCCTTGGGAACGGACAGATCCACGCCGTGCAGGATGTGATAGGCGCCAATATGGGTGTGTACGCCGGTGAGCGTCAGCAATGGCTGCGTCATGTCCGTCCTTCGTTGCCTGCCGACTTCTTGCCACCGGCGGCCAGTGAAGGCTCGTTGTCCGCGTCTTCCGGGTTCACGCCCAGGTAGGCCTGTTGCACCACGGGCGAGGCGATCACCTCGGCCGGATTCCCATCAGCCACCAACGCGCCGTTGTGCAGCACGATGATGCGGTCGGCGAGTTCACGCACCACGTCCATCTTGTGCTCCACCAGCAGGATGGTCTTGGTCGGGTCGTTCTTCAACGCCCGGATCAGGTTCAGGATCACCGGCGCCTCGTCGACACTCATGCCGGCCGTCGGTTCGTCGAACATAAACACCCGCGACTCGAGCGCCATCAGCAAAGCCACCTCCAGCTTGCGCTGGTCGCCGTGCGGCAGGCTGGAAACGATGGCGTCCTGCTGGTCCTGCATCGCCACCGTACCCAGGATCTCATTGGTGCGTTGCGACAATGCGCCATGGTCGCTCCAGATGCTCCACAGGTTCAGCCCCCGCCGGTGCCTGCCGCGGCGCGTGGCCTGCACCGCGAGCCGGACGTTCTCGAACACCGTCAGGTTGGGGAACAGGTTGGTCAGCTGGAACGCCCTGCCCAGGCCGGCGCGGGTGCGCGCCGACACGCCCAGCGCCGAGATGTCCTGGCCGTCGAGTCGCACCGATCCGCTGCTGGCCTTGAGCTGGCCCGAGATCAAATTGAAATACGTCGTCTTGCCCGCACCATTGGGGCCCACGATGGCGGTCAGTGTCCCAGGCGCAAATGCGCAGCTGACAGCGTTCACCGCCACGTGTCCGCCGAAGCGGATCGTCAAATCTTGGGTTTGCAGCATGGTCTGTCGGCCCGACTCCTGATCGGGGAAGCGGCGCAGCGAGCGCGTCGAGGGCAAGCCACGCACCGCGCGGGAACCGGAACGCGCTGTCGGACTGTGAGGTTTGCGAGCACTGCGCAACGCCGCCATCGGCGTGCGACCGCGTGCCCGGGTACCCGATCCGATCAGCGCTTGTTGCGTATCGGAATCTCCATGTCACTGGCCTTGATCTCGCGCACCAGTTCCGGCACGCCCCACGCGAACGCCGGGTCAGCCTTGATCCTGAAATGGTACATCGACTGCAAGGCCTGATGGTCTTCCTTGCGGAAGGTCATGGTGCCCTTGGGCGTCTCGAAACTCATGCCCTCCATGGTGCTGATCAGCTTGTTGGTGTTGGTGTCGCCGTTGGTCTTCTTGAGTGCGGTCACCACCGCCATCGCGGCAGAAAACCCGCCGGCGGTGAAGAAGTCGGGCGGCGACTTGAACTGGCTGTAATGCTGCGCCACCATGGCCTCGTTGGCCGGGTTCTTCGGAATGCCGAAGTAGTAGTACAAGGCGCCCTCCATGCCTGGAAACTGCTTGTAGGCGACCATCGCCGGCAGGATGTTGCCACCGGTGGCCAGCTTGATGCCGAATCGCTTGTCCAGATCCAGGTCGGCGATCTTGCCAAACGGCGCCGGCGCACCAGACCAGGCCACCGAGATGTACTTCTTGCCCGGCTGATCCTTGAGCTTGTCGATGATGCGCTGCAGGCCTGCCGTGAAGTCAGTGGTACCCACCGGCAGGTACTCCTCGTGCACGATCTTGGCCTTCCTGGTGAACTCCTTGGTCGCCTTCACACCATCGCGCCCGAAGGCGTTGTCATTGGCCAGGATGGCAATCACGTTGTCGGGCGAGTCCAGGGCCACGGCGTTGGACGCCGCATCCTGCGAACTGTTGCGTCCGGTACGAAAGATGTACCTGTTCCACTTGTCGCCGGTGATCGAATCGGCCACCGCCGGTTCGACCAGCAGGATTTTCTTGTATTCCTCGGCTACCGGCAACATCGCCAGCGCCACCGGCGAGGCCGTCGGACCGACTGCGATATCGACCTTGTCGTCCGCATACGCCGCCGCCAACAGGCTCTTGCCGACGTCCGGTTTGCCCTGGTCGTCCTTCTCGATCACGACCAGTTTCTTGCCAGCCACCATCATGGTGCCGCCGGTGGCGTAGTTCAGGCCCATGGTGAAACCGACGATGGTCTGCTTGGCATACGCTTCCAGCGGTCCGGTCTTGCTGGCAATCAGGGCAATGCGGATCTCTTTGTCTTGCGCCTGTGCCCTCAAGGGCGTCATGGTGGTCAAGACGCAGGCGGCGATGCCAGCTAAGGCGACCAGGGTGCGACGATGCATGGTTTGTCTCCAGTAGGTTATCGGGAAGAAAAAAGGCAACCCACGTCAACAGCATGCTTCATGCCAGTTTGCAAGCCGTTGATCTACCTAGAGAATTTCAAGCAGAAACCAGGAATTGACTGAATATCAGTCATCTAGAATGTCTAATATTCAGACATTGACTATTTATCAGACAATCTCTGGTACAGCGTGGCGCGCGAGATCCCCAGCATGCGGGCAGCGGCCAGCTTGTTGCCGCCGCTGGCCTGCATCGCGGTCATGACAGCCCGTCGCTCAACCTCGGCCACCTGTTGCGCCAATGGTCGCAGCAGGTCCGGGGGTGGCACCGTACCCGGCGACGGCAACGGAAACGCCGAGCCCGCAAGCCGCACCCCTGCGGGCACTACACATGGATCGATCCCCGACTGAAGCAACACCTGCTGCAGCAATGCGGCATCGATGCGCTGGTTGTCGCTGCGCATCGCCGATTGTTCAAGCATGTTGCGCAACTCGCGGATATTGCCGCGCCACTGCAGTGCACACAGCATGTCGAGCGCATCGGCGGTGATGTCCGGCAACGCGGAGCCATTGCGCAGCGCGATATCGTCGTTGAGCGCTTCGACCAGCGCCGCAATATCGCTGCGCCGCTCGCGCAGCGGCGGCACCCGGATCGGCAACACGTTGAGCCGGTAATACAAGTCCTCGCGAAACCGTCCGTCGCGCATCCAGGCGGCCAGATCGCGCGAGGTCGCCGCAATCACGCGCACATCGAACGGCACCAGCGTGTTCGATCCCAGTGGTTCGATCTCGCCCTCCTGCAACGCGCGCAGCAGCTTGGCCTGCACGGCCAGCGGCATGTCGCCGATCTCGTCAAGAAACAGAGTGCCGCCATCGGCCAGCTTGAACTTGCCGTCGCGGCCCTTGCGGTCGGCTCCGGTGAAGGCGCCGGGTGCCACACCGAAGAACTCGGCCTCCAGCAAGGTGTCGGGTACGGCCGCGATATTCACGCTGACCAGCGGCCCTGCCGCGCGGCTCGACGCGGCATGGATGGCATGGGCCAGCAGTTCCTTGCCGGTGCCGGTCTCACCGAGCAACAACACCGGGCTGTTGGACTGCGCTGCACGCCGGGCCTGGCGTTTAACCTCGACCGCCGGCGCGCTGGTGCCGACAAAGCTGGTGAAGGTGTACTTGGAGGGACGCACGCCTCTGCTGCGAGCCTGACCCAACCGCTGGGCGGCGAGTTCGCGCCGCGCATCGTCCAGATCGCGCTGCATCAACGCAAACTTGCTGATCAAGGGCTGCAGCGTCGTCTCGGGATGGTCGAACAACACGATGCCGATGGCGCCGATCACGGCCTCGTTGTCGTCTCGCAGCGGAATACGGCTCACGACAAAGGTACCGGCCCGGTTGGTCAACAGGTCGATCAGGTAGGCTTCGCCAGTTTCCAGCACCCGGCGCATCTGGGTGTTGGGAATCACATCTTCGACCATGTGGCCCAGGAATTGGTCGAGCGACGAGAAACCCAGGTCGGGCAGGAAACGCTGGTAACCCTCGTTGACCCAGACGATACGCCCGCTGCGATCGACCAGGAACATGCCCTGGCTGATGCTCGAGAACAGGTGAAACATCGAGCGCGCCGCCAGCGCGAGGATGCCCTGCGCGTCCAGCGGCAGGCCGTTTGTCTCGCCAGACGCCAGATCCGACGAAGATGGCGGCAGGACGTCAGCGGTCTGGTCGGGCATGCGGAGATGGTAACGCCCGCCCAAAAGCAAACAGCCGGACGAGCCGGCTGTTGACAGTTCCAGCGCCGCCACTGCACAGCAATGGCAAGGCGCGCAGAGCCATTACTTGGGCATGATGACGCTGTCGATGACGTGGATCACACCGTTGTCGGCAACGATGTCGGTCGCGGTGACCTTGGCCTTGTCAACCATCACGCCGCCGGTGGTGGATACCGTGATGCTGGAGCCTTGCACGGTCTTGACCATGCCGGCCTTGACGTCGGCAGCCATCACCTTGCCGGGCACGACGTGGTAGGTCAACACGGCGGTCAGCTTGGCCTTGTCTTTGAGCAGCGCGTCCAGATCGGCTTTGGGAACCTTGGCGAACGCAGCGTCTGTCGGCGCAAATACGGTGAACGGGCCCTTGCCCTTGAGCGTGTCGATCAAACCGGCGGCCTTCAGCGCAGTGGCCAAGGTGGTGAAGTTACCAGCGGCAACGGCGGTGTCGACGATGTCCTTGGCCTGCACCGAGAAAGCGGCGCCAAGTGCGATGACGGTAGCGATGAGGGACTTCTTCATACGAATCTCCAGGAAAAAATGCTGATTCATCAGCAAGCACCAAAAATGTGGCGCAGGGCAAATGTAGACCAATCAGTATTAACTTTGAACTATAGGGTCATTGTTTATCCATATGTGTCATTTTGTAGCTCCGTAGGGTCATTTGGAACAGTTCTCGTCCCGTGCCATCGTTCCGGCGCGCTCGGCGCATCCGGTTTAAAGCGCCCTGAACCATGACCGGAGACCGACGATGATCCATCACCTCTATGCCTACCAAGGCATCCGTCAGTCTGCATCTGCATGTGGACGACGCCGACACCGTGGTGCAAAAGGCATTGGACGCCGGCGCCACGCTGGAGATGGCCTGTACCGACCAGTTCCATGGCGAACGCACCGGTGTCGTGATCGACCCGTTCGGCCACCGCTGGATGATCGGGCATGAGATCGAGAAACTTACGCCCGACGAGATGCAGCGGCGCTGTACCGCCATGATGCAGCCGGCTTGAAGACGCGCGATCAGGTTGCCTTGCGCCGCTTGGCTATGGCGGACGAAGACGAGGCCGAGAAGCGCCGCAGGATCCGCGGCAGCAACAGCACCGCCAGCACGACCGCCAGCAAGGTGGCCGACATCGGGCGCTCGACGAAGATCAGCCAACTACCCTCGCCCATCGACAAGGCGTTGCGCATCTGCGCCTCGGCCAGCGGGCCCAGGATCATGCCGACCACCACCGGCGCAGTCGGGAAGTCGTAGCGGCGCATCACCACACCCACCAGGCCGATGGCATACAGCAGCACCAGGTCGAAGGCGCTCTGGCGCATGCCATAGACACCGACGGTGGCAAAGATCAGGATGCCCGCATACAGGTAGGGTTTGGGAATCTTCAGCAGCTTGACCCACAGACCGACCAGCGGAAGGTTCAGGATCAGCAGCATCACGTTGCCGATATACAGCGAGGCGATCAGCGCCCAGACCAGATCGGCCGACGTGGTGAACAATTGCGGCCCCGGTTGAATGCCGTAGTTCTGGAACGCTCCGAGCAAGATGGCTGCCGTATTCGAAGTCGGTATGCCCAGTGTCAGCAAGGGAATCAGCGTGGCAGTGATGGCGGCATTGTTGGCCGCCTCGGGGCCGGCCACACCTTCAATCGCACCGCGGGTGCCGAACTCATCCAGGTTTTCGCCTTTGGCGAACTTCTTCTCGGCTGCGTAGCTCAGAAACGTCGGTATCTCGCTGCCGCCGGCAGGAATCGTGCCGAACGGAAATCCGATCACCGTGCCGCGCAACCACGCCGGCCAGGACCGCCGCCAGTCCGACCGGCTCATGTGCACCCGGCTGAGCTTGTTCTGGGTTTCGGGAGGACCCCCTTCGTACAGCACCGCGTACAAGGCCTCGGCCACCGCAAACAGGCCTACAGCCACCAGCACGATCTCGATGCCATCGAGCAATTCGGGCACGCCGGCGGTGTAACGCGCCTGCCCGGAGATCTGGTCCATGCCGATCAGCCCGGCCGCCAGGCCCACGAACAAGGCGACCATGCCGCGCAAGGTGCTGCGCCCCAGCACCGCGCTGACCGTCGTGAAGGCCAGCACCATCAGCATGAAATATTCGGGCGGCCCAAGCTTGACCGCGAAGTCCGCCAGCAGGGGCGCGAACATCGTCACCAGCACGGTGGCAATCGTCCCCGCGATGAACGAGCCCACGGCCGACGTCGCCAGCGCCGCGCCGGCGCGGCCGCTCTTGGCCATCTTG
>JBBRVD010000168.1:0-8137 GCA_038247175.1 Burkholderiales bacterium | reverse complement strand
TGTTTGCGGCCCGAGGACCTGAATTGCCTGGATATCGTTTCATTGCCCCTGTGAGCCGCTGGCCTGTTCGGGCGCAGCTGGTCTACTTGCTTGTCGTGGTGCTGGTGCCCGTGTTCGCCGCAGTGTCCTGGAACCTGGTGAATGAAAGAAGGTATGACCGCCAGGAAGCGGACGCCGCGCTCAGGGCCACGTCCGAGCGCGTCAGCGCGGCGCTTTCGCAGTTCCTGGCCGGCAATGATGCGCTGCTGCGCCGCCTGGCACAGCGGCCATTGGTGCAGGCGGCAGATGCCGGCCAGTGCGATCCCATGCTGCGCGAATATGTGGCGCTGCGCTCGGAGATTTCGAATATCGCGCTGGTTGGCGTTGCCGGCCGCTTGCGATGCGCAGCCTTTCCAGATCGCTTGCCGAGCGTGGATTTTGCATCGATTTCCTGGTGGCCGCGTGTCGCGGGCGGTGCGTCCTTCATGGTCAGCGAAGCCTACCAGGACACGGTGTCCCGGCGCTGGATCGTGGTGATGTCGTTGCCGGTGCCTGATGGGACGGGAAAAACTGCTGGCGTACTGCTGCTTTCGGTTGATTTGCTCTCGCTCAATGGCACTCTGCTGCAGGCGAATCCGGGCAAGATGCTGGTCGAGGTGGCCGACGGTGCCGGCAGGATTGTTCTGCGTTCCCGGCAGGCCGAAGCGTTTATCGGCCTGCAGGCCGGCCGGCCCGGTCACGTCACTGCGTCCGGCGCGGGGAATGACAGAGCGCGTGCCGCGCGGGGCGGTTCAGACAGTGCGCTGCTGCACGCCATGAGCGATGTACCGGGTACGTCCTGGACAGTGGAGGTCAGCATGTCCAAGGATGCAGCTTTCGAGAGGGCCGACACCAAGCTCGGCCGCGCCGTGATGGGCAGCATGCTACTGCTGCTCCTGGCGTCCGTGCTGGCATGGCGCATCAGCATTCGCATCGTGCGGCCCATTGAGGCACTGGCCGGGGTCGCGGGCCGGGTCGCGTTGGGGGAGTCGCAGGCGCGAGCTTGCGCGGACACCGGTCCGGTGGAGGTCCAGGCGGTCGCGCGCCAGGTCAATCAGATGCTCGCCGCGCTTGCCAGCCACGAGCGCATGCTGGACAGCCGGGAGCGGTCGTTCCGCTCCATGTTCGACAACAATCCGGTGCCCCAGCTGCTGCAGACGATGCATGGGACCATCGTCGATGTGAACACCGCGTTTGTGGGCGCGACGGGGTATGAGAAGAAAGAATTGCTCGGCCACATGGTGGCTGAGGTGGGTTTGTGGGCCAGCCAGACAGAGCTGCGCCGCGTCAGCGAAACGCTGCGCCGCGATGGCCGGCTAAATGGCGTCGAAGGCGTGGGACGGCTGCGCAGTGGCGAGGAACGGTTCGTGCTGCTGTACACCTGCTCTCTGGCCATTGACGGAGTGCAGCACTTCCTGCATTCGCTGGTCGATATCACCGCGCGGCGACAGGCGCAAGAGGCCCTTCGCGAACGCGAGGAGCGGCTCAGCTTTCTGCTGTCCAGGACCTCGGCCGTGATATACACGTCGCGTGCCGAGGGCGACTTTGGCACCACATTCGTGTCGGAAAGTGTGCAAGGTCTGCTCGGGTACGCGCCGCAGGAGTTCACCTCGGACCCGGACTTCTGGTTTTCCCACCTGCATCCGGACGATGCGCTGGCTTTTGCCACCGTCAAGCCCAAACTTCTGACCGACGATTTCCTTGTGCACGAATACCGGTTCAGGCACCGCGACGAAAATTACCGCTGGATTCACGATGAGACGCGGCTCTACCGCGATGCGAACGGGCGACCCCTGGAGCTGATCGGCTTCTGGATGGATGTGACGGAACGTAAGCAGGATGCGGAGAAAATCCATCAGTTGGCGTACTTCGATGCCCTGACGGGGCTGCCCAACCGGCGGCGCCTGGTGGAGCAACTGCGCCATTCGCTGATGCTCAAGGCGCGTAACCACCGGCACGGCGCGGTATTGTTCATCGATCTGGACAACTTCAAATCCCTCAACGACACGCAAGGCCACGATGTTGGCGACAGGCTGCTGCAACAGGTGGCCAAGCGCCTGCGCTCTTGTGTCCGGGAGATTGACGCAGTAGCGCGGCTCGGGGGGGACGAGTTCGTCGTAATTCTTGACGAACTGAGCGGTGACCCCGCATATGCGGCAACCCAAGCCGAGGTGGTGGGGCAGAAAATACTGCTGGCGCTCAACCATGTCTACGATCTGGGGGGGCGCGAGCACCGCAGCACGCCAAGTATCGGCATCACCTTGTTTGGTGACGCCACGGACAACGTGGACGACCTGCTCAAGCAGGCTGATCTGGCGATGTACCAGGCCAAAAGTGCCGGTCGCAACACCTTGCGTTTCTTCGATGTCGGCATGCAGGCAAGCGTGGACCGCCGGGTGGCGATGGAAGCGGATCTGCGAATGGGTCTGGCACGACAGGAGTTGCTGTTGCACTTCCAGCCGGTGGTGCGGGACGACGGCAGCGTTGTCGGCGCCGAGGCCCTGGCGCGCTGGTGGCCGCCAAATCGCAGCCCGGTGCCGCCCAGCGAATTCATACCACTGGCGGAAGCCAGCGGCCTGATCCTGCCGTTGGGCCACTGGGTTCTGCAAGCCGCCTGTGCCCAATTGGCTGCCTGGTCCAGCCAGCCGGCACTGTCCCGCCTGACGCTGGCGGTCAACGTCAGCGCGCACCAGTTCCGCGAGCCGGATTTCGTGATTCAGGTGTTGCAGATGCTGGAGCACAGCGGCGCAAACCCGGCTTTGCTCAAGCTGGAGCTGACTGAAAGTCTGTTGGCGCACAGTGTGGAGGACATTATTGCCAAAATGACGGCTCTCAGAGTCCATGGCATCGGCTTCTCGCTGGACGACTTCGGCACCGGCTATTCGTCGCTGGCCTACCTCAAACGGTTGCCACTGGACCAGATCAAGATCGACCAGTCGTTCGTGCGCGATGTACTGACCGACCCCAACGACGCCGCCATTGCCCGCACCATCATCGCCCTGGGCGAAAGCCTGGGCCTGGAAGTGATCGCAGAAGGGGTGGAAACCGAGGGCCAACGGGAGTTTCTCGACCGCCAGGGCTGCCATGTCTACCAGGGGTACCTGTTCAGCCCGCCACTACCGATTGCAGACTTTGACGCTTTTGTCGCACTATGGCAGTCCCCCATCCCCTGATGGCCGCATTCGGTCGAGCAGAAGCGGGCTTGGTTTTGATGCTCTTTCCAACCAAGCGCACTGTGCTTGGGTCTCCCAGACATCCCGGACAACGCGAACAAAAAAAGGACGAGACACCCTGTTCAATCGCATCGGCGGCGGCGATCAGACCGTCCCGCCACTGAAGCTGAACTGCCCCGGCGCCTGGATCGGATCCACGTCGACCGCGATCACCGACTTGGGTATGAACTTGCCTTCAAGCAGCAACTTGGACAGCGGGTTCTCGATGCGCTGCTGGATTGCGCGCTTGAGTGGCCGCGCGCCGTACAGCGGGTCAAATCCGACCTTGGCCAATTCGGCCAGTGCCGCTGGCGACACCTCCAGCGTCAGGTCCATCCGGGCTAGCCGCTGTTGCAGCACCGTCACCTGAATCGCTGCAATCGCCTCGATGTTCTTCGCATCCAGCGCGTGGAACACCACCGTCTCGTCGATCCGGTTCAGGAACTCGGGCCGGAAGTAGTTTTTCAGCTCTCCAGTCACCGCGTCCTTGATCTCTTCGCTGTCCTGTCCGACCATGCTCTGGATCAGCTGCGAGCCGATATTGCTGGTCATCACGATCACCGTGTTCTTGAAATCCACCGTGCGACCCTGCCCGTCGGTCAGCCGGCCATCATCGAGCACCTGCAACAGCACGTTGAACACGTCCGGATGCGCTTTCTCGATCTCGTCGAGCAGCAACACCGCATACGGCTTGCGCCGCACCGCCTCGGTCAGGTAACCGCCCTCGTCGTACCCGACGTATCCCGGAGGCGCGCCGATCAGCCGCGCCACCGAGTGTTTCTCCATGAACTCGCTCATGTCGATGCGGATCAGGTGATCCTCGGAGTCGAACAGGAAGTTCGCCAGCGCTTTGCACAACTCGGTCTTGCCGACACCGGTCGGACCCAGGAACAGGAACGAGCCGGTCGGACGGTTCGGGTCGCCCAGGCCAGCGCGCGAACGCCGGATCGCGTTGGCGACCGCCGTGATGGCCTCACTCTGGCCTACGACGCGCTGGTGGATCTTGTCTTCCATCTGCAACAGCTTCTCGCGCTCGCCCTGCATCAGCTTGGACACCGGAATGCCAGTGGCACGTGCCACCACCTCGGCGATCTCCTCGGCGCCGACCTGGGTGCGCAGCAGCCGCGGTGCGGTGCCCTCGCCCTTGCCCTTGCTCGTCTCCTTGTCCTGCGCTTCCTTGAGCTGGCGTTCGAGTTCGGGCAACTTGCCGTATTGCAACTCGGCAACCCTGTTGTAGTCGCCCTTGCGGGTGAACATATCGATCTGCTGGCGCAACTTGTCGATGTCCTCGCGAACATGGGCACTGCCCTGGGCCTGGGCTTTCTCGGCTTTCCAGATCTCGTCCATGTCGGCGATCTCCTTCTGCAGCTTGCCGATCTCGACCTCGATCAGATCAAAACGTTTCTGCGAGGCCTCGTCCTTCTCGCGCCGCACCGCCTCGCGCTCGATCTGCAACTGGATCAGGCGTCGGTCGAGCCGGTCCATGACCTCGGGCTTGGAGTCGATCTCGATCTTGATCTTGGCTGCCGCCTCGTCGATCAGGTCGATCGCCTTGTCGGGCAGGAAACGATCGGTGATGTAGCGGTGGCTTAGTTCGGCCGCGGCAACGATGGCCGGGTCGGTGATGTCCACGCCATGGTGGACCTCGTATTTCTCCTGAAGTCCGCGCAGGATGGCGATGGTTGCCTCCACACTGGGCTCGCCGACCAGGATCTTCTGGAACCGGCGCTCGAGCGCGGCGTCCTTCTCGATGTACTTGCGGTATTCGTCCAGCGTCGTCGCGCCCACGCAATGCAGTTCGCCGCGCGCCAGCGCCGGCTTGAGCATGTTGCCGGCGTCCATTGCGCCTTCGGCCTTGCCGGCGCCGACCATGGTGTGCAACTCGTCGATGAACACGATGGTCTGACCCTCGTCCTTGGCCAGATCCTTGAGCACGTTCTTGAGCCGTTCCTCGAACTCGCCGCGGAACTTGGCACCGGCGAGCAGCGCAGCCATGTCGAGCGACAACACGCGTTTGCCCTTGAGCGACTCCGGCACCTCACCGGCGACGATACGCTGCGCCAGGCCTTCGACAATCGCCGTCTTGCCGACACCCGGCTCGCCGATCAGCACCGGGTTGTTCTTGGTGCGGCGCTGCAGCACCTGGATCGCGCGGCGGATCTCGTCGTCGCGGCCGATCACCGGGTCGAGCTTGCCCATGCGGGCACGTTCGGTCAGGTCGATGGTGTACTTCTTCAAAGACTCACGCTGGTCCTCGGCGTCGGCACTATCGACATTCTGGCCGCCACGCACCGCCTCGATGGCAGACTCCAGCGACTTGCGCGTCAGGCCGTTGTCGCGCGCGAGCTTGCCGACATCGCCCTTGTTGTCGGTCAACGCCAGCAGGAACAACTCGCCGGCAACGAACTGGTCGCCGCGCTTGATCGACTCCTTCTCGGACGCCTGCAGCAGCGAGACCATGTCGCGTCCCACCTGCACCTGCTCCTGGCCTTGTACCTGCGGCAGGCGCTTCATCGCTGCTTCGGCGCCGGCGAGCAGTCCGGGCATATTGGCACCGGCGCGTTGCAGCAACGCTTTGGGGCCATCATCCTGGCGCAGCATGGCCACCAGCACATGGGCCGGTTCGATATACGCATGGTCCTGGCCCAATGCCAACGTCTGGGCTTCGGCCAACGCTTCCTGGAATTTGGTCGTCAGTTTGTCGATACGCATGGCAAATCCTTTGGAAAAACTGTGCAAGAGGTTAGGTGATTACACGGGAATTCAAGGGTCCGTGACCGGTCAGCGGATTGATCTGGATCAAGCCGGGCCGGATCGTGCCAGACCGCGGTTGACGCGCGCGTGTCGTGGAAGAGCAGCCTGTCGGTGTCGGCCAGCGTTCCTTGGCTGTCCCGGCTATTGGGCAAGAAGCGGGAGAAAAATGAATCGCTGCGGTCGATTTGCAGTTGACGTTCCCCAGGTGCGACAGGCTCCTAGAATCTACTCATGCATGTGCGCCAGATGTCGATCAGCTACCAGCCCGAACAGGACCGGATACTGGTGCGCGTCAACACCTCGGAAGAACGGGAACTGCAGTTCTGGTTCACGCGCCGCCTGACACTGGGCCTGACGCCGCTGCTCGAGCGCATCGCCACCGACGCTGCCGCGCGGCGCGGTGGTCCGGCAACCACGCATCTGGCCAGCGCCGATCCGGCGACGAAAAAGGCGATGGCCGACTTCAACCGAAACGAGACCATCCGCGCAGCCGACTTCTCAACGCCTTACCAGGCGCCGCAGGCCCATGCACCCTTGTTTGACACCCCGTTGCTGATCACCGAGGTCAACATCGCACCGATCGCAGCCGGTACCTTGCGCCTGCACTGCAGCGAGAAGCTCGGCGGCGCGCCGCAGGCACGCCAGTTCGAGCTGGCATTGTCGGAAACCCTCACGCATGCCTTCATGCACCTGCTCGAACGCGCCCTGGGCGCCTCGCAGTGGCGCGACAACCGGCCGGTCGACACTGCAGCGGCACCAGCTGCGCCCATCGCACCCGCGCCGCCCGGTTACCTGAACTGACCGTGCGCCCCAGCCGCGGTGCAAACGGGCCAGGCAACGGGCACTGTCAGGTCTTGCGCCGCGCCCAGTTCGAATGGGCGTGACGCGACAGGGCGAAGCTGGCGAAGAACTTGCACCAGATCGTCGAGCCGGCAATCGCAGTCCAGGTGTTGTAATCCAGCTGGCCCAATGCCACTGCAACGATCACAGCCGCAGCCACGACGCCGGCGATCAGGTTCACCACCATTTCATAAGGCGCGAACTTTTCAGGGTCGGCAGGCGACTGGCCACTCTTGAGCGCCACCTCGGAAAAATCCCGCCGCACCAGGATGCGCCAGGCCCGGCGCAGCCAGAAAAATGCCATCGGGAACAAGGCCAGATACAGGACCCAGGTCAGGGCCACACTGACATCGAAGACCATCGCATACTCCTCACACCCGGCTACCTGCTGCGCGACCGGATGTCGTCATTGAAAAAGCCCTGCCAGCGTAACCGGCAGGGCCTGTGAGCAAGCCGATGCCGCGATTGTCGCAGCACGGGCCTTGAGCCTTGCGAACGCAAAGCGTCAGTGCGCGCCATCCACGGCACGAGAACCGCGCGGAATCCGCACCGCCTCGACCATGGCCTGGATATGCGCCGGTGGCTCCTTGGTGACCTTGTCGACCAGGAAGGCGACCGAGAAGTTCACCATCGCGCCGACCGCGCCGAAGGCTTCCGGTGTGATGCCGAAGAAGCTGTTGGCGCCACCGATCAGGCCCAGGTATTCGGTCCCCTTGACGAAGAACAAGCCCTTGTGTGCGAACACGTAGAACAGCGTGACGAACAGGCCGGACAACATGCCGGCGATGGCGCCCTCCTTGTTCATCTTCTTGCTGAAGATACCCATCATGATGGCCGGGAACAGCGAGCTGGCGGCAATACCGAATGCCAGCGCCACCGTACCGGCCGCGAAGCCTGGCGGATTGAGACCCAGCCAACCCGAGATCACGATGGCCACCGCCATCGAGATCTTGCCGGCCATCAACTCACCCTTCTCGCTGATGTTGGGCGCAAAAATACCCTTGACCAGGTCGTGGGACACCGCAGACGAGATCGCCATCAACAGTCCGGCAGCGGTCGACAACGCTGCCGCCAGACCACCCGCGGCGACCAGCGCGATCACCCAGTTGGGCAGCAGCGCGATCTCCGGATTGGCCAGCACGATGATGTCGGCATTGACGTTCAGCTCATTGCCCTTCCAGCCGGCGTCTGCCGCTCTCTTCTGGAAGTCGGCGTTCTTGGAGGCGTCGTTGTAGTACTGGATCCGTCCGTCGCCGTTCTTGTCCTCGAACTTGAGCAGGCCGGTTTTCTCCCAGCGCTTCATCCAGTCCGGA
>JBBRVD010000167.1:0-8255 GCA_038247175.1 Burkholderiales bacterium | reverse complement strand
TTTGTCGTTTGTCATGATGGGATGATTGGTGGACACTCTCACATTTGGGTGCACGCCGCTCCGGCAACGAGGTGTAAGAACATGGTGACAGTGCAGGTTTCGGACGATGGCCGCGTGTTGACGCTCGATACCGGCGGCGGCGCCGCGCTGCGGTTCCATGCCATCTGGCTGCGCGACAACGCATGGGACAGCGAAACCCGCTCACCTGGCAACGGCCAGCGCCTGATCACGTTGCGTGACATTGCGCCCGACACCTGCATCGTATCGGCCGCGGTCGGCCGCGACCGCCTGACGGTGCATTTCGCACCCGAAGGCAAGAGCATCGACTACGACATCGCCTGGCTGCAGGCGCATGCCTACGATCGCGCACAACCCAGGACGCCCGGCTGGACCAGCGACGCCATCCGCACCTGGGACAGCGGCCTGATCGACGCCGTGCCAGTCGGCAATTTCGCCGCGGTCAAGGAGGACCCGGCGGCGCTGCGCGACTGGTTGCGCCAGGTCCGCCAATACGGCTTCGGCAAACTCATCGGCGGCCCGGTCGAACCCGGCGCCTTGCTGCAGGTGGCCGGGCTGTTCGGTTACGTGCGCGAGACCAACTACGGCGTGTACTTCGAGGTGCGTACCGAGGTCAACCCGACCAACCTTGCGTATACCGGCCTGGGACTGCAGGCCCACACCGACAACCCGTACCGCGACCCGGTGCCGACGATGCAGATCCTGTATTGCCTGGAGAACTCGGCCGAAGGTGGCGAGAACATGGTCGTCGATGGCTTCAAGGCTGCGCAGCGCCTGCAGGCCGAGACTGCGGACTGCTTCGATCTGCTGACGCAGCACTGCGCCCGGTACGCATATGCCGGCGAGGCGGGCGTCTGCCTGCGTTCGCGTCGCCCGATGATCGAGCTGGCGCCCGACGGCGAACTGGTGGCTGTCCGGTTCAACAATCGCTCCACGGCCGCCATCACGGACGTGCCGTTCGACCGGATGGCCGACTACTACGCAGCCTACCGGCGCCTGGGCGAGATCATCGACGACACCGCGATGGAGGTGACGTTCAAGCTCGCGCCCGGCGAGTGTTTCATCGTTGACAACACCCGCGTCTTGCATGCCCGCAAGGGGTATTCGGGCAGCGGCAAGCGCTGGCTGCAGGGTTGTTACCCGGACAAGGATGGCCTGCTGTCGACGCTTGCCGCGCTCGAGCAGCAGGAGCTGCAGGGCCTGCAGGCGCAGCAACAACGGCCGATTGCCACGTGAATACGGCAACCCCTGTTCATGCGGCGCTGAGGTCCGTCACCATCGTCGTCTTCCTCGCCGATATCTTCGTGCGCCGCGTCCTCTCGCCTTGCCTGGCACGCCCATCGAGGCACGCTCGGGCGCATTCAACTACCGTTTGCAGGTTCAAACCCGATGGGCTGTGTCGGTGTTGCCTGGCGACGCAGGCTGTGCCGATCCAGCCAAGGAGATTGCCGACATGCCCACCAAGACCTTCACCAGTGGCCGTATCCGCCGCGCTGAGTACGACACCACCTCGCAGCAGCTCGACTTGCATTGGGACAACAAGACCGTGCTGACCTACAAGCAGGTGCCCGAGGAGGTGTACCGGCGGCTGTGTGCGGCGCCGAATCCGGCCGCCTATTGGGAGGACCGGATTGCAGAGGAGTATCCGAAAGGCACGGCTAAAACACCCGGCGGCGGACCCGGTCCGGCACAGGCCTTCGACGACCTGTTCGGCAACCAGGGCGAATAGGGCGGCCCGCCAGAAACAGAAATGAAGCGCGCGCGCACGAGGGTCGTGCGAAGAGCCACCGACGCTGTTCGGCGTGGCCGCTTCGGCCCGACGTCAGAACACCGACAAACCCGTGCGGGTCACAAACAATTCGAGTGCCCGGCGCGCCACGACCGAGTTGCCGGTTTCGTCGAGGCCGGGCGACCATGCGCACAGCACCATCTCGCCCGGCACGACGGCGACGATGGCGCCGCCCACGCCGCTTTTGCACGGTATGCCGACCTTGAAGGCGAACTCGCCGGCCGCGTCGTAGGTGCCGCAGGTCAGCATCACCGAGTTGATGCGCCGCACCTGCTCGCGGTCGACGATGCGCTGCCCGGTGCCGGGTTGCTCGCCGCCGTTGGCCAGGTAGCCGAAGGCATGGGCGAGTTGGGTGCAATTGGCGAAGATGGCGCACTGGCGGCAATACAAGCCGAGAACGTCCTCGACGTCGTTGTCGATCTGACCGAAACTCTTGATGAAGTTGACCAGCGCTGCATTGCGAAAACCGGTCTGCCGCTCGGATCGGGCGACCTCGTCGTCGAAGGCAAACGGTTCACCGTGCAACTTGCGGCCCAGATCGGCGAACACCTGCGCTGGCTCGGCATGCGCGCTCAGCAGCCGGTCGGCCACGCACAGCGCGCCGGCATTGATGAACGGGTTGCGCGGCTTGCCGCGTTCGCTCTCGAGCTGCACCAGGGAATTGAACGCGTTTCCGGAGGGCTCGCGGCCGATGCGGTCCCACAACGACCCGCCCAGCGCCTGCAGCCCGAGCGTCAGGCCCAGAACCTTGGACACGCTCTGGATTGAAAACGGCGTGTCCGCGTCACCGGCCGCAGCCGTACGGCCATCGACAGTACGCAGCGCGATGCCAAACTGCGCGATTGGCACCCGGGCCAGGGCCGGTATGTAGTCGGCCACCTTGCCCTGGCCGACCATCGGCGCGACCTCGGCCGCCACGGCCTGCAACAACGACTGATAGTTCAAGGAGGGTCTCCGTTCGCTCCGCCGCCGATTGTCATCGATGCCTGCCGGGCGCGGCAGTGCCCGTGGCGAGGCGTGTCGTCACCGACGACGGGACGCTGCGGCGGCTTGCGGATCCTGCCCGGTCCAGGCATTGCGGTCGATGTTCAGGTCCTTGAACTTGTCGGGGTCGAGCACCGGGCGCGCGACGCCGGCCGCCAGTTGTTCGCGAAAGTCGACGATCAGCCGCTTGGCGGTCGGAAATAGCATCATCAGCGCCAGCAGGTTGACCACCGCCAGCACGCCCATCATGGGGTCGGAGAAGAAAAATACCGCCGTGGCCGCCGGTGCGACCGCGCCGACGAACACGATACCCACGACCACCAGGCGCAGGCCATGCACCGCCAGCGGATGGGTCGTCATGATCGACATGGCGTTCTCGCCCAGGTAGTAGTTGTAGATGATGGAGCTGAACGCGAACAGCAAAATGGCGGTGGTGAGTGCGTATTGCGCCCATTCGCCCAGGTGCGAGACCAGCGACTGCTGCGTCAGCGCCACGCCGTCGATGCCTTCGGCGCCGGGCACGTAGACCTTGCCCAGCAGGATCACGAAGGCGGTGCAGCTGCAGATGACGAAAGTATCGATGAACACCGACAGCGATTGCGTGATGCCCTGGCTGACAGGGTGGCGCACATCCGCGGTGGCCGCCACATTGGGCGCGGAACCCAGGCCCGCTTCGTTGGAGAACAGGCCGCGGCGCAGGCCCTGCGCCAGAGCCGCGCCCATGCCGCCACTGACAGCCTCCTCGAAACCGAAGGCATTGGCAAAGATCGAGCGCAGCACACCTGGTAGCTCGCCGATGTTCATCACGATGACCAGCAGCGCCAGGATGATATAGCCCAGGGCCATCACCGGAACGATCACGTCGGCGACCTTGGCGATACGGCGGATGCCGCCATAGACGATCAGCCCCGTGCCCACGGCCAGGAACAGGCCGGTCCAGATACGCTCGACACCCAGGCTGTCGAGGACGGCACCGGCCACGGTGTTGCCCTGAAATGCGTTGAAGCCCAGCGCGAATGAGGCGATCAGGCATACCGCATAGATCACGGCCAGCCATTTGTAGTCTGAGCCCAGGCCGAACAGGATGGAACGCGCCGGCCCGCCGCGGAAGTCACCGTTCTCCTCCCTGCGCTTGTACAGCTGCGCCAGCGAACACTCGATCAGGCTGGTCGCCATGCCGACGGCCGCAATGGCCCACATCCAGAACACCGCGCCGGGCCCACCGAGCGTGATCGCCACCGCGACGCCGGCAATGTTGCCGCCGCCGACGCGTCCGCCCACCGACACCAGCAGCGCCTCGCGCGCGGAGATCGCGTTCGGGTCGGCCGATTCGTTTTGCCCGGCCAGCACCCGGAACATGCGCACGAAATAGCGGAACTGCACGAATCCGGTGGCGACCGTGAAGAACAGACCGAGCACCACGAGAAACGGTATCAGCGCCCAGCCCCAGGTGAGGTCGCCGATGCCGATGAAGAAGCTTTCGAGCAGTGCCATGTTGAATCCTCCAGGTTGTTGGTGTTGGGTCGGATGGTCACAGGGCCTTTGGCGGCTCGCCCTTTTGCTGGTTTCTCGGTTTTGCGAATACGGCGCGCCGCGCCCATGCGCGGGTAACCCGCGCAATCGGCTCAGATTTGTTCCGCCGCGCGCAGCCGCTTGGCCAGTGCCTGCAGCAGCTTCCACGCAATGGTGCCGTTGCGCTCGACCAGCGGGCGGAATTCCCAGAACGTGAGCCCGTAACAGACCAGGTCAGTGGCAGCGGTCACCGTGGCTGAGCGTGTGCCGCCGTCGATCAACGCGATCTCGCCGAAGTGCTCGCCCGCGCCGAGCGTGGCGATCACTGTGCCCTTGTGCGAGACCGTTGCCGCGCCGGAGGCGATCAGGTATACGGCGGCGCCACCCGATCCTTCGACGATGACGGTCTCGCCCTGGACGAAACGCCGCTCCTTGAGCAGCCGGGCGATCTGTTCGGCCTGTCGGCGGTCCATGTCGGCAAACAGGCCGACACGCTGCAACGCGGTAGTCGCATCGCGCGCGGGCGCTGCCGCGTCGCTGCGCACCTTGTTGCCGGTGGTCACCGGGCGGCACTGCAGCAGGTATAACGTGCCTTCCTGGAACGCCCACTCGATGTCGCGCCGCGGCCCGTAGACTTTTTCACACTGCAGCGCCAGCGCGTTCAAGTCCAGCAGCAGGGGCTCGTCCAGGCACAACTGTTCGACCCGCCCCGGCGGCACCACCTCCTCGAAAGTGCCGCCGCTGGGCAGCGCGCGGACCGCGATATGTTTGCGCCCGGCCTTGTGCTCGAGCAATTTGCCGCCGCGGTCGAGCCGGATATGGTCTGGAATGACGAGCCCCGAGACCACTGCCTCGCCCAGGCCCCAGCTGGCTTCGATGACGCGTTCGTCGGCACCTGTGACCGGGTTTTCGGTGAACATGACGCCTGCCACTTCGGGGTCTAGCAGCGTCTGCACGATGACGCCGACACGGGGGCGCTCGAACAGGCCGACCTTCTGGCGATAGGTGATGGCGGCGTCGGAGTTGGCCGACCACCAGACCTCGCGTACCGCTTCGGGCACATCGCCAGCGGCGTGCACGTTGAGCACGCTCAGGTGCTGGCCGGCGAAACTCGCATGTGCGCCGTCTTCGTCCACGGCCGACGAACGCACGGCGAATGGAGGCACCAGCGCGGTGATGGCCTTGGCCAGCGTCGCCATGGCGCGTGCATCGCCGGCGGCGACAGCCTCGACCAGATCCGCCGACAGCGCCACGCCCGGCGGTACTTGCAGGCCCTTGCGAGACGCCTCGCACAGGCTCACGGCCTTGGTCCCATACAGCGCGGGTTCGCGGGCCTTGCTGAACGCGACGGCGCTCTTGCGGTGGGTCGTCATGGCAGCAGCGTCACTTCGCCGTTGTCTCCGTCCACCCGGATCCGTTGGCCGTCGCGAATGCGCACGGTCGCCTCGCGCGTGCCGACCACGCCGGGAATGCCGTATTCGCGTGCCACGATGGCTGCATGCGAGAGCAGGCCGCCGTTGTCGGTGACGATGGCGCCCAGCAACGGCAGCAGGATGTTGAATGCCTCGCTGGTCGATTCGGTGACCAGCACGTCGCCCTTGTCGATGCGGTCGAACGCTGCGGGGCTGGAGATGCGACGCGCTGTGCCTTCGTATACGCCCTTGCTGGCGGCCAGACCGTGCAGCACGGCGCCCGCGTGTTGGGCCTGCGAACTGCCAAACATGTGGTCGAGCGAAATGAAAAAGGCGCGCATCACCCGGGCCACCGGCGGGGGCAGCGACGAGAGGTCGGGCGGCGCTGGGGCCGGCTGCCCCAGCGTGGCGGGAGCGTCGCGGGCGGTGTATCGCGCCCGGTGCGCGGCGCGGCTGACCAGCTCTGCAGCGTCGGGCCCGTCCTGCCCCAGCACCAGCGCGCACATTTCGTCCAGCGTGGCCTCGAGCAGGTGCGCGGGGCTGGTGATACGTCCGCGCTGGGCGACCCGCTCACCGGCAGCCAACACGGCGCGACGCATCAGGCCCGAGGCCCAGATGTCGCTGTAGACGCCGCGCTCGTCGCGCAGGCGGTAGGTCAGCCTTGCCTCGTGCAGCAGCTCGTCGAATGCCCCCTGGTGTTGTACCGGCACCTGCGCACGTACCGCCGCAGCATGCGCCTGCATATCCGACGCGCCCGGAGCCGGCTCGAAAACGGCCACATTGATGGCGCGCAGCAAGGCATCGGGCAACTCCAGCGCCGAGGGCTCCGCGATGTCGAAGCCGTCGACGATACGGTGACCGACCAGGTCCAGGTAACCGTTGATCGCGCTGCCCGCTTCACCCGGCAAAGCGCGCAGACGCTCCAGCACCGTGGCCGGGTTGCCGCCGGAGGCCAGCAGCTCGGCCGGATCGCCGTCGGACGCCAGCACCTCGCGCGCTGCGGAGTTCTCGGCAAACGCGGCCTTGAGTGCGGTCATCTCGTCGGAGCCGCCGGACGACACCGCGGCCGAGCCGCGCAGCAAGCCCAGCAATTGGGCATGTGGCAGGCCGGTCCACTCGCCGGCATGCGCCAGGAAGTCTCCGGTCGGCAGCAACGCGCCGGCAGTCAAACGCATGTGCTGCACAATCATCGCCGCATGGTGATCGCGGCAGGTCGTGAGGTAGGCGACCAGTTCGGCATTGGTCATGGTGCGCACGTCGATGGACTGCAACTCCCGGTGTTTGCGGATGGCGGCCGGCTTGCGCACCTCGTCCCAGTCGTGCAGTTGTTCGCGCCAGGGTTTCAGTGCAAACACCTGCGATGCGCGCGCAAGACGCGCCTGGATTTCCGCCTCGGGTGCAGGCATCACCTGGTTGTAGCCGAAGCCGTTCACGTAGGCCATCTGCAGCCCGTCGATCAGCAAGCCGTAGAAGCGCGCGAAATCGTGCGTACCATTGCGGAACGCGGGCGGGTGCGTCGCCTGGAAGTACCGTGTCATCGGGCGCGGGAAATGCGTCGCGTCCTGGGCCCAGCAACCGGGTCCGGGGGACTCGAATGGCGGGAGTGGTGTCGCTGAATCTGACGCGGTCATGTCGCCTCCTTCGCGCCGGCCATCGGCGCACTCGCACAATCATCGTCGCAGAAAACCGCGGCAAACGCCACTGCCGTGCTCAGAGCCGTCAACACAGCGCGGTCGCCGCGTCGCGCGGCCGACCTGAAATGAAACGGGTGCATGCGGCGCGCTGCGCCTGCTCATGACCCGGGCCGCGCACGCCTGCTTTCATCGCGCTGCGTGCTCGATCGAGCAGGTTCTTTTGCGGCCGCGGCGCGGGCGCTCGCCAACCGTGGTTTTGCAGTGGCCGGCTTCCTTTGCCGCCCGTTGTGCCAGTCCAGCCAGCCGAGCATGGGCAAGCTTGGCAACCGTTGCACCCGCTCGAGCACGAACGGACCAATCAGGCGCTCGAGCTTGATCGCCGCGCGTTGTCGATACAAGGCGGGATGAAACGGGCCGTCGGGGCCGAGCGTGAAGTTTTCGTCCAGACGGGCGCCGCACCGCGCGCAGTGGCTCAGCCAGTGTGCGCCGCCGGCATTGCCGACGCCGCGATCGCTGCGCCAGCGGCCCTTGCTGAACCCGCGTGCCGCCTTGTCGACGTCGGGTGGCAGCGTTGCGATGCGACGCAGCAAGGTGCTCGGCGCGTTCTGCACTTCGAACTCGGGCAGGCCCATCATCGCAAAGACCGGCGTGCGCTGGCCGCACTCGGGACAGCTGACGCCGGCGCGCAGCAGCAGCAACTCCTGGCATACCACGGGTGCGCCGGTGGCGCTGCCGCGTTTGGCTGGCTGCAGGTCGTCGAGCATTGTGTCGGCATCGACCGCGACCGGGTCGTGTTTCACATCGCCCGGTCGGCGTGGACGGCGGGCACTGCTGCGTGGTGTGCTGTTGAAACTCATGGCCGTGAGTGTGACCCATATCGGGCTGCAGGCCAAGTGCCGCGCTTCC
>JBBRVD010000166.1:0-8263 GCA_038247175.1 Burkholderiales bacterium | reverse complement strand
TCCAGGTCGTCGAGCGTCAACGGTACGCCGGCACGCCGGGCCATTGCGATGATGTGCACCGCGGCATTGGTGGAGCCGCCCAGGGCCATCTGCACTGCGGTTGCGTTGTGGAAACTGCTGGCGCCCAGCAAGTTGGAGGGCTTGAGGTCTTCCCAGATCATGGCCACGATGCGCTCGCCGCAATCGGTCGCCATGCGAGTGTGGGCCGAGTCCATCGCCGGGATCGAACTGGCGCCAGGCAAGGTCAGCCCCAGCGCCTCGGCGATGCCGGTCATCGTCGAGGCCGTGCCCATGGTGTTGCAGGTGCCGGGCGAACGCGTCATGCGCGACTCCAGGTGTTGCCATTCCTGGGCGTCGATGTTGCCGGCCTGGTATTCGTCCCAGAATATGCGGGTGTGGGTGCCGGCGCCGACGGTTCGTGACACGCCGCCCTTGACATGGCGGTCGTTGAGCATTGGGCCGGCGGGGCAAAAGATGCTCGGGATATCCATGCTGATCGCACCCATCAGCGTGCCGGGGGTGGTCTTGTCGCAGCCGCCCATCAGGACGGCACCGTCGCAGGGCAGGCTGCGCAGCAGCTCCTCGACCTCCATCGCCAGGAAGTTGCGGTACAGCATGGTGGTGGGCTTGACCATGACCTCGCCCAGGCTCATGGCCGGCAACTCGACCGGGAAACCGCCTGCGAGCAGCACGCCGCGCTTGACCGCCTCGGCCCGTTCGCGCAGGTGGGCGTGGCAGGGCGAGAGATCGCTCCAGGTGTTGATGATGGCCACCATCGGGCGCTCCATCAGGTCTTCGCGCCGGATGCCTTGCTGCTGCATGCGCTGGCGATGCGCGAAGCCGCGTATGCCGGTATCGGCAAACCAGCGCCGGCTGCGCAGCTGGTTCAGGGATTTTTTGGGGGGGATATTCACGGAATTACCGAATCAATGTTTGCGCTAACATTAACAAGGACGCAACTACTTGTCATCATGGCAAACCCTATGAAGTCATCTACATCACCCTCAAGCTCCGACGCGCCGCCGGCGAGCCGCTTGCCAGGTACGCACGGCCGAAGCCTCGGTCGTGCGACGCAGGCGACCGTGGCTGAGCACGCTGGCGTGACATCCATGACCGTGTCGCGTTTTCTGCGCTCGCCGGAACGAGTGGCCCGCGAGACGGCCGACAAGATCCGAGCCGCACTGGAGCGTACCGGCTACACGCCGAACAAACACGCTGGCATGCTGGCCGGGCGACGTTCCAGCGTGGTTGCCGTGATCGTTCCCAGCATTGCCAGCGCAACCTTCTCCGGTACGGTGCAGGCGCTCAGTGACGGGCTGCAGTCGCATGAATTGGAGTTGCTGCTGTCAGCGACCAACTACGAGCCGCAGCGCGAGGAGCAGCAGATCCGCGCGGTGCTGGCCTGGTCGCCGTCGGCGCTGGTGGTGACCGGTCGTACCCGAACGCCGGCTGCGATCGCGTTATTGCGCCAGGCAAGGGCGTCGGGCATGCCGGTAGTGCAGATCTGGGATTTCGACGCGCGCGCATCCGATTTCGTACAGATTGGTTTCAACCATACCCGGGTCGGAGAATTGATGGCGCGGCATCTGCTGTCGCGCGGTCATGGCGACATGGTCTACGTCGACAACAGCGACCCGCATGACTTGCGTGCGCATGAGCGCGGCAAGGCTTTTGCGCGTGTCGCACGCAAGGCCCAGGCCAGGGTGCGGGTGGTGAACATGCCGCGTCTGGAACCGATGGCGGCCGGGCGCGTGGTCTTTCAGCAGTTGCTGGCCGAAGGCCTGCCCCGCGCAATGGCCTTCGCAAGCGACTTTCCCGCCGCCGGTGCCTGGCTGGCAGCCCGGGACGCCAGCATCGCGGTACCGGGTCAATTGGCGATGCTGGGCTTCGGAGATTACCCGATCGCGTCCCAACTCGGCGCCGGGTTGACCACGGTCAGCGTGGATCGGCAGTCGCTGGGCACGATTTGTGCGCAGCAGGTGCTGGCCATGGTGTATCCCGGTGCGTCAAGGCCGGTGGCGCCGGAGCAGCGCGAGATCCGACCGCGGATCGTGCAAAGAGGGAGTAGTTGATCTTGTCCGCGCGCAGCGACCAGGCTGGCTTGCCTGCGATTGGAACGTACCGATCAATGTTGGCGTCAGTCATCGCACGCAGGCACCGTCTGGCGACAACGAACGTGTGTGCGATGTCATGCAGGCGTTCGTGGTGTCCTCGACAGGTCACCGCCAAATCGCCTGGCAAGCGACCTTTCGGTGTCGAGCCGTTAACCGGCCAGCTGCGCGAGCTGCTCCAACTGCGTCAACACCGCATCCGCCACCAGCAGCCCATCCTTCGCCGCCTTGCGCTCCAGCGCCAGCCGCCGCGCCCCCGCCAGCCGCACCCCGTCGTCCCTGAGCATCTCGGTGATCACGGTTTCCATCCGGTCGTAATACGCATCGCTGCCGGCCAGCGCGCCCGGGTCGATCACGATGAAGGCCTGCCCGATACGCGGCTGGTTGCCTTCATCGACGAAAAAGGAACTGGCCTCGAAACCGAACTGCGCGCCGATGACGGCGGTGACCAGCAACTCGACCATCAGCGCCAGCATCGCGCCCTTCGGGCTGGTTGCGGCACCCACCGGCAACATCGAGCCCATCATGCCTTTTTGCGGGTCGGTGGTGGGTTCGCCGTCGGCGTCGACGGCCCAGCCGAGCGGAATCGATCGGCCTTCCTTGGCTGCCACCATCAGCTTGCCGCGCGCGACTTCGCTCAGGGACAAGTCGATCATCAACGGATCGCTACTGCGGCGCGGAAAGATCGCGGCCACCGGGTTGGTGCCGAACACCGGATGGCGTCCGCCGGCCGCTGGCATGGCGGCCGGCGAATTGGCGAATGCGAGTGCGACCATGCCAGCCTGTGCGACCGGCCGCAGATGATCGACCATCACGCCGGCGTGGTGGCTGTTGGTGACACCGGCGAAACACACGCCGAGTTCACGGGCGGTCGCGATGGCGTTCCTGATCGCCAGGTCGCAGGCCGGAAACGCCAGGCCAGTGCCGGCGTCCACCAGCAGGGCCGCGCCTTTCTGGCGCGCCACCCTCGCGATGGCCATGCCGTCGGCGCGCCCGTTGCGCAGATGCGTGCTGTATTGACCGACACGGCTCAAGCCGTGGCCGGACAGGCCCTGCGATTCGGCTTGCACCAGGGCCCGCGCAGCCGAGCGGGCCATGGTGTCGTTGGCACCAGCCGCAGCCAGCGCCTTGGCCACGAGATCGGTGGCTTGCTGGATCGAGATCTGTGCCATTACTGCAATGCCTCCAGCACCTTCTCGGCGATCAGGAACGACACCCGCTCGTTGGACTCGGTGCTCACGCCCGAGATGTGGGGTGTCAGCAGCAGGTTCGGACAGTCCTGCAGCTCAGTGCTGACGGCCAGCGGTTCACTGTCGAATACGTCGATGGCCGCACCGCCCAGATGTTGGCTGCGCAGCGACGCGGCGACGGCGGGCAGGTCGACGATATGGCCGCGCGAGGTGTTGATCAGCACGGCACCGGGCTTCATCGACGCGATGCATCTGGCATCGAACAGGCCCCGCGTGGCGTCGACCAGCGGCACATGCAGCGTGATCACGTCCGACTGCGCAATCAGTTCCTGCAGCGCGACACACTGGACGCCCGTTTGCTGAAATACCTGTGCGTCGGCGTCGAGCATCGCGTCGAAGGCAATCACGTCCATGCCCAGGCCCTGCGCCAATTGGGCCGTCGTGCGCCCGATCGAGCCAAAGCCGATGATGCCCATGGTCTTGCCGGCAGTTTCCCGGCCGTGGCTCAGTGCGTTGCGCGGCCATTGGCCAGCTGCCACGTCGGCGCTGGATGCGAATGCGCCGCGCAGCAGCATCATGGACGCGGTGATGACATATTCGGCCACGCTCAGCGCGTTCGCGCCGGTGGCGGGAATCACCGCCATGCCCTTGCCTTCGCATCCAGCGACGTCGATGTTGTCCAGCCCGACGCCCAGGCGACCGATCACCTTGCAGCGCGTCAACGCAGCCAACAGCTCGCCACGGACCTGGGTCCGGTTGCGCACGATCAGCGCGTCGGCGGTTTGTGCGAGCTGCAGCAGACGCGGCATGTCGTCGACCAGGGCCGGTTCATACGCGACGTCGTGGTGCTCCTGCAACTGCGCGACCGCGCGCTGGTCCATGAATTCGGAGATCACTATCTGCATGGGTGCCGTTCCTGGTTACGGGTAAAGAAGTCGTCGCGGTGGAGGGGCTCGTCAGGGCAAGGGTACCTGCAAGGCATGCTTGAACAGGGCATACAGCAAACCGAGTACCACCGCGCAGGAAACACCATAGGCCAGCGCGGTGCGCAGTGTCCAGCGGTCGTGCTGTGCGATCAGCAGCAAGGCGGCCATCGCCGCTGCACCGGCCGGCAGGAAGCCCAGCGGCCCGAGTGCGAAACCCCAGGCCAGCATGACGGTGGCAACCAGGGCGCGACGCACGGAAGAGCCGTCGATGGCCGCTGCGCGCCGTGTGCGCCCGAGCGCCACCAGCACGATGTAGACGCTGCCCAGCGCGATCAGCAATGCGCCGACCGTGCGCGGAAACACCGCGCCCAGGTCGGAGTAGTCGCGCGCGGCCCAGATCGCGGCCGCGCCGACGACCACCATGATGCCGCTGCCGATGGCGCCTGGCAGGTCGGCGCGGGTTGGCGCTTCACGCATTTTTTGCCTCCGCGATACGTACCCGGCGCGCCGCCCACCACGGCCACAGCAGACCGAGCACGATGAAAAAGATGATGGCCATCGAGATCGGACGGGCGAAGAACTCGGCCAGCACGCTGCCGCGTGCGCCGCCGATCAGGTGCCCTTGCACGAACCCGCGTTCAGCGATCGTGCCCAGAATCAGTCCGAGCACGATGGGAGAGGCGCTGAAGCCCAACCGGCTCACGCCCCAGGCCAGCACGCCGAGCACCACCATCTGCTGCACCTCGTGCACGTTGTTGTGCACGGCGTAACTGCCCAGCACCGTGAGCAGCGCCACCGAGGGCACCAGCACCGCCTTGGGAATCGCCAGGATGGAGCGGAATGCGAACCGGCCCACCAGCAGACCCACCGGCAACATGATCACCGTGGCCAGGATCAGGCCCCAGATGAAGGTGTAGACGATCGGCGCCTGCTGGGTGAACAAGGTCGGACCGGTGCGGATGCCCTGTACCAGCAAGGCGCCCAGGATGATCGCGTCCGGTGGCGTGCCCGGGATGCCGAGCACCAGCGTCGGGATGAAACCACCACCCACCGTTGCGTTGTTGGCCGACTCGGTCGACAGGACGCCGTCAGGTTCGCCTTTGCCAAAATTCGCGCGTCGCGGCGAGGCGCGCTTGGCCTCCGAATACGACACCAGCGAGGCGATCGAACCGCCCGCGCCGGGCAGAATGCCCACGACGGTGCCAATGATGGAACTGCGCGCCAGGTTGAACTTGGAGCGCCGGATGATGCGCAGCGCCTCCGCCAGCCGGAAACTCGCGACCCGGCTGCCGGACTCCAGGTGCGCCACAGGCGTGGCCACGAGGTCAATCAACACCGGAATGCAATACAGGCCGATCAGCGCCGAGACCACGTCGATACCGCCGAGCAACGGTTTGAAGTCGCCGACATAGCGAATGTCGCCGCCGACCTCGGCCACGCCGACCATGGACAGCAACAGACCCAGCCCACCGCCAATCAACCCCTTGATCGTGCTGCCTTCGCCCAGCGAGGCTATCAGCGTCAGTCCGAACAAACCCAGCCAGAAGTATTCGACTGGCCCGAACTTCAGCGCAACCGTGGCCATCGGCGGCGCCAGTAGCAGCAGGAAGGCGGCGCCAACCAGGCCTCCGAAGACCGAGCCCAGGCAGGCAAGGGTCAATGCCAGGTCACCGTCGCCGTTGCGCGCCATCGGATATCCGTCGAAGGTGGTGGCGATCGATGATGGCGTGCCCGGCGTGTTGAGCAGGATCGCCGCATACGCGCCGCCGTAGATCGCTCCGGTGTAGATGGCGCCCAGTGAGATCAGCGCTGCGGCCGGCTCCATCGTGAAGGTGAACGGCACCAGCACGGCCACCGCCATCGTGGCGGTCAGGCCCGGCAAGGCGCCGATGACCGTGCCGGCTATGACACCGCCCAGCGCAAGCAGGAGGTTGATCGGCGTCAGTGCCGCCAACAGATAGTCAAGACTGCCCATGAAACTCCATGACCGTTGGATGCGGCAAAAACCGGGATGGCCGAGCGGCCAGGACCTGCGAGCCTAGCCGGACATGCGGCCATCGACGACCCAAGCCTCCGCCAACGCTGACCAAAGATGACCAAAGATGACCAAAGATGACCAAAGATGACCAATCGTCAGGCCCCTCAGCGGGGCACCAGGGCGTCGACGGCGGTCGTACCCTCGATTACTTCTTGACGATGCCCATTTCCTTGGCCAGGGCCTCGTAGCGACCCTTCACCTCGGTCATGAACGCGCCCATCTGGGACGGGCCCACGTTGAGCATGGCAAATCCGCCTTCTTCCATCTTGCGGATGAATTCCGGATCGGCATTGACCTTGGCCAGGTCGGCCGCAAGCTTGTTCTGGATGTCGGCCGGTGTCGACTTGGGAACCGCCACACCGCGATACGCGCCACCGACCAGGTTGTAGCCCTGCTCCTTGAAGGTCGGGCAGTCGGGCAACTTGGGATGGCGCTGCTCCATCGCCACGGCCAGGCAACGTACCTGCGCGCCAAGCTGCATCTGCACCGTGGTGTAGCCCCAGCTGCCGCTGACCTGCTTGCCGAGCAAGGCAGTGTTGGACGGGCCGGTGCCGCCGAACGGCACGTAGGTGGTCTTGATGCCGGCCATCTTGTCGAACTGGCGCTGCGCGAGGTGATTGGCCGAATTCGTGCCCGAACCGGACAGCGTGGTGGCGCCTGGCGCCTTCTTGGCGGCTTCGACGAAGTCCTTCAGGTTCTTGACTGGGCTGTCGGCTGGCACCAGCAGTGCGTCCGGCGTGTAGTGAAACCAGAACACGGTGGTGATGTCGTCGGTCTTGTAGCCGACGTCTTTCTCGAGCGGCTGCAGGACGATGTGAGGCAGGTTGCTGCCCATCACGGTGTAGCCGTCGCCGGCCATGCTGTTGAGTTGCGACCAGCCGGCAGCGCCGCCGGCACCCGCCTTGTACTGGATCGCCAGGCCCTGCCCAGCGACTTTCTTGAACACCGGCTCCTGCAGCCGCGCCGAGATGTCGGATTCGCCGCCCGGGCCGAACGGGATGATGTAGTTGACGGTCTTCTCGGGATAACCGGCGGCAAAGGCCATCGGAACTGCCAGCGCGATCGCGCCGGCGATCAGGGAGGTGGGGATACGCAATGCCATGGTTTGTCTCCTGGTGGTCGTGGCTCATGTGTTTCGGCCGGTTGGCCGAAGCACTCGTTTCGACAGCTGTGCAACCGGATCGGTGTCCGTATGCGCACAGTCAATCAGTTGCATCTTAGGTCATGCGCTTTCGTACAGGCGTGTCAGCACGAATTCGCGGTGTCCCAGTGCTTCGGCGGCGGTCAGGCGGCCGTTGGCGGTGCGCAGCATGCATTCGAGCAACTTGTCGCCCGCCTGGTCGAGCGTGATCTCGCGCTGCAGCAGCCCGGTCGTGTCGACGTCGATGTGTTCGCTCATCGTGCGCACGGTACGCGGATTGGCACAGATCTTGATGACTGGCAGGATCGGGTTGCCGATCACGTTACCCTGGCCGGTGGGGAATAAGTGCGCGACATATCCCGAGGCGGCGCACAGTGTGACCATCTCGGCCGCAGCGCTGCTCGAATCCATGAACCACAGGCCCGGGTGGGTGGGCATTTCCGCTTTGTCGATCACACCATCCACGGTGCATTTCTTGCCGATCTTCTGGATGTTGCCCAGTGCTTTCTCCTCGATGGTGGTCAGGCCGCCGGCGATGTTGCCCTTGGTCGGCTGGCTGTCGGACAGGTCGCTGGTCTTGTGCCGGTTGATGACATCCTGGTAGCGGTCGAACATGAACTGGAACTTCTTGCGCACGTCGTCGTTGGCGCAACGCTCCAGCACAATGTGTTCGCCACCGGTGAGTTCGGTCGTCTCGCCGAAACACAGATAGGTGCCCAGCGCGTGCAGCTTGTCGAACGCATTGCCCACGGTGGGGTTGGAACCGCAACCGCTGGTGGTGTCGGACTCGCCGCACTTGGTGCTGACCCACAACTCGGAGATCGGGCACTCCTCGCGCTGCTTCTCGCTGGCCCACT
>JBBRVD010000165.1:0-8273 GCA_038247175.1 Burkholderiales bacterium | reverse complement strand
TGGACGACGACGCGAGCGACGATGGCCCGCGCTACGTGATGCTGGTCGATCCGCAGACCACGCTGCTGGAGCCGCTGGTGCAGGCGGTGCTGCTGCGCCGCAACTCCAGCACCGACGCACTGTGGGAACGCGCACAGTTCGGTCAGACCCGACTCGGCGAGGTGTTGTGATCGTGAACGGCATGGGTGCCAAACCATACATACGGCGACATCTGGCGCATGTGGCGCATGTGGCGCATGGTGTTGCGCCCCCTGCGCCACCTGCGCCAACAGCACTTGGCACACCCTCTGGCGACTTCGCGCGCAGCGACTCAGCAGATTGTGAACGGAGCCCGCAGAAAACCCCGGAACCGCGCCCGCCCACCGCGCACCGGATCTTCGGTGAGGTGGTAATGCGGGAATCGCGCCAGGAACCGCCCGATCGCGATGCGGCCTTCGAGCCGCGCCAGGCTCAATCCGGCGCACTGGTGGATGCCGAATCCGAACGCCAGGTGGCGGTTGTCGCGTCGCCACAGGTTGAGCCGGTTTGGCTGTTCGAATTGCGCCGGGTCGCGGTTGGCAGCGCCGATGCAGAGCGTGACCAGGGCTCCGGCCGGCAGCTCGATGCCGCCGACGGTGCAAGCGGCAGTCGCGCGGCGGTTACCCAGCTGGTTGGATGATTCGAAGCGCAGGAACTCGTCGACCGCGCTGTCCAGGTGCGGCTCGAGCGCCTGCGGGTCATCGCGGTAATGGGCGATGCGCTGGAGCAGGCCGGCCTTCGCGTCAGGGTGCTCCTGCAGTGCCACCAGCGCATTGCCGATCAGGTTGGTCGTGGTTTCGTGGCCGGCATTGAGGATGAAGATGCAGTTGTGCAGCAACTCCGTCTCCGATAGCTGACCGCTGTACACGTTGTCCGCTTCGCCCTGGATCAGCCGCGTCAGCACGTCGTGTTGCGGGTCGCCCGGCGTGCGCCGGCGTTCGGCCACCAGTTGCCCCAGATAGGCCAGAAATTCGGACACGCTGCGGTTGCCCAGCGCTTCCTGTTGCGGCGTCAGCGCCGGCTCGAGCGCGCCCAGGATGGCCAGTGACCAACCCCGCAGCGGGCCCCGGTCGGCGTGCGGCACGCCTAGCAGGTTGCCGATGACCTCCACCGGAATGGCGCTGGCGAAGTCGTCGATCAGGTCGCCGCCACCATGGTCCTCGATGCCGTCGAGCAGTTGGTCGACCAGCGTGACGAGGCCGCCCTCCATTTCGCGGATCGCGCGCCGGGTCAAGGCGCCCATGATCAGCTTGCGCACCCGCGTGTGCAGCGGTGGGTCGTTGAACACCAGGCTGGTCGTATGGTGTGCGAACAGGGCTGACTTTCCTGTCACATCGGGTTTCGTCTGCCACGGCGCGTGCAGGTACTTGGGCGCGAATTCGACCTTCTTGTCCGAACTGAAGGCTCTGGCGTCGCGGTAAACCGCGACCAGGTCCTCGTAGCGGGTCAGGAACCAGCTGCCGTCGGGCATGGCACGTACCGGCTGCTGCGCACGCAGCAGATCGTAGACCGGATACGGATTGGCGTAGAAGTCCGCCGGCAAGGCGCGCAGGTCGAAGTCGTGCGCGATCTGTCGCGCCCGTGCCGCAGCCATCGCAGGCGTGGCAACGACCCGCTCGTTCATGGCTGCAGGAACTTGCGCAGAGCAGCCAGCACCGCCTCGGGTGCCTCCAGCATCATCTGGTGTCCGCCGGGTACCGTCACCACCGTGGGGTGTTGCGCTGCACGCACCAGCGACTGGGCGGCCTTGGGCGGTGTCATCTGATCGTGCTGCCCCAGCACAAACAAGGTGGGTGCGGTCACCTTGGGCATGGCAGCATCACCGCCGGCATACGCGTGGCAGGCCTTGAAGCCGGCATGGAACACATTCACGCGCGGGTTGCTGGCGAGCACCCGGCGCATCAGCGCGCGCGAGCCGCCATACAGCCAGGTGCCGGGCCCGAGGCTGGACGGCGGAGGCGCCAATGTGCTGTGCGAAAAGGTATTGACCATCGCGATTGCCTTTTCCGGGTCATTCTGCGAGGCCTCGAGCAGCAGCGGCGAGACCTTCATCGGGAAGGCCACACCGACCAGCACCAGGTGGCTCACGCGTTGGGGCGCGCGTGCCGCGGCCTCGAGCGCGATCAGCGCGCCGAAGCTGTGGCCGATCAAGGCCGCCTTGTCGACACCGGCGGCGTCCATCAGCGCCAGCACGAAGTCGCACGCTGCCTCGGTGCTGGCAGGCGGGTCGCCGGCGCTCTTGGCATGGCCGGGCAGGTCGGGTGCGAGCACGTTCCAGCCGTGGTGCGCCAGCGAGCGGGTCTGCAGGATCCAGACACTGTGGTCGTTGAGTACGCCGTGGATGAAGATCGCGGTTGGCTTGGCCGGGTCGAACGGCTTGCCTGCGGTGTAGCAGAAGGTCTTGCGGCCGTTGACGATGAGTTCCATCACGCACCAGCCTTTTCCGCGGCCCGCAGCGCGCGCTTGAGGTCTTCCAGCAGGTCGGCCGGGTCTTCCAGGCCGATCGACAGGCGGATCGTGCCCTGGCTGATGCCCCCCAGCGCCAGTGCCTCGTCGCTCATCCGGAAATGGGTCGTGCTGGCCGGGTGGATCACCAGAGAGCGGCAGTCGCCGACGTTGGCCAGGTGGCTGAACACCTGCAGCGCATCGACGAAGGCCTTGCCTTGTTCGCGGCTGCCCTTGAGGTCGAAGCTGAACACCGAACCGGCTCCCCGTGGCAGCATCTTTCGCGCCAGCGTGTGGCTGGGGTGGGACTCGAGCAGCGGATGGCCGACACGTGACACGAACTTGTGGCCGGCCAGGAACTCGACCACCTTGGCCGTGTTGTCCATGTGGCGTGCCATGCGCAGGCCCAGCGTCTCGATGCCCTGCAGCACCAGCCAGGCCGAGTGCGGGCTCAGGCAGGCGCCGAAGTCGCGCAGGCCTTCGCGCCGCGCTCGCAGCAGGAAGGCGCCGACGGTTGACTCGTCGGTGAACACCATGTTGTGGAAACCGTCGGAGGGTTCGGCCAGTTCGCCGAACTTGCCGTTGGCGGCGTGGGAGGCTGCCCAGTCGAAGCTGCCGCCATCGATGACGATGCCGGCGATCACGGTGCCATGGCCGCTGAGGAACTTGGTCGCCGAGTGGTAGACGAGGTCGGCACCATGCTCGAGCGGCTTGAGCAGCCAGGGCGTGGTCAGCGTCGAGTCGACCAGCAAGGGAACGCCGGCATCGTGCGCGATGTTGGAGACGCTGCCGATGTCCAGCACATCGAGCCCCGGGTTGCCGACGGTCTCGCCGAAGAACAGTTTTGTTTCAGGACGCACCGCGGCGCGCCAGCCGTCGATGTCGCCAGGCTTGACGAAGCTGGTCTCGATGCCGAAGCGGCGCATCGTGTAATGCAGCAGGTTCTGCGAGCCGCCATACAGCGCGGTCGAGGCCACGATATGCGAGCCCGCACCCATCAGCGTGGCGATCGTCAGGTGCAGGGCGGCCTGGCCACTGGCTGTGCTGATCGCACCGATGCCGCCCTCGAGCGCCGACACCCTTTGCTCCAGCACCGCATTGGTCGGGTTGCTGATGCGCGAATAGACATGGCCGGCGCGCTCGAGATTGAACAGTGCGGCGGCGTGTTCGCTCGACTCGAACACGAACGAGGTGCTCAGGTGGATGGGCACGGCGCGCGCACCGGTGGCGGGGTCCGGCGCAGCGCCGGCGTGTAGTGCCAGTGTGTCGAAGCCGGGGTCGGAATAACCGGGCATGCAAGGTCTCCAGAGTGAGTGGCAGGGTTGGGTGCGATCCGGCAAGGCGGGTCTGCCGGATGCCGCCGACAGGGTGGTTGAGTCATCAAAGGCGATTCAGCGCCTCATTGGTCGGCCAGCGCCGACCCAGAGCCGTATTGTGGGCTATATTCCGTGCGAGGAGACCTGCATGAAAGTCAGCGATATTCTGCGTGTCAAGGGCAGCACGCTTTACACCGTCAAGCCTGATGAGCGTCTGGCCGAGGCCGCTGCGACGATGGCCGACAAGGACATCGGCTCGCTGGTCGTCATGGACCGCGGCGACCTGGTTGGCATGTTGACCTTTCGCGAGGTCATACAGACACTGGCGCGCAATGGCGGCGCAATCGGCACCGGCTCGGTCCGCGCGGCGATGGACGACGCTCCGCTCACCTGCACCATGGCCACCGAACTCGACGAGGTCCGGCGCATGATGCTCGAGCACCATGCGCGATACCTGCCGGTTCTGGATCGCAAGATGCTGATGGGCGTGGTCAGTTTCTACGACGTCGCCAAGGCCGTCGTCGACGCACAGAACTTCGAAAACAAGATGCTCAAGGCCTACATCCGCGACTGGCCGGAAACCGACGGGATTCCGGGTACGCCATGAGCGCCGCCGGGCCGCTCCCAAGGCGCTCAGCGCCGCAGTCCGCAGGACGCAGGCCAGTCTGATGTCTGGCAATACCTTCGGCACGCTGTTCGCGGTCACCAATTTCGGTGAATCGCACGGACCCGCAATTGGCTGTGTCATCGATGGCTGCCCGCCAGGCTTGGCGCTGTGCGAGGCCGATATCCAGGGCGACCTGGACCGGCGCCGGCCGGGCAGCTCGAAGTTCGTGACCCAGCGCAACGAGCCGGACGCGGTCGAGATCCTCAGCGGTGTCTATGAAGGCAAGACCACGGGCACCCCGATCGCGCTATTGATCCGCAACACCGACCAGCGCAGCAAGGACTACGGCAACATCCTGCAGACCTTCCGCCCCGGCCATGCCGATTACGCCTACCACCAGAAATACGGCATCCGTGATCCGCGCGGTGGTGGGCGCTCGTCGGCCCGACTGACGGCGCCGATGGTTGCGGCCGGCGCGGTGGCCAAGAAATGGCTGCGCGAGAAATACGGCACCGTGTTTCGTGGCTGCATGACGCAAATCGGCGAGCAGGTGATCGGCTTCGAGAGCTGGGATCAGGTGACGAAGAATCCGTTCTTTGCACCGGTGGCCGACGTATCGGCCCTGGAAACCTACATCGAGGCCTTGCGCAAGTCGGGCGACTCCTGCGGCGCGCGTATCCGGGTCAGCGCCAGCGGCGTGCCGGTGGGCCTGGGCGAGCCACTGTTCGACAAGATGGACGCCGACATCGCCTACGCGATGATGGGCATCAATGCGGTCAAGGGTGTGGAGATCGGCGCCGGATTCGCCAGCGTGAGCCAGCGCGGCACGACCCATGGCGATTCGCTGTCGCCAGAGGGTTTTCGCAGCAACAACGCCGGCGGTACGCTGGGTGGCATCACCAGCGGGCAGGATCTCGAAGTATCGATCGCGATCAAGCCCACCAGCTCCATCCTGTCGCCGCGCGAATCGATCGACGTCGCGGGCAACAGCACCGAGGTCAGTACCAAAGGCCGCCACGACCCCTGTGTCGGCATCCGGGCCACGCCGATCGCCGAGGCAATGCTGGCGCTGATCGTGATGGACCATGCCCTGCGCCATCGCGCCCAGTGCGCGGATGTGCAGGTCGATCTGGCGCCGATCAGCGCCCAGGCTTTGCAGCCAGGATCCTCGCCACGGTAGTCGTGTCGAGCGCTGGGTCACGGCCGCGGCTGCGGCGGGTTTGACGCGGGCGTATCGGCCGGCTGCACGGAGGGGTTCGGCGGCGAGCGCCGCCACGGGTTGAAGCCGGTCACCAGCACGGTCGCGGCCAGCACCAGCAGGCCGCCGGCATAGGTGGCGCCGGTGAACTTTTCATCCAGCACCAGGTGGCCCCAGATGATGCCCGAAATGGTGGCCATGAAGGTGGAACTCAATGCGGCAACCGGGCTGACCTTCTGCACGATACGCGTGTAAGCCCAATAGGCCAGGCCAGAGGTGCAGATGCCCATGACCGCGACCGACACCAGCGCGGCTGGCGTGAACCGGGCCTCGGGCAGGGTCCACAAGGCGCCAGGCAGCAGCATCACGAAGCCGATCACGTGCAGCAGCGCAGTGATCGCAAGTGGCTCCATGGTGTGGGTTGCGCGTTTGAGCAGCGGTGCCGACGATCCGGACAGCGCGGAGCCTGCGATCGCGACCAGCGCTGCCACGACCAGTTCCGGGGTCGGACGCATCGGCCCGAGCTGTACCACCAGGGCGACGCCGGCGAAACCGGCCATGCAGCCGAGCAGCTTGGCACGGGTGAGCGTGTCTTCGCGCAGCCAGGCCGAGGCAAAGGTGCCGAACATGACCGATGTCACACTGAGCACCGCACTGTAGCCGGCAGGCAGGTACAAGGACGACCAGGCATACAGGAAGTGGGGACCGGCGATAGCCAGCGCCGCCAGCACGGTCAAGGCGCGCCAGTGTTCCCATGGCCAGCGCTGGCCGGTGAGCTGCATGATCAGCGCCAGTGTGGCCGCGCCCAGCCCGATCCGGCCTGCCGCAGTCAGGGCGGGGCCGATCTCCGGTGTTGCGACACGCGTGAAAAGAAACGTCGCCCCCCACAGGATCGACAAGCCCGCCAGCTGGGCGAAATACTTGTTCTGCATGTGGCACCGATTGTGCGGTATCCCGGCGCTGGCACGGGGCTGCGGCGGCGCCGGTGTCTTTTCTCGTTGGCGTCAGCGCCCGGGCCTGGCCTGCAGCCGGCGGCGCGGGTCGAACCCCATCACCAGCAGGCACGACAACACCAGCAGGCTGCCGCCGAGATAGATGCCGGTGTCGAGCCGCTCGCCCAGGAACAGCACGGCCCACAACACGCCGAATCCGGTGATCATGAAGGTTGAACTCAGTGCGACCAGTGGCGAGACATGGCGCATGATGCGCGCGTAGAGCCACCAGGCGATGCCGGAGGTGAAGGTTCCCATGAAGAACACCGCGGCCAGCGTGCCGGCCGTGAAGCGCGCGCCAGGCCAGTCGATCGCCGCGCCTGGCAGCAGCAGCACGAAGGCAATCGCATGCATGCCAGCCGTGATGGCCAGCGGCTCCATGCGCGTGACGGCGCGCTTGAGCATCGGGGTGGACATGCCCGATACCGCCGAGCCGACGACGGCGATCAGCACCGCCATCAACAGTTGCGGTGTCGGCTCCAGCGGGCCGAGCTGCACTAGGAACGCCGCGCCGACGATGCCCAGCACGCAGCCGGCCAGCTTCGGGCCGGTCAGGGTTTCCTCTTTCATCCAGGCCGAGGCGATGGCGCCGAACAGCACCGAGGTCACATACAACAGGGCTGCATAACCGGCCGGCATGTACAGCGCCGACCAGGCGAACATGGCGTGGGGCGCGGCCACACCGAGCAAGGCCAGCAAGGCGAGTTCACGCCAGTGTTCGATCGGCCAGCGCAGGCGCAGCCAACGCATGATGCAGGCCAGCGCGAGGGCGGCCATGCCCATGCGCAGCGCCGCCAGCAGGTTCGGGCCCAGCACGGGCGCTGCGAACCGGGTCAGCATGAATGATGTGCCCCACAAGGCGGACAAGGCGACCAGTTGCAGGGTGTGTCGGGACATGGTTGCGCCGGATTGTCGTGCAAGGCCAAGCCGCCAGGCGTTCGGCGTTGGCGGATGCAGGCGCGCATGCGGCGACAATGCGACATTGCCGTTCAACTGCTTGTGACAACATCCATGGAACACCGCAAGTTCGCCCTGACCGGTCTGATCGGCTGGCCTGTCTCGCATTCACGTTCACCCGATATCCACAACCACTGGCTGGCCGAGCACGGCATGCGCGGCGCCTATGTGCTGCTGCCGGTGGCACCCGGCACGCTCGAGCAGGCGCTGCGTGCATTGCCGGTGCTGGGCTTTGCCGGTTGCAACCTGACCATTCCGCACAAGGTGGCGGCCATGGCGTGCGTGGATGAGCTCGACCCAAGCGCACGCCGCATTGGCGCGATCAATACCGTGGTCGTTCGCAGCGACGGATCGCTGGCGGGTTTCAACACCGACGGCTTCGGTTATGTGCACAGCCTGCTGCACGAGATGCCCGACTGGCGGGGCGACGCCGGCCCGGCCGTCGTGATCGGCGCTGGTGGCGCCGCGCGGGCGGTGCTGGTCAGTCTGCTCGAGCAGGGCGCACGCGAGATCCGGTTGTGCAACCGTTCCGAGGACAAGGCGCGGCGGTTGGCCACGGAGCTTGGCGGCCCGATCCGGGTCATTGCCTGGGAACAGCGCCACGCGACACTTGCCGGTGCGGCCCTGCTGGTCAATACCACCAGCCAGGGCATGAGCGGGCAGGCGGCGCTGGACTTGTCGCTGGACGCGTTGCCACCCGAAGCGCTGGTGTCGGACCTGGTCTATGTGCCGCTCGAAAC
>JBBRVD010000164.1:0-8356 GCA_038247175.1 Burkholderiales bacterium | reverse complement strand
CTCCCCTGCGTGTGGCCGCCGCGCGCGGGTCTGGGCCGGGGCCGGCGGGCGCCGGGGCCGCCGTCGATCCCGGCCACCGCCGCGCGGCGGGCCACGGCGTGGTTCTGTCCCATGGTGAATACCGGCTGGTGCCGCCCGGCAGCGCGCCCTGGGCCCGCTACCAGATCACGTTGCCGGCGCAAGGCAGTTACCGGGCGCTGCGTGCCTGGCTGGCCGACGCCATGAATGCCGAGCCGGCGCTGGCGCTCGACGAACTGAGCCTGCGGCGCGGCGCAGTGGGCGACGCGACGGTCGAGATGCGGGTGCGCATGACGCTGTTCCTGCGCGGAGCCCTCTGAATGGTCGCCACGCGTCACCTGCTGCTGTCGCTGGCCCTGGTGGCCACGGTGGTGGCGTCGTTCATCGACCTGCCCGAGGACGACGTGCCCGAGCCGACGGTGCGATCGAGCCGGTCGACCGCCGCCGACCGGACGCCTTTGCCGCCCGCCGACGCGACCGCGGTGTCGCCAGCGCCGGCCGCGCCCGCATTCGCCGCGACGGCCGCACGGCCGGTGTTTGCCGCGGCCGCGGCGGACCTGTTCAGGGTTCACAGCTGGCAGCCCCCACCTGCACCCGCGGCTGCGCCTGCGCCGGTACCGGTTGCCGCAGCCACGCCCGCGGTCACGGCAGCACCACCGCTGCCGTTTCGCTACATCGGCAAACTGGTGCAGGACGGTGCTGTGACCGCCTTCGTCAACCTGGGCACCGTCACCCATGTACTACGCCCCGGCGACCTGGTGGCTGGCTACCGGGTTGCGTCGATCTCTGCCGCCGGTATGGAGCTGGTCTACCTGCGGCTGGACGAAAAGCAGCATCTGTCATTCGGAAACACCCCTTGAAACACTCGCCCGCTTCATCCCGCATGGCCCTGGTCCTGGCCGTGGCAATGGGCCCGCTGCTGATCGCTGGCTGTGCCTCCAATTCGGCCATCACCGAGAGCCGGGCCTTGCTGGCCGAAGGCCGGATCGAAGACAGCGTGTCCCGGCTCGCGCAGGCCTTGCGCGAGAATCCGGCCGACAAGGTCTTGCGCACGCAGTATTTCCGCCAGCGCGACCAGGTCCTGGGACAACTGTTGTCGTTGGCGCAGGCCGAGCTGATGGCCGATCGGCGCGATGCCGCGCAAGCCGCCTTGCAGCGGGTGCTCGACCTGGACCCCGGCAACGGCCGCGCACGCGACGGCCTGGCCGACATCGCCCGGGCGCAGCGCCATGACCAGCAGTTGCAGGAAGCGGCAGCGCTGGCGCAGCGCGGCGACGCCGAGGCAGCGCAGCAGCTGGTGCGCGCCGTGCTGGTGGAGAACCCCGGCCACGTGCGGGCGCAGCGGGAGATGCAGCAATTGCGCGCGCAGGCGTCCCGCGAGCAGGCCGCCGCGCAGGCGCTGGCGTCGCCGTTCGCCAAGCCGATCACGCTCGAGTTTCGCGACACCACGCTGCGCACGGTGTTCGAGGTGATTGCGCGCACCTCGGGCATCAACTTCGTGTTCGACAAGGACGTTCGCGCCGACACCAAGGTCACGATCTTCATGCGCAACACCAGCATCGACGATGTGGTCAAGCTGTTGCTGGCGACGAACCAGCTCGATCGCAAGCTGCTCAACGAGAACTCGATGCTGATCTATCCCGGGACACCGGCCAAGACACGGGAATACGCGGAACTGGTTACGCGCAGCTTCTACCTGGCCAACGCCGACGTCAAGCAGGCGCAGGCGATGGTGCGCGCGCTGGTCAAGACCCGCGATGTATTCGTGGACGAGAAGCTCAATCTGCTGGTGATGAAAGACACGCCGGAGGCGGTGCTGCTGGCAGAGCGACTGCTCGAATCACTGGATATGGCCGAGCCCGAGGTGATGCTGGATGTCGAAGTGCTGGAGGTCACCCGCAGCAAGCTGCTTGACCTCGGCCTGCAGTTCCCGGACCAGGTCGGATACGGCCTGCTGCAGCCGAGCAGCAACTCGACCATCGTGAACAACGGCGTGACGCAGACCAACACCAACCTCGGCGGCACGTTGGCGCCCGGTTTTGTAGACCTGCGCAATCGTTCCGGACTGACCTCGTTCGTCACCAACCCGGCGCTGCTGCTCAACCTGAGGAACCAGGATGGGGACGGCAATCTGCTGGCCAATCCGCGCATCCGGGTCAAGAACCGCGAGAAGGCCAAGATCCATATCGGGGAAAAGCTGCCGGTGTTCACCACGACCTCGACTGCCAACGTCGGCGTTTCCGCATCGGTCGCCTACCTGGACGTCGGTCTCAAGCTCGAGGTCGAACCGAACGTGTTCCTCGACGACGATGTCGCGATCAAGGTCAGCATGGAGGTCAGCAGCATCGTCAAGGAGGTGGCCGGTCCGTCGAGTTCGCTGGCCTACCAGGTCGGCACACGCAGCGTGGCCACGACGCTGCGGCTGCGCAACGGAGAGACGCAGGTGCTGGCCGGGCTGATCAGCGACGAGGAGCGCAACAACGCCAGCCGGTTGCCAGGACTGGGCGACGTCCCGTTGCTGGGGCGACTGTTCTCCACCCAGCGCAACAACAACAACAAGACCGAGATCGTGCTGCTGATCACGCCGCGCATCGTGCGCAACATCAACCGGCCGCTGGCCAGCGGTGTCAGCATTCCCGCCGGCTCGGAGACTTCGATTGGCGCGCCGGCACTGGTGCTGCGCAAGACCGAGCCGCGCAGCCTGGGGTTGTCGTCGACGCCGACCGGTGGCGCAGCGTTCGGCCCGGGTTCGCTGCCGCCGCCGCGCTTTGTGCCGCCGTTGCCGGCTCCAATCCCGCTGGCGCCGGCGACCGACGCCGATCCAGCGCAAACCCAGGAGCAGGCCGGCGCAGCCGCCACGCCGCCCGGCGCGGCTGGGCAGGCCGGCGTTGGAGGTCAGGCCGGCGTTGGAGGTCAGGCCGGCGTTGGAGGTCAGGCCGGCGCGCCGGCGGAGACGCCGGCCACGGCTGCGCCACCGGTCGATCCGAACGCCCTGCGCCCGATCACGATCAACCCGCCCTCGATCAGCGCGCCCTTCATCACGTTACCCGGGACCCGGCCGTGACGCGGCGCAGTGCCGGATTCACGCTGATCGAGCTGGTCGTGACGGTGGCCATCGTGGGTATCCTGGCGTCCATTGCCGCGCCGCTGGGCGCTCTGTCGGCGCAACGCGCCAAGGAGCAGGAACTGCGGCTGGCGCTGCGGCAGATCCGGGGCGCGCTGGACGCGTACAAGCAGGCTGTCGATGATGGCCGCATCGAGCGGCGCGCCGACGGCACCGGTTATCCGGCGACCCTTGCGCTGCTGGCAGACGGCGTAACCGACGTGTCGAGACCCGACGGCCGCAAGCTGTACTTTCTGCGCCGGGTGCCGCGCGACCCGTTCCATCCCGATCCCGAACTTGCGGCGCAGCAGACCTGGGGCTTGCGCGCCTATGCCAGCCCACCCGACGCACCGGCGCAGGGCGACGACGTCTACGACGTGTATTCGTCGTCCGCGCGGGTCGGTCTCAACGGCATCGCCTACGGGCAATGGTGAGCCATGCGCAGGGGATTCACGCTGATCGAGTTGCTGGTGGTGATGGCCATCATCGCCACCTTGCTCAGTATCGCCACGCCGCGCTACTTCCAGCATCTCGAGCGGGCGCGCGAGACGGCGCTGCGCCAGACCCTGGTGGTGGCGCGCGATGCGATCGACAAGTTTCATGCCGACACCGGCCGTTATCCGGATACCTTGTCGGAACTGGTCGAGCGTCGCTACCTGCGCGGCGTGCCGCAGGATCCGATCCTCGAGAGCAGCGGCGACTGGGTTCTCGTGCCCCCGCCCGATGAAGGCACTGGCATCTGGGATCTGCGCAGCGGCGCCGCCATCGAGGGCAAGTCGTATGGCCAATGGTGATTTTGGGCAGCCGCCACCTCGGCGCCAGCGCGGATTCGGCTACCTGATGGCCTTGTTCGCGATTGCTGCCACCGGGCTGCTGCTGGCGGCGACCGGCGAGGTCTGGCAGACGACGGCGCGGCGCGAACAGGAGGCTGAACTGCTGTTCGTCGGTGCGCAGTTCCGGCAGGCGATCGCCAGTTACTACCGCGCGGGACCCGCCGATGCGCGCGTCTATCCGCAAACGCTGGACGAACTGATCGAGGACCGCCGCTTTGCGGTGCCGCGTCGCCACTTGCGCCGCCTGTACCGCGATCCGGTCACCGGGCAGCCGCAATGGGGCCTGGTGCGTGTCTCCGGCCGCCTGGTCGGCGTGCATAGCCTGTCGCGGGAGCGCCCATTGCGCAGCGCGTTCGGATTGCGCGACGCGGCATTGGCCGAAGCGTCCGGCTACGACCAGTGGATCTTCGGCCCGGACGCGAGCGCGCTGGCGAAGTTGGACGCGCCGGCCGCGCCGGCGGGCAGGGCAGGGCAGGCCGCCGAATGACCAGCGCCGCACCGGTCCGTTTCCCGTCCCCGTCCCCGTCCCAGGTGCGTCCGGCGTGCCACAACCGAAGGCGCTTCGATGTCTGACCCCGGCACTTTCACCGCACTCGGCGTCGAGGACCGGGACCATCTGTTCGATGTGCTGGACGGGTCGCTGAAGGTTCGCACCCGTGCGGAGTTCTACCTGTGGACCCAGGGCGCGCTGCAGCGTTTCCTGCCCCATGAAACGGTCTTGTGCCTGAGCGGGCCGGTGGCGCGGATGCGCTTCGAGCTCAATGTGTTCTCGCGCGCGATCGACGCCGCGCAGGATCAGGACGCGGGTCGGCTGGACAACATGTTGCTGCGCCTGGTCGAAGACTGGTTGCGCAGCGGCCAGTTGCCGCGCCTGTTTCCACTGGTGCCGCAGGGCGCGGTGGAGCGCCGCCAGCTGTGTGTCGAGTTCAAGCGCCGGGGGTTGGGCCATGTGGCCGTCCACGGCGCGCGCGAGGCGCGCGATGGCTCCGGCAGTCTGTTCGCCTTCCTGGGCCTGGGCGAGGCGCCCGGACCCCGCCACGCCTATCTGCTGGAGCTGCTGATGCCGCACCTGCACATGGCGTTGCATCGGGTGCTGCAACACGAGGCTCAGGGACCGACGCTCGATGCGGTCGCGGCGCCCGGCAACGGCGCGCTGACGCGGCGCCAGTTGCAGGTGCTGTCGTGGATCAAGAGTGGCAAGACCAACGAGGAAATTGCCAAGATCCTCGATGTCAGCGCACCGACGGTCAAGAATCACGTGCAGAAGATCCTGCGCAAGCTCGATGCCAGCAATCGGGCCCAGGCCGTCGGCAAGGCCGACAGCCTGGGCCTGTTCGCCATCCGCGCGCGCGCAGGCGACGCCCAGGCTGCCACCCTGTCCAACGCCCAACCGGATTGATTCCACACGGCGCGTCGGAAGCTTACGGGTGCGGTCCGAACGGACTACGAATCCCGGGCCGATGGCCGGTGGCGCTGTCATGTCCCGTTTCTACAGTACAGGCACGGCAACACAGGAAGTGGTGGGTTGCCGAAGGTGCTTCGTCAACAGGCCGGGGTGGCATACGTCCACCAGATCGTCAATCCAACCAAGGAATCATTTATGAAACTCAGACTCATCGCCCTGGCAGCTGCTTTGGCGGTCGCCGGCGCTGCGCAGGCGAAGATCGCCGACAGCAACGACAACGGCAACGCATCCTCCGGCGACCTGTTCGCCAGCCTGGTCAGCGTGTCCAACACCGCGTCGTTCACCGTCGACCTCGGCCTGCGGCTCGACCAGTTCGTGTCGGCCATCGGTCCGATGCAGCTCGGTATCAAGCTGGTGTGGGACCTGAACGACAGCAGCTTCACCGACATGAGCGTGGTATCCACCGGTCTGGCCGCGCTGATGCAGCCGCTGAACTACGGCACGGTGTTCAACACCTTCGCCACAGACGCTGTGATCGGCGCGAGTGACTTGCGCTTCGATGTCAAAGCGATGGACGGGCTCCCGGCCGCGTTCGCCGGCGCCGGAATGAACCGTTACCTGACGACCTCGTTCGCTACCTCGATCAGCGCGAGCAACGGGCATGTGTTCGCGATGGACAACGTGGACATTTACCCCACCGCCGCCAATGGGGACACGACCAATAGCACCCACGGCGATTCCTTTACCACGGCCGGCGCGAACATGCAGGACAACGGCGACGCGTTCAACGTGTATTTCGTCAATGGCAGTGCCAACAACTGGAAAGGCGCCGTCAGCTTCCAGTCGCCGGGCAGCATCGCCGACCCGTTGAACTTCTTCTTCCTGACCAACACGTCGTCGGTCGCAGCGCAACAAGCGTCCGTGACCACGTTCGCGGGCCAGTGGCATTTCGACGCTGCGACCGCGCAGCTGAGTTATGCCGCACCGGTGCCGGAAGCCGAGACCTGGGCCATGCTGCTGGCCGGCCTGGGGATCATGGGCGCCGTGGTGCGCCGCCGTAACAAGCGGTCCTGATCCCGGGCGTGGCATCGGTCGTACCGTGGGGTGCGATCGGTGCAGCGCCATCGTTCGATTCTTCGTCGAAGCCGCCGGCCATGTGCCGGGGGCGATGTGTGTTCGTTCCATCCATCTTGTCCTTTGGAGTCAAATCATGAAACTTTCTCGCCTCGCGTTGGCCGCTGCTGCCGTGGCCGCCGCGCCCGCCTTTGCCGCCGTCGGCAGCTTGCAGACCCTCTACGGCGTGGCCCCGGCCAACACCGTGTTCATCTCCGGCGCCTCGGCCTTGTCCGGGTCGCTGAACAACGTCGTCGCGGCCAACTGCACCGGCGGCGCGACCAACGTGCGCACGCTGACCATCGGCGGCAGCACCAGCGATGGTCGTGTCACGGTCTGCACCTCCAGTTCCACCGGCGCCAGCCCGTTCGCGGGCCCGTTCGCGGTTGTCAAGCGCGACACCAACGGCTCGTTCGACGGCGTCGGCCCGGTGATTTCGCAGACAGGCCTGCAGACCTGGGCCGACATCAGCAATTGCGACAGCACCGCGCTGACCTGCGCGCTGGACAGCACCACGGTGCGCGTGCCGAACGCCGGCCTGACCGATGTCGACACCAACGTCTGGGTTGGCATGGCCAATACGGGCGCGTTGAGCATTCCGGTGCCGACACCCACGGGCACCGTGCTCAGTGGCGGATTCGCCGGCCAGGGCTTCGGCGTGATGGTCAGCGAGTCGTTGTACAACGCGATGATGGCCAAGCAGAAGACGGAAGGTAGCCTGCCGGCCAGCTGCGTGGCCAATAATTTCACCGCGGGAGCGTGCCAACCCAGCATCAGCAAGGCCGAATACGCGGCGGTCGTCGATGGCAACAATTTTAATTTCATCGCCAATGGCGCGTTGTCCGGCGACACCAACGTGATCAACCTGTGCCGCAGGGTGGAGACCTCCGGCACGCAGGCCACGTCCAACGTCGTGTTCCTGAACAACTCCTGCGGCAACGCCAACCCGACGCTGGGCTTCAAGAATCCCAAGTTCGTGGACTTGCTCAACAGCCCCACCGCAGTGGCGTTCAGCAGCGCCAACGGCAACGCGGTGACCGGCAACTACGACGACTTCGGCGGTGCCTTCGGCATCTTCGAAGGTTCCGGTACCGGCGATGCGCGCAACTGCGTGATCCGGCGCAACACCGGCAACAACCCGAACAACGTCGCCGACGCGTTGGGCACCTATGCCATCGGCTGGATTTCGCTGGAGAATGCGCCGGCCTCCGGCTGGAAGTACCTCAAGCTCGACGGCGTCTCGCCGAATGCGTTCCAGGTGGTGGTCGGCAGCGCCGCGGACATTGCCGGCGGCGGTGCGTCGGATGGCTGGGCGCAGGATGCCACCCAGCGCGTCAACGTGGTCAAGGCCCTGTATGACGCGGCTCCGGAGCTCGAGATGCTGTGGCCGTCGTCGACGCCCTTCAGTGCCTTCCTGACCAACCTGAAGAATACCTTTGCCAGTCCGAACGCGGTCAACACCCGCGGCATCTTCCAGGCCAACGGTACCTTCAGCCATGCGGCCTTCCCGGCGCAGGTGCACCGCGGCACCCGCAACGGCAACTTCTGCTCGCCGCAGGTTCTGGCCGAGTGACCTGATCGACTCCGCGCCGCGAACGCGATGGCGCGGAGCGGTCCGGGCGCTTGCATGGATCCACCTCCCGGTTCGCCGGTGGGTGGTTTCGGCTTTTCGGGCACATGCCCGCGAGACAACGGAACGACATGGCAATGAGTATTCGGTGCAGGGCAGCGGTGTTGTTATTGCTGGTGGGCTGGCTGGGCAGCGCCCAGGCTCAGGAGGCGCGATTCGACGTGTTCGAGTTTCGGGTCGAAGGCGCGACCCTGTTGCCGGTGATCGCGGTCGAGAAGGCGGTTTATCCGCACCTAGGTGAGGGCAAGCTGCTG
>JBBRVD010000163.1:0-8595 GCA_038247175.1 Burkholderiales bacterium | reverse complement strand
CGCGGTTACCTGCCCACGGTACAGTCCGCGTTCCAGACCCTGGAGGAAGGCACCGCGGTGCTGACCGGTCGCAACGAGCCCGACGTGCTGGAACTGCACTCGAACATCTCGTTTGCGACCTTCTGGCTGACGCCGCGGCTCAAACTGTTCCTGGCCGAGTATCCCTGGGTGCAACTCGATGTGGCCACGTCGATCTGGCCGACCGAAAAGCCGCGTAACCTGGCAGCGGTGGAGATCGTGCTGGGCCTGGGCAAGTGGGAGGGCCGTGCGGGCCAGCGGCTGACGCGCGACACCATCTTTCCGGTCTGCACGCCGGCGCTGGCCAAGGGTATCGGGGACGTGCACGAGCTGCTGCGGCACAACCTGTTCGGCTTGCCGGGCACGTTGCAGACCTGGGACAACTGGCTGGCCGGGCATGTCGGCCACCGCAAATACGAGCGCCCGCGTATCCACCATGTCAGCACCTGGGCATTGAGCATGCAGTGGGCGCTGGAAGGACTGGGTGTGGCGCTGGCGCACGACACCGTTGCCAACGACCTGATCGCCAGCGGCCGCCTGGTCCGCCTGCTGGAATATTCGCTGCCGATGAAGGAGGCGTATTACCTCATCTCACCCGAAGGCAGCCTGATCAACCCGGCAGCGAAGGCGTTCAAGCTCTGGTTGATGCAGCAACTCAAGGACTGAAGTCCCGGCTGCATTCGCGTGACCGGCTTCGCGCCGGCTGGTTTTATTCAGTTCCTGCAGCCCGCCGCTGGCAGCGATGGCGACGCCCTTGTCCTGCGTCATGGTGTTTGCTTGCGCGCGGGCGGATACTGCCAACGGCGCGCCGCCTTCGGCCCGCGCATATTGGCAAAGCCCCGAATTCTGGAGAGACACCATGCAAGCTTACCCCCACCACTACCATGTCGACGCCAGTGGCGGACCCCAGGGCGACGTGGCGCTGTCGGCCGAGGGTGTCGCCAGCCTTGCGTCGGCGCCGCCAGTGGAGTTCGGGGGCCCCGGCGGACGCTGGTCGCCGGAGTCGCTGCTGGTGGCGGCGGTCGCCGACTGCTTCGTGCTCACTTTGCGGGCTGTCGCCCGGGCCTCGGACCTGCCGTGGACCCGCGTGCAGTGTGCCGTCAGCGGTACGCTGGACAAGGCGGGCGGCAAGACACGATTCACCGCATTCGATCTGCATGTGAAGCTGGAGGTGGCGCAGGGCGCCGATGTCGACAAGGCCACCCGCCTGCTGCAAAAGGCCGAGGCCAGTTGCCTGATCACCCAGTCGTTGTCTGGCGCGACCCACCTGACGACCGAGATCGTTTCGGCCGGATGACGGGTGGCCGGCGCCGCAGGGCGCGCTGACAGTTTGACCGTTCGGTCGTCCGGCCGAAACGCCGAAACGCCGAAACGCCGATGCGCGGACAATCCTGCCCAGTGTCCCCGCAGCTTGTGTACCGCGCCGCGGGGTGTCCCAGATCCATCATTTGAAAGCGCGACAGTCCCATGGCGCACCTGCCGGCTGCATCAACCCGTACCCATCTCCATACCCGACAGATCCGGTTCGACGGTTACCACCGCGACGACGGCCTGTGGGACATCGAGGGCACCCTCACCGACACCAAGGCCTACGTCTGGCAGTCGCCCGAAAAGGGTGACCTGCCGGTGGGTACGCCGATCCACGACATGGTGATCCGGGTCACGCTGGACGACAGCATGACGATCCAGGCGATCGCCACCGCGATGCCGGGCACTCCGCATGCAGTGTGCGGCCAGGCGCAGCAGGCGATGCAGGCCATGCTGGGGCAGACCATGGGCCCGGGATGGCGGCTGAAGATCGACAAGGCAATCGGTGGCGTCAAGGGCTGTACCCATTTGCGTGAATTGTTGTTCAACATGGCGACGGCTGCATACCAGACCATACCTGTCTACCGCGCCCAGCTGCGCCGCCAGGCCGGACTTCCATCGCACGCCGATGGCCAGCCGCCGTTTCACCTGGGCCAGTGCATGACCTGGGATGTCGATGGACCCACCGTGAAGCGCGACTATCCGCAGTTCGCGGGTTGGCAGCCTCTCAAGCGCGCGTCGCGCAGCTGAAGGGGTCGGCCGTCCAGCGTTCTTGCTCGCAGCGCGCGCGCTGCGGCCTGAGCATTACCATGTTGCCATGGACATGCAGCAACTTGCGCTGATCGGTTCGCTTGCCGGGGGCTTGGGCCTGTTCCTGCTCGGCATGGGCATGATGACGGACGGGCTCAAGCTCGCGGCCGGACCAGCCTTGCAGAGCATCCTGGGCGCGGCCACGCGTACCCGCTGGCACGCGCTGGGGTCGGGCATGCTGGTCACCGCGCTGGTGCAATCCTCCAGCGCGGTCACGGTGGCGACCATCGGTTTCGTCAACGCCGGGTTGCTGGTCCTCGCCCCTGCCTTGTGGGTGCTGTTCGGCGCCAATGTGGGCTCGACCATGACCGGCTGGCTGGTGGCGCTGGTGGGCCTGAAGTTCAATATCGAGGCGCTGGCCCTGCCGCTGGTGGGGGTCGGTGTCCTGTTGCGCCTGGCGGGTTCGAGCCGGCGCGCGGGTGCCATCGGCACTGCCGTGGCGGGTTTCGGCCTGTTGTTCATGGGCATCGGCCTGCTGCAGCAGTCCTTCACCAGTCTGGCTGGCCAGCTCAGCCTGCCGCAAGGTGACGGCGCCTTGACCGTGGTCGTCCAGCTGCTGATCGGTCTGCTGATGACGGTGCTGATGCAGTCGTCTAGCGCATCGATCGCGATCGCGCTGACCGCGGCCCAGGGCGGGTTGATCGGTGCGCAGGGTGCGGCCGCGGTTGTCATCGGCGCCAATATCGGCACCACCGTCACCGCCTTGCTGGCGGCCATCGGCGCCACGCCCAATGCCCGTCGAGCCGCCGCCGCCCATGTGATCTTCAACCTGATCACTGCCGGTGCGGCGCTGGCGTTGTTGCCATGGCTGATCGCGGCGTTATCGCGGGCCCAGGCTTCGTTCGGCATGGCAGACGACCCAGCCATCCTGCTGGCGCTGTTCCACACCACGTTCAACCTGCTGGGGGTATTGCTGATGTGGCCGCTGGCCGCCGGACTGACACGCTGGTTGCAACAGCGTTTCCGCGCCCGCGAGGAAGACGAGGCGCAACTGCAGTTTCTCGATGACAACGTGCTGGCGGTGCCGGCGCTGGCGCTCGATGCGCTCGGGCGCGAGATCGCTCGGGTCGGGCATATTGCCGCGCGCATGGCGCGTGTTGCGCTGGTCGGGATCGATGCCCGCCAGGTGGCCACCGACCATCGGATCGCCACTGAGCTCGACGCGTCCGTCGAGCGATTCGTCGAGCGCATGCACCGCGCCGAGATGACGCACGCCACCAGCCGGCGGCTGGCCTGGGCATTGCGGGTGCTGCGGTACCACGAGACCGCGTCCGAACAAGCGCTCGCCGCCAGCGGCCTGAACCCCTGGGCCGTTGCCGCGGGCTCCGCGCTGGCGCAGGCGCAGGCCCGGTTCGCGCACCATGCGGACAACCTGTTCGTTTTGTGCGATCCGCAGCAGGGTGAACCCAGTTCCGGCATGGTCGTGGTCGCGCTGGACGAGATGGAAAGTGCCTACCAGGCGCTCAAGGCCGCATGGCTCGCCGCCGGCGCGGACGGACAGATGCCGCTGGCGGCGATGGAAAAAAACCTGCGCCGCTGCAGCGCCTTGCGCCGCGCGGCGCAGCAGTTGGCCAAGGCCAGTCGGCGTGCCGAATCCCCACGGGCGCCGCGCTCGCCGGACGATACTGAAGCGCAATCCAGCGCCGATGCCCACGCAAGCACCTGAATGCCGGTGCCGCGTCTGAACATGACTGGGCGACGCCGTGGTGGCGCGCCGCAGACGGACTCCCGCAAAGAATGTTTGCGGTCTTTCAGCCGGCAGCGGGCCTTTGCGTGTGGATTCCGACGCTGATAATCCAGCTCACCATTCAGATCGGGGAGGAGACCGAAAATTCGTTGGAAACAGGTCAACGTCGGGTCCCCGTTGAAATTGCAGTGTGGGCCTGGTGACAGGCCCACGGAATGAGAGAGCAACATGAGATTCATCCACACCGCGGACATTCATCTAGACAGCCCGCTCACCGGACTTTCGGCGTATCAGGACGCACCGACAGAGTTGCTGCGCACGGCGACGCGCGATGCTTTTGAAAACCTGGTGAGCGAGGCCATCTCCGAGAGGATCGATTTTCTGGTGATTGCAGGCGACCTCTACGACGGCAGCTGGAAAGACTTCAACACCGGCATCTTTTTCGCCAGCCAGATGGGTCGGCTCAAATTGGCAGGGATCCCGGTTTATCTGCTGCTGGGCAATCACGACGCCGACAACGAGATGACCAAGAAGTTGGTCTTGCCTGACAACGTGCACAAATTCTCCTCTGCGAAGACCGAGACTTTTCGGATCCCTGAACTTCGCGTTGCACTGCATGGCCGCAGCTTCAAGGAAGCGGCAACCACGGACAATCTTGCGTTGACCTACCCCGCGCCGGTGCAGGGCTGGTTGAACATTGGCGTGCTGCATACCGCCCTGGAAGGCAATGCCGCGCACGCGAACTACGCACCGTGCTCGATGGCCGAGCTCGAAGCCAGGGGTTATCAGTACTGGGCGCTCGGGCACGTCCACGAACAGCGCATCTGGAAAGGCGCCTCGACGATCGCGTTCCCCGGCAACCTTCAGGGCCGGCACATCAGGGAGACCGGGCCTCGGGGCGCCTTGATGGTGACGACGGCCGGCACCGACGTCGAGGCCGTGGAGCCGATCTACGTCGACGTGCTTCGGTGGCAGGCCTTGCGGGTTGACGTCGCCGAGTCTTCGACCCTCGACGACGTTGTGCGGGCCGTGGGCCGTGCATTGGCGCAACTGGTCGAGAACGCCGACAGCGACCACCCGTTGGCCGTTCGGGTCACGCTGACAGGCGCGTGCGCTGCGCACGGAGAACTGTTTGGTCTGGAGTCTCAGTTGCGCGCCGAAATACTGGCACAGGCTGCAGCGCTCGGCCCGGAGCGTGTCTGGATTGAAAAAGTACGCGTGCAGACCACGCCGCACGATGCAGCCGAGGTTGTTGCTGCGCGGGCCGACGCCGTTGCCGACCTGCAGGAGCTGCTGTTGAAGGCTGACGGCGATGCCGCGTTTCTGCAAAGCCTGCAGGACGACCTGATGCAGATGATCGGACGGCTGCCGCACGAGGTCATCGTCGCCGTTCCGCAGTTGGAGGAAATCCGTGCCGGTAGGCTCAAGTCCCTGGTGCAGACCACGGCGCCTTCGCTTCTGGCTCACATCGCGAAGGCGGGTTGACCCATGCGATTCGAACGCCTTGAGCTCGTTCGTTACGGCAACTTCACCGACCGCACGATCGATTTCCCCGCCGCCGACAGAGACTTCCATGTCATCGTGGGGCCCAACGAGGCGGGCAAGTCGACCGTTCGCGCGGCGATTCTCGATCTGCTGTACGGCATCCCGAAGAACACGCCCCATGCCTTCCTGCATGCGATGTCGGAGATGCGGCTCGGGGCATCGATGACGCAAGGCTCCGACAGACTGCAACTGCAGCGAGTCAAGGGGAACAGGCAGACGTTGCGGGACCTGGCTGACAAGCCCTTGGCCGATGGCGCCATGGCGACCTATCTGGGGTCCACCGACAGAGACTTCTTCACCCAGATGTTCGGGCTGGACCACGAGCGGCTGGTGCGGGGAGGTCTAAGCATCCTGTCGGCGTCGAACGACCTGGGGCAAATCCTGTTTCAGTCCGCGGCAGGAATCGCGGGGCTCGGTGCCGTGCGGGACAACCTGGAGGCACAGGCGGACGGTCTCTGGTCGAAGCGCCGGTCCGGGGAGCGCAAGTACTACATCGCGTTGGACGAGTTCGACAGCGCCGCGGCGGCATTGAAGCAGGCTACGGTCAGAACCAAGGACTGGTCCGAGGCCCGTGCCAGAGTCGCCGAGATTGATGGTGCGCACGCACAGGTGCGCGACCAGCATGCGGGTCTCAGGAAGCGGCGTAACTTGCTGGACCGTGTTCGGCGGGTCGCTTCACACGTCAATGCCCTTGACGAGGCCGCACTGCGCCTTGCCGCGCTGGGTGATGTTGTCGAGCTTCCAGAAGGGGCAGGCAGGACCCTTGCAGATGCCGAGCGGGCGCTCGCCGTTGCGCAGTTCGATATCGACCACCAGACCGATCGCATTGCCCAAGCACAGACTGCGCTCGAAGCCCTGGTTGTCGATGTCAAGGTTCAAACGGCTGGCGCCGAAATCAATGCGCTCAACGAACAGCGGGTGCAGTACCGCGCCTACACGAGCGACATCGCCAGGCGACAGTCCGAGATCGATACGCAGTGGGTGCTTGCGAGCGGCCTGGCTGCGGAGCTTGGGTGGGACAACAGCTCCGAGGAGACCGTAAGCGCGCGCCTGCCCTTGGCGGGCGTTCGGCTCTCCCTCGGTGTTCTGCTACACAACCATGCCGCGATCCATCAGGTGCTGGACGCCTCGGAGCGGGCTGCGAAGGCCAAGCAGGCCGAGGTGGACCAGGCCAGAGCGGAACTGGCCGGTTTGCCAGGCTTCGAGATCCCTTTGGGGTTGCAGGTGGCGCTGGCCAACGCCCAGAAGCTCGGCGATTACGAGGTCAGCCTGGACGAGCTTCGGAAGGCACTCCAGCGGCAGGAGTCGGTTGCCGAGGCCGCCCTTGCGGCGCTGGGCAAGTGGCGGCAGGATGCCGACACGCTGCGCAGGATGACGGTACCCTCGGCAGACGTCATCCAGTCGCTGGCGCAGCAGCAGATCAACGACGACGCGCAGGCACGCGAGCTTTCAAGACGCATTGCAGCCCTGCAGCAGCAGACCCAGCAGGCCAGGCTGGGCGTAGCTCAATACCAGAGAGCGCACGACACAGTGACACGGGACGCGGTCGTCGAAGCGCGACGTGTGCGGGACGCGACCTGGGAGGCCGTGAAGGCGAACGCTGAGGCACTGGTCCGGCGCGGGTCCGAATTCGAACTCCAGCTGTCAGCGGCAGATGCGCTGGCTGACCGTCGCCACGACACCATCCAGGAGGCCAGCGAGCTGCAGGCGAAGCTGGCGCTGTCCGAGCGGGCAGAGCTGGATTTGTCCCTGGCCTTCAACGAGCTCGAAACCCTTTGTGACGGTGAAGAAACACGTGCTCGCCGCTGGTCGACGATCGCGACTGCTTCTGGCTTGTCCGGGTTGATGTTCGAGGCGGCTGCGCCGTGGCTGGACGCGCGGGTTGCAGCGCTCTCGGCGGTGAGCTTGCTCGACGAGGCGCGCCGCGCGCTGCAAGCCGTGGAAGATGCCATCTCGCAGGTGTTGGCGGCCCTGGCTTGCGAACTGGACAAGCTCGGCGTGCCGGTCGCGGGTCTGCCGCTGAAGGTGCTGACGCTTGCCGCGGAGCGGCACCTGCAGACGGCCGCGGGTGTTGGCGGCCAGCGCCGCACGCTGGACAAGCAGGCGTCCGACGGAGAAAGAGACCTGTCGCCTCTTCTGGCTGCGGCGAGCAGGGGCAAGGAGGCGGCCAACCGGTGGGCGGACCAATGGGCACAACTGCTGGCTGGCGCGGGGCTGGATCGGTCGGCCGATGTGACCACCATGGAAGGGATACTCGATACGGCCGAGAAAATCGACGCGGCCCTTGCATTGATGAGGAAAACCCGGACTGACCGAATTGACAAGATGCGGGCCGATCTGGAGCACTTCGGCATGGCGGCCCAGGCTCTTGCGTTGCGGCTGGCGCCCGAGTTGGCGCAATTGCCAGGGGCAGACATTTCCCTGGGACTTGCATCCCGTTTGGCGTCGGCCAACGAAACTCACAAGGAAGCCGAACGCCAATATGCGGCAATGCACGCGGCGCGGGGAAAACTTGGCGACGCCACTTTGAAACGTGGGCAGGCGCAGGCAACGGTCGCCCCGCTGCTGCAGCGTGCTGGCATCGAAGGTATCGACGGGCTGGCCGGCGCCATTGAAAGGTCCGACCAGCGGCGAGCGCTCATGGCCAGCAGCGCTGCGGCCGAAAGGGCCATCCGGGAAGCCGGCGACGGTTTGAATCTGGAGCAGCTGCGGTCAGAGCTGGCCCTGGTGAACCTGTCGAACGTGCAGGCCGAACTCAGCGACCTGGTCACGCAGGAAGAAGGGTTGGTCGATCGGTTGGCCTCACTCTCGGCTCAAGGCCAGGCGGCCGCAACCGAGCTGCAAGCCATCGGTGGGACGGCCGATGCCGCCAGGGCCGAGGCACGCAGGCAGGAAGCCTTGGCGGCGATGTCCGATGTCGTGGAGCGCTACGTCAAGGTCTTCACGGCGGCAAGGTTGCTCCGGTGGTCGATCGAGCACTACCGCGAAGCCAAGCAGGGCCCGATGCTGTCGGCCGCAAGTGTCATATTCTCGCGCTTGACCCTTGGCTCGTTCGAGAAACTCACCGTCGATTTCGAGAGCGAGCCGCCGAAGTTGCTGGGTCGACGCCCGAACGGGGCGATGGTCGCGATCGAGGGCATGAGCGAGGGCACGCGGGACCAGCTCTATCTGGCTTTGCGCCTTGCTGCCTTGCACATGCATCTTGGACATGCGCAGGTGCTGCCCTT
>JBBRVD010000162.1:0-8613 GCA_038247175.1 Burkholderiales bacterium | reverse complement strand
GTTCCACGAGACCTTCGGCGACTTTGCCTACTGCATGCGGGCGCGCATGGAGGTGCTGCGTGTCTATGGCTCGACGTTGTCGCCGTTCTCCGCCTGGCAGATCCTGCAGGGCGTCGAGAGCCTGCATGTGCGCATGGAGCGCCACTGCACGAACACACGCAAGGTGGCGCAATACCTCAAGGACGATCCGCGTGTGGGCTGGGTCAACTACCCAGGCCTGCCCGACCATCCGCAATACGACCTCGTGCAAAAGCAGATGCGCGCCGTGGATGGTGCGCCCGGCGCGTCGGGACTGCTGGCCTTCGGTGTCAAGGGCGGCCTGGAGGCGGGGGTGCGGTTCATCGAGGCGGCGCAGTTCATGAGCCACCTGGCCAACATCGGCGATACCCGCACGCTGATCATCCATCCGGCGTCGACGACGCACCGGCAGCTCGACGCACAGCAGCAACTCGATGCCGGCGTGTTGCCCGACATGATCCGCATGTCGGTGGGCATCGAACATATCGACGATATCCTGTGGGATATCGAGCAGGCGCTGGACGCCCGCGTCCGGTGACATTGCAACCCGAGCCTCTGGAGACACGATCATGACCAACAGCCAACCCGAGCACTGCCTGCTGAGCCACAGGGACGACCGTGGCGTACTGACGCTGACGCTGAACCGGCCGGCAGCCTTCAATGCCTTGTCGCAGGAACTGCTGACTGCATTGCAGCAGGCGTTCGCGCGGATTGCCGAGGACGGCTCGGTGCGCGTCGTCGTGCTGCAGGCCGCGGGCAAGGCGTTTTGTGCGGGCCACGATCTCAAGGAAATGCGCGCCGATCCTTCGCTGGAGTACTACCAGAAGCTGTTTCACCAGTGCAGCGACATGATGCTGGCGCTGCAGCAACTGCCGGTGCCGGTGATTGCCAAGGTGCAGGGCATGGCCACCGCGGCCGGCTGCCAGCTGGTGGCGATGTGTGACATGGCGGCCGCGTCGCGTGACGCGCGATTCGCCGTCAGTGGCGTCAACTTCGGATTGTTCTGTTCGACACCGAGCGTGGCGTTGTCGCGCAACGTCGGGCGCAAGGCCGCATTCGAGATGCTGGTGACAGGTGAATTCATCAGTGCCGATACCGCGCTGGCGCGCGGGCTCGTCAACGCCGTGACCGAAGCCGACGCGCTGGGCAGCGCCATTGAGCAATGGGTGCAGGCCATTGTGTCGAAACCCCGGATCGCGCTGGCCATGGGCAAGTCGCTGTTCTATCGGCAACTGGAAAAAGGCATCGAGGCCGCATATACCGATGCGGCTCAGACCATGGCCTACAACATGATGGACGAGACTGCGCTCGAAGGCGTACAGGCGTTCATCGACAAGCGGCGTCCCGACTGGCGCGCCTGATCCCGGTTTGATTCACGCATAGGAGCATCCCATGAGCAAAGCGATTCGTATCGAGAAAAACGGTGGCCCCGACGTCCTGCAACTGGTCGACCTGCCGGTTGGCGACCCGGGACCGGGCGAGATCCGTATCCGCCACAAGGCGGTGGGCCTGAACTTCATCGATGTCTACCAGCGCGACGGGCTTTACGCGCTGCCGATGCCGCTGCAGCTGGGCATGGAGGCCTCGGGTGTCGTCGAGGCGGTGGGTGAGGGCGTGAACCACCTCCAGGTGGGCGACCGCGCGGCCTATGCCAGCCAGCCGCCGGGCAGTTATTGCGAGCAGCGGGTGATGCCGGCCAAGTGTGTCTGCCGGTTGCCCGACGCGATCGATTTCGACACCGGTGCAGCGATGATGCTCAAGGGCCTGACGGCTCAGTATCTGCTCAAGCGGACCTTGCCGGTGCAGGGCCTGCAAGCCGGCGACCACGTGTTGTTCCACGCTGCCGCAGGCGGTGTCGGCCTGATTGCGACCCAGTGGGCCAGGGCGCTGGGTTACCAGCTGATTGGCACGGCCGGCAGCGACGCCAAGTGCCAGCTCGCACTGGAGCACGGCGCCGCCTATGCCATCAACTACAGCACGGAGGACTTCGAGGCCCGGGTCAAGGAGATCACCGGTGGCAAGGGTGTCAAGGTGGTCTATGACTCGGTGGGCAAGGACACCTGGGAGAAGTCGCTCAATTGCCTGTCGCCGTTTGGCCTGATGGCCAGCTTTGGCAATGCCTCCGGCGCGGTGCCGCCATTTTCCCCAGGCATCCTCGGCGCAAAGGGTTCGTTGTATGTGACGCGCCAGACCTTGTTCACCCATATCGCGACCCGTGAAAGCACCCAGGCGATGGCCGATGAATTGTTCGAGGTGGTGACCAGTGGCAAGGTCAAGATCCGGATTGACCAGCGTTACCCGCTGGACCAGGTGCAGCAGGCCCATCGGGACCTGGAGGCGCGCAAGACGACCGGCTGCACGATCCTGACCCTGTAGCGGATTGCCGCAGTGCTGGCGCCGATCGTCGGTCTGCGGCGCTGTCCTTGCGCCTGCGCGCCGCTGCTCCTGGCCACCCGCAAAAGGCGGTGTAGTTTGATCCACCGCAGCTACGGTATGGCAGATTCGGGTAGAAGGGAAAGTATTTCCAATCAGAGGGTGCCACATGTACTACATCGTCGAGACCGACAAGACATTCGAGCAGGCCGCGCAGGATCTGGACGCCGCCGTCAAGCGCAACGGATTCGGTGTGCTGCACGTGCACGACCTGGGCGCGACTTTGCGCAGCAAGGGCATCGAGTTCGCCGAGCAATGCCGGGTGTTCGAGGTCTGCAACCCGGCCCAGGCGGCCAAGGTGCTGGCGTCCGATATGCGGCTGAACATGGCCTTGCCGTGCCGGATCTCGGTCTACACCGAAAAAGGGGCAACTCGGATCGGCCTGATCACGCCGGTGAAGATGTTGTCGTCGCTGTCACAGGATCCCGATCTGGTTGCGGTGGCCCGCGAGGTCGAGGACAAGACGATTGGGATGATCGACGAGGCCAAATAGGCCGGCGTCGTCGAGACCACCTGCATCCTGCGGCCAATCCACCAGCAGTCGGCATCGATGCCCGCTGCTGCTCCGAGACCGTGACAACTGCAAAGGCACCTCGCCTCACACTGCTGCCAGGGTGTGGGTTGACGGGAGGATTTTTCCGATGGGCCTGTTCGAACGTTTCCTGACCGTCTGGGTCGGCCTGGGTATCCTGGCCGGCGTCGGGCTGGGTCTGTGGCTGCCGGGCCTGTTCCAGCTGATTGCCACGATCGAATGGGCCCATGTCAACCTGGTGGTTGCGGTGTTCGTCTGGATCATGATTTACCCGATGATGATCCAGATCGACCTGGCCGCAATCAAGCACGTCGGCCAGCGGCCCCGTGGCCTGGTGTTGACGCTGGTCGTGAACTGGCTGATCAAGCCGTTCACGATGGCGGCTCTGGCCGTGCTGTTCTTCCATCATGTGTTCGCACCCTGGGTCGATCCGCAATCGGCCAGTGAATACATCGCCGGCATGATCCTGCTCGGTGTCGCACCCTGCACCGCCATGGTGTTCGTCTGGAGCCAGCTGGCCAAGGGCGACCCGAACTACACGCTGGTGCAGGTGTCGGTCAACGACCTGATCATGGTGTTCGCATTCGCGCCGTTGGCGGCCTTCCTGCTTGGTGTGACCGATGTCAGCGTGCCCTGGCAGACATTGGTGTTGTCCACCGTGTTGTATGTGGTGTTGCCGCTGGTGGCCGGCGTGTTGACGCGCGCGGCCTGGATGCGAGCTGGCGGCACCCAGCGACTCGCGCAGGGGGTGGCCGCTCTCAAGCCCTGGTCCATCGTCGGCTTGATCGCCACCGTGGTGTTGTTGTTCGGCTTTCAGGCCGGCACCCTGATCGCCAAGCCGCTGATCATCGCGATGATCGCGGTGCCTCTGGTGTTGCAGAGTTACGGCATCTTCGCCATTACCTTCATTGCGGCGCGTCGCATGAAGTTGCCGCACAACATCGCTGCACCGGCCTGCCTGATCGGCACGTCGAACTTTTTCGAGCTGGCGGTGGCAGTGGCCATCTCCCTGTTCGGACTGAACTCCGGCGCGGCATTGGCCACGGTGGTCGGGGTGCTGGTCGAGGTGCCGGTGATGCTGTCGCTGGTGGCGTTTGCCAATCGCACGCGGCACTGGTTTCCGGCTTGATCGTACCTTTCCCCTGTCTGGATCGATGCGCTTTTGGCGGGCCAAGCGGGATGGGTGGGGGGCGCAGCTCATGTCCCCCTCAATGGGCTTCGCCCATTGATTCCTCCTTGACTTCGCTGGGCCCCCCACCCACCCCGCTTGGCCTGGGCCGCGAATTGGCACTCGGCCTGGGCAGCCTATCGGCACTGCGCGCGCAAACGACGCCACCGGATCAGGCCGGTGGGGTGCTCTGCGCAGCAAAATAAAGGGGGAGGGCCGGGCGAAGCCCGGTCCGGAGGACATTTGCGGAGCAGAGTACCCCGCCGGCCTGATCCCGCCAACCAAGCTGGTCCGCCACCGGTGCAGCAGCGAACGACCCAGGAAGCAAAATTGCTCAGGCCAACGGATCCAGCAACGCCCGCTTCACCGGCATGATATGGATGCCCTGCGGATCGATTTCCAGATGCACGACCGCGCCAACCTGCAGGTCGGTCAGCCGCGCAAAGCGGGTCGTCACATCCAGATGCAGCCGCGATGCGGGCAGGGCCTGGGGCCGGCACTGCAGCGTGACGATCTCGCCGAGCCGGCGCATGTCGTGCAACAGGCAGGGAACCGTGTTCGTGGCCGCGACGGGATGCGCATGCAACTGCACGTGTTCCCCCGAGATCACCCAGCGCACATGCGCGCCGTCCTCGAGCCGGCCCTTGTCGAAGGTGACCAGGTCGATGCCGGCGGCGGCATCGCCCCAACGCAGCCGCGCCATCGTGCCGGTTGACGTTGCCCGGTGGAACACGCCCGGGTGGATGTCGCGCAGGCCCACCAGCGCCGCTACCCGGGCATTGCGCGGCTGCGACATGACGCGCTCCGGCGCTCCGTCCTGCAGCGTCGTGCCACCATCCAGGATGCTGATGCGGTCCGCCAGCAGGCGGGCCTCGCGCAGGTCGTGCGTGACCATGACGATGGGCAGTTGTACCCGTGCGCGCAGCTTGATCAGCTCGTCGTACAGCGACTGGCGCGTGGGCTGGTCCACCGCCGAAAAAGCCTCGTCGAGCAGCAGTACCCGGGGCCGGCGTGCCAGCGCCCGTGCCAGCGCCACCCGCTGGCGCTGGCCGCCCGAGAGTTCGTGTGGCCGGCGCCGGGCCAGGCCGTCCAGCTGCATGTCGGCCAGCAGCCGCGCGGCTGCGTCCACGCTCTCGCCCTGGGGCAGCGCGAGCTGGACGTTCTGCAGTGCGCTCAGGTGCGGGAACAGGGCATAGTGCTGGAACACCATGCCGACCGGCCGTTGTTCGGCCGGCATGTGTATCCCGTGCGCTGCATCGAACCAGACCGCGTCGCCCAGCGTGATGCGGCCTTCGCTGACACGCAGCAGGCCGGCGATCGCCCGCAAGCTGCTGGTCTTGCCGCTGCCCGACGGGCCGACCAGCGCCAGCAACTCGCCCGCGGCGCAGTCGATGCGCACGTGCAGCGCAATCGGGCCGGCCTGGTGCAGCAGTGCCTGGAGCATGGCGCGCCTGTTGTCGCCTTTCGCGCTCTCAGCCGCGTTGCGCTGCCGCGGGCGCGCGGATCAGCCAGGCAGAGGCCAGCAAGGTCAACATCGACAGCACCAGCAGCATCGCCGACATGGTGCCGGCCGCCTGCATGTCGAAAGCCTGCACCTCGTCGTAGATCGAGATCGCGATGGTGCGGGTTTCGCCTGGAATGCTGCCGCCGACCATCAAAACCACACCGAATTCGCCCATGGTGTGGGCGGCGGTCATGATCATGCCGCTGATGATGCCGCGGCTGGCCAGTGGCAGCTCGATGCGCCACAACGCGCGCCAGCGCGACAGGCCGCAGGTGCGGGCCGCATCCATCAGGTCGCGCGGTATCGCCTCGAACGCGCGCTGCATCGGCATCAATGCGAACGGTATGTTGAAAACCACGCTGGCCACCAGCAGTCCGGTGAACGAAAACGCCAGTGTGTGGCCGAACAGTTGCTGGAACAGGCCGCCGAGCACCGACTCGCCGCCCATGGCCACCAGCAGATAGAACCCCAGCACGGTGGGCGGCAGTACCAGCGGCAATGCCAGCATGGCCTCGAACACCGGTTTGAGCGGATGGCGGCTGTTGGCCAGCCAGCGTGCCGCCAGCACACCCATTGGCAGCAGGATCACCGCGGTCGCGACCGACAGTTGCACCGACAACCAGAACGCAGGCCAATCCATCTGCCGTCGCTCAATTCAGCGGCTCGCCCGGCAACACGAAACCATACCGCTTGAAGATGGTGCGCGCCGCCGGCTGCTGCAGATAGTCGTAGAACGCCTTCGCTGGCGCGCTGGCCTTGCGCGTGAGCACCATGCGCTGGCGCAGCGGCTGGTGCAGGTTCTCGGGCACCAGCAGGTAACGGCCGGCCTGGGCGAACACCGGCGCCAGTGCCAGCGAATAGGCGAAGATGCCGCCCTGGGTCGAGCCGGACACGGCAAACTGCGCGGCCTGTGACACGTTCTCGCCCAGCACCAGGCGGCCCTGCAGCGTGTCCCACAGGCCGGTGGCCTGAAGCGCCTCGCGCGCCGCGCGGCCGTAAGGCGCATGCTCGGGATTGGCGATCGCAAAACGGGTGATACGTCCGTCGGCCAGCGCGGCGCGCAGATCACCGAGTTGCGCGTCCGGCTGCCAGTTGGACGACTTCGGTGCAAACAGCACGATCCGCCCAGTGGCATACAAGGCGCCCCGGTCGAGGGTGCGGCCCTGGTCTGCGAGCTGGAACACAAACGCCTCGTCAGCCGACAGGAACAACTCGAACGGCGCGTCCTGCAGGATCTGGCGCATGAAATTGCCGGACGATCCGTAACTGATGCGCACCGATTGGCCCGTCTGTTTCTGGAATATGGCCGCGATCTCGTCGAGCGCGAATTTCAGGTCGGAAGCGGCGGCCACCGTCGGGCCGGACTGCGCTGCGGCCGGGCCGCCGACCAACAGACCCATCGACGCAATCAGAACGAACAGGCAAGTGCGAATCGAGTGGATCATGGGAAGGGGTGGTGGCCGACAGGACAAGTCTAGTGGACTTGGCTGGCGGTTACGCCTGCTGACAGGATTCGGGCTGCCAAGCTTATGCCGGCCCCCGCACCGGTGACTACACGGCGCACGCCAAGGCTGTCGGCGACGGAGCGCGCATCGCTGCTGTTCACGGCTTGCCGACGTTGCGGTGCCGCGACCGACGCGCCGGGTTCAGCCGCGTTTGCCGGCTGTCAGGCTCAGTGCGGCCAGCGCCATGATCTTGCTCGAATCGAGCATGGCCTGAATGCCGACGTATTCGTCGGGCTGGTGCGCCAGGTCCAGGATACCCGGGCCGTAGGCGATGCACTGGTTGAGCTTGCCGGTGCGCACGATGTGTTTCTGGTCGTAGGTGCCAGGGCTGGAGATATAACTTGGCTCGCGGCCCAGCACGCGGGCGATGGCGCGGGCGGTGGCGTCGACCACCGGCGCATCCTTCGGCGTGGCGGTGGGCAGGAAACTCATGATGTCGCGCAGCCCGTAATCGAAGCCCGGTCGTCGGGCCTTGAGCTCGTCCAGCATCGCGACGATCTCGGCCTTGACCGACTCCAGCGACTCCTCGGCGATGAAGCGCCGGTCCAGCACCGCGCGGCAGGTATGCGCGACCACCGGCGAGGGCAGGTCGCCAGTGGGCCGGCCCTGGTCATCGACGCTGAACTTCTGTTCGACCTGGCCACCGTGCAGGCTGTTGATGTTGAGCGTGCTGACCCGCGCGCCCGGCGGTTCGACCGGCTGGGATGTGCGTCGGTCGCGCAGCTTGGGACCGAGTTCGGCGTCGAGCAGATGGATGAACGCACTCATGTGGTTGATCGCCGAGTCGCCCAGGAACGGCATCGAGCCGTGCGCGATGCGCCCATGGGTCTCGACCTCGGCCCACCAGACGCCGCGGTGGCCCAGGCAGATCCGGTCCACGCCCAGCGGCTCGGGAATGATCACATGCTGCACCCGTGGCGCGCTGAAATAACCCAGGCTGGCCAGGTAGCCGACGCCGGCGTAACCGCCGGACTCCTCGTCCACCGTGCCGCTGATCTCGATCGCGCCAGGGAACGCGATACCGGCCTCCAGGATCGCCTCGACCGCGATCACGCTGGCCGCGATACCGCCTTTCATGTCGCTGGTGCCGCGCCCGTAGATGCGGTCGCCGACGACCTCGGCTGCGAACGGGTCATGGGTCCAGCCCGGGCCGGGCTCGACCACGTCGATATGGCCGTTGAAATGCACGTTCTCGCCGCCGGATATCGAGCCCTGGTACCGCGCTACCACGTTGATGCGCGGATGGCTGTCCTTGTCGCCAGGCGCGCCGTCGGCACGGAGGTACTCGATGGCGAAGCCGCGCTTGCGCAGTCGCTCTCCGAGCACCCGGGCACAGGCTTCGTAGGCGTCGCCGGGTGGGTTGACCGTCGGGATGCGGACCAGTTCCTGGGTCAGCGCGACCAGTTCATCGCGTTTGGCTTCGATGCGGGCCAGCAAGGCGTCGGTGTCGGTG
>JBBRVD010000161.1:0-8796 GCA_038247175.1 Burkholderiales bacterium | reverse complement strand
ATGATCAGTTCATGGATGGCGGAAACGTCGGTGGCAACCACCGGCACCGCCTGGCTCTGCGCCTCCATCAGCACATTGGGCAGTCCGTCGCGGTCACCATCCTGCGCAATGCGGCTGGCCAATGCAAACAGATCGGAGGACCGGTACAGGGTGAGCAGTTCGCCCTGAGCCATCGCGCCACGCCACTGGATGCGATCACCCAGGCCCAAGGCGGCGGCCTGCCGCTCCAGTGACTTACGCAGCGGACCACCACCGACATGGACCAGGCGCCAATGCAAGTCGTCCGGCAGCAGCGCCAGTGCATCGAGCAGGATGTCGGTGCCCTTCTTCTCGACCAGCCGTCCCACGGACAACACCGTCAGCGGATCGTTCGCAGTACTGCCATCCCGGGGCTGGCGCGGCTGGCGCGGGGCGGCAAATCGATGCAGATCCAGGCCGTGGTACACCAGTTCGACGCGTCCGGGTGGCGCCAGGTCGGCCAGGTATTCGCGGTTGGTGGCGGTACAGGTGACCAGCCAATCGCAGGAGGCCAGTTTCGCGCGCAGTTCCCATTGCGGTGAGGTCCAGATGTCCTTGGCGTGAGCCGAACCCGACCAGGGTAGACCGCGGATGGTGGCGCAGTACCGAGCGACCGAGGCCGGCGTATGCAGGAAATGGGCATGTATTCGCACGATGGCCGGCGGCAGTTCGGCCGCCAGCACCAGGGCCTGGCCAAAACGCCGGATGCGATTGGCAGTGCGGTCTCGCCAGAGGTCGCGCAGCCATTGCCGGCATGCCTTTGCATATCCCGATTGGCGACGCACCTGCCACCAGGATCGCAGCACCCGCATCGGATCGTCGCGAAGGTACTCCGGCAGGTAGAGCAGCGGCGCGCGGATACCAGCATGGATCGGATGGACCTGCGTGTCGGTCGGATGGCGCAAGGATGCGATCAGGATCGGCAGGCCGCGCTGCTCGAGCGCGGCGATCTCCTGCGCGATGAATGTCTCCGACAGGCGCGGGTAACCCTTGAGCACAAAGGCAACCTGTCCCGGCAAGCCGGTGCCCGACGCATCAACCAATACGCGCCACCAGGGGTTCTGTCACGTCGTCGCCGTCCCGTTGTATCCACGGTTCGACCAGTTTGGCGACGTTGGGCAGCCCTTCGAGCAGACCAGGCACCACCGCCTTGGACGGCAAAGGCTGGCGCGTCAGAGCGCGCAATGCGTCGGCCATCACGGTCGGGTCGCGTGCGCCGTCTTCCAGCAGCATGCTGACCAGGCCCAGGTTGGCGGCGCTCGATGCGCGGATGAACTGCTCGAGCCGTGGCTGGGTGCGCGGAATGATCAGCGCGCGCTTGTCCAGCGACAGCACTTCGCAGAAGGTGTTGTAGCCACCCATGGCGACGACACCGCTGGCGCCAGCCACCAGCGCCTCCAGGTTGTTGTGGAAGGTGATGGCGTCCACGCGCTTGAGCCGCGCGGCGCGGTTCATGAATTCGGTCTGCCGCTCGGGCTGCATGAACGGGCCCAGTACCAATAGCGCCGGATACGGCAACAGCGCGTCATGCTCATAGGCACGCAACACCCAGTCGATCAGTTCCTCGCCATCGCCCCCGCCGCCGGTGGTAACCAGGATGTAAGGCTTCTTGGTGATCTCGGGCAGGCGAGGCGGCGCGCCGGCGGTGGAGACCTCGCGCGCCAGGTAGCCGGTGTAGGTTATCTTCTTGCGCACGCTGGCCGGCAGCGTGATGCCCTCCAGCGGCTCGCAGATCTGCGGCAATCCATAAATCCAGATTTCGTCGTACAGATCGCGCAGCGCCGGCAGCACCTTCTTGCGCTGCCACTCGGGCGCCAGCAGCTTGGGCTCGTCCATCACGTCGCGCAACCCCATCACCAGACGGGTGCCACGTTTCTTGAGCATCTGCAAGGTATCGAGCACCTCGCCGCGCAGGCCCAGCGGTTCCTTGTCGACGATGAAGATGTCCGGGTCGAAGGCCTCTGCGGTATGGCGGATGATGGAGGCGCGCATGCTGAGCATTTGCTCGACGTCGATATGCAGGTTCAGCGGCGTGTACTCGCCGTTGCGCAGCTTTACAACGCCGGGCACCCGGACAAAATCGACGCGGGAGCGGAAATCGAAGCTGCCGATGATCGGCGACCCGGAAAGAATCAGGACCGACAGGTGCTTGAAGCGATCAACCAGCGCATGGGCAATCGTCCTGCAGCGACGCAGATGACCCAATCCAAAGGTATCGTGGCTGTAGATCAGGATGCGGGTGTCTTTGCGATCTCGCTTCATCGTGCGCTCCGTTCGGGTCGTGTCGCTTCCTGAATGTCCTGTAACGCAGTGCCCGTGCTTTGAGCGAGCATAAATTATAGGTCTGCCGTTTTGCCGTCCAACCGCCGAGCAGCGGCGTCAACCGCGCTGGCGGTGGCCCACGTCCCGGTTTGGCACGTACGAAGCCAATTGCGGACCCGGTTCTGACCAAGATGCCCATGGTGCCACCGATGCTGGCAGTGCCGGGTTTCGCCATCAACAGGCCATGGAACGCAGCAGCGCCGGGACGATGGAAATCGAGATCATTGCAGGTGGCCCGGACCTGGCCCTGCCCGCCGCCAGTGCGTGAGGCCAGGCGGTTCAGTGTGCGGGCTTGCTGACGACGCACTCGCGGTACCGGTTATTGCGTCATGCTGGTCAGACGGGCCTTGTAAACCGGCAAGGCAGCCAGCATCGCCGCGCGCCCGGCCTCGATCGAGCGCTTGCGCGCTGAGAAATCGGCGCTTCCCACCCCCTGGAGTATCGGCTGCACCACCACGTCCGCATTGCGCAGCTCCAGTGCGTTGATGCTCTTGCCCATGATGGCGAAGGCCTGCAGCATGACCTGCAACACACCGTCGGCGGTGTTGTTCTGCGGCGTGTTCGAGATGTCGACCGCGATCACCAGGTCGGCCCCCATCTGGCGCGCGTAGCGCACCGGAACGGGCGCGACCAGACCTCCATCCACATATTCGCGACCCGAGATGCGCACCGGCTGAAACACCGAAGGCACAGCGCTCGAGGCCCGCACGGCCGTGCCGGTATCGCCGCGCCGGAACAGTATACCTTCGCCAGAGTGCAGGTCGGTGGCCACAATTCCGAGAGTAATATCCATGGCCTCGATCGGCCGCCCGCCAACCTGGGTGTTGATGTAACGCGCGATGGCATCGCCGCGCAGCAGACCGCGGCCGAACAGCGGCAATGTCCAGTCCGTCAGGCTGGCTTCCTCCATCGACTCGGCAATCTGCTGCAACTGGGCACCACTGCGTCCGCTGGCGTAAATGGCTGCGACCGCGCTACCCGCCGATGTCCCGACCACTACCGAGGGACGAATACCCGCCTCCTCCAGCACCTGGATTACACCCACGTGGGCGAAACCGCGTGCGGCACCACCGCCCAGCGCCAGGCCGATCCGCGGCACGGGCTTGACGACCCGCGCCGGCGGTGCAGCAGGCAACTCGACTGTTTCGACTGGCGGCACCGGCGGCACTGGCGGCACTGGCGTGGCACATCCGGCCAGAACCAGCGCCAGTAGCAACAAACAAGCCGACAGCCGAATGCCGTTCGGTGGCGCGAAGTTGCGCCTGGACCGGCGCGCCGGAGGCGGCAGGGCCGTTTTCGATTCCAACTGCCATTGCATCGTCACCATTCTCGTGATCCTGTAAAAAAAGTTATTGCGAATGATTCGCGTTTGCTTTATTATCCGTACACCATCGTTACCCGGAACCATTTCTTCTTATGTCCTCCACAACCCTGCCCCACAAGTCCGTCATCGTTGCCGCAAGCCTGTTGGCGGCAATCCATCTGGCTCATGCACAGAGCAACGAACTGAACATATATTCAGCACGCCACTATCCGACGGATGACGCCCTGTATTCGGACTTCACCAAGACCACCGGCATCAAGATCAACCGGGTCGACTCCGACGACGCCGGCATTCTGGCGCGTCTCAAGGCCGAAGGCACCGCGTCGGCCGCCGATGTGATCCTGCTGGTGGATGCAACACGCCTGTGGCGGGGCGAGGCTGACGGCCTGTTCCAGGGTATCCAGTCGACAGTCCTGGATCAGGCCATTCCTGCACAATTGCGCGGCAAACCTGACGCCACCGGAAAAACCGCCTGGTTCGGATTTTCCACCCGCGCCCGGGTCATCGTCTATGACAAGGCCAGTATCCGCAAGGAAGGTATCGACACCTACGAAGAGTTGGCGGACCCCAAACACAAAGGCAAGGTCTGCATACGATCGGGTTCGCATCCGTACAACCTGTCGCTGTTCGGCGCCGTCACCGAGCACCTGGGAGAGCAGAAAGCGGAGCAATGGCTGCGCGGCATCGTCGCCAACCTCGCACGCTCACCCAAGGGCGGCGATACCGACCAGATCCGCGGTGTCGCATCGGGCGAATGCGCCATTGCAGTCACAAACTCGTATTATCTGGCCCGGCTCATGCGATCGGACAAGCCGGAAGACAAAGCCGCGATCGACCGGGTCGGCGTCGTGTTCCCCAACCAGTCAAGCTGGGGTACCCATATCAATATCGCCGGCGGAGCGGTGGCCCGCAACGCGAAGAACCCCGCCAATGCGGTGAAGTTCCTGGAGTACCTGGCCAGCGCATCGGCGCAGAACCACTTTGCCAACGGCAACAATGAATGGCCGGCCGCAACTGGCGTCGAGATCAACAATCCGGCTCTCAAGTCCATGACCGGCGGTGCGTTCAAGAGCGAGACAGTGCCGGTGAGCCAGATCGGCATGAACCAGGTCAAGGTCCAGCAGATGCTCGATCGCGTCGGGTTCAAGTGAAGCAAGCACGGTAACTGCCTTGAATCGACAACATCCGGCCTGGCCGCCGGTTGTCGTCACAGGCGCTACACTGGTCACACCATGCGGTGGCTGCGCCTTTCTCTGATCGTCATTGCCACGCCGGCTCTGCTCCTGTTTGCTGCGGGCCGGGCCGGCTTTCTCGCAGGCAGCCCGCCTCCAATGGAATCGCTGGGCGTGCGCGACGGCCGCCTGGCGGCACCGTCCATGACAGCCAACAGCGTGACGAGTCAGGCAGCGCTGTATCCGGACCATCCCCGGAAAGTCCATGCGCAAATCGCGCCTCTGCGTTACAGCGGCAGTGGCCCACAGGCGATGGCTCGGCTGGTTTCCGTGATACAGGCCATGGACCGTACCCGCATCGTCGTCGAACAACCCGATTACATCCGCGCCGAGATGCAGACCCGCTGGCTGCGCTTCACCGACGACATGGAATTCTGGCTCGACCCGGTTCAAGCGGTCATTCAGGTCCGCTCTGCCAGCCGGCTCGGTCAGGACGACGTTGGCGCGAACCGGGAACATATCGAGGCTATCCGCACCCGATTCCAATCGAACTGACGACGCGCCATTCGGCGCGTCGCCATGGTCGGGACGCATGCGCCGACGATCAGCCGACTGCAGCCTCTTCCGGCTTGGCCTTGCCCTCTTTCTTGAGCAGGGGAAGAATGTCCAGCAGGACCTCGCCCTTGTCGTCCAAATCCACCGTCAACCGTCCGCCCTCGGTCAGGCGACCGAACAACAACTCGTCGGCAAGCGCGCGACGGATCGTATCCTGGATCAGACGCTGCATTGGACGTGCGCCCATCAGCGGGTCGAAACCCTTCTTGGCCAGGTGCTTGCGCAACTGGTCCGAGAACGTGACCTCGACCTTCTTCTCGGCCAGCTGGGTCTCGAGTTGCAGCAGGAACTTGTCCACCACCCTCAATATGACGTTCTCGTCGAGCGATTTGAAGCTGACCGTGGCATCCAGCCGGTTGCGGAACTCCGGTGTGAACAGCCGCTTGATGTCCGCCATTTCGTCGCCGACATCATGCTTGTTGGTGAAACCCATCACGGCCTTGTTCAACGCCTCTGCCCCCGCATTGGTCGTCATGATGACGATGACGTTGCGGAAATCGGCCTTGCGCCCGTTGTTGTCGGTCAAGGTACCGTGATCCATGACTTGCAGCAACACGTTGAAGATGTCAGGGTGCGCCTTCTCGATCTCGTCGAGCAGCAGCACGCAGTGAGGCTTCTTCGTGACCGCCTCGGTCAGCAGCCCGCCCTGATCGAATCCGACATAACCAGGAGGCGCACCGATCAAGCGGCTCACCGCATGGCGCTCCATGTATTCGCTCATGTCGAAACGGATCAGGTCGATGCCCATGATGTAGGCGAGCTGCTTGGCGGCCTCGGTCTTGCCGACACCGGTAGGGCCGCTGAACAGGAACGAGCCGATCGGCTTGTCACCTCGGCCCAAGCCGGAGCGCGCCATCTTGACGGCAGAAGCCAGCACGTCTAGCGCCTTGTCCTGCCCGAAAACCACACTCTTGAGGTCGCGCTCGAGAGTCTTGAGCTTGCCCCTGTCGTCGTTGGACACATTGGCCGGCGGAATGCGCGCGATCTTGGCAACGATATCCTCGACTTCGCTCTTGGTGATCATCTTCTTGCGCTTGGATGTCGGCAAGATGCGTTGGGCCGCGCCTGCCTCGTCGATGACGTCGATCGCCTTGTCTGGCAAATGGCGGTCGTTGATGTACTTTGCGCTGAGTTCGGCCGCTGCCTGCAGCGCCGCGACCGCATACTTGACGTTGTGGTGCTCTTCGAAACGGGACTTCAGTCCCTTGAGGATCTCGACCGTCTGTTCCACGGTCGGCTCGACAACGTCCACTTTCTGGAAACGTCGTGACAGCGCAGCGTCCTTCTCGAAGATACCGCGGTACTCGGTAAACGTCGTGGCGCCGATGCATTTCAGTGCACCCGAGCTCAGACCTGGCTTGAGCAGGTTGGACGCGTCAAGCGTGCCGCCCGACGCCGCCCCGGCCCCGATCAACGTATGGATCTCGTCGATGAACAGAATGCCGTTGGGTTTGTCCTTGAGCGACTTGAGAACGCCCTTGAGGCGCTGTTCGAAATCGCCGCGGTACTTGGTACCCGCCAGCAGCGCGCCCATGTCGAGCGAGTAGACGACCGAGTCGGCAAGGATCTCCGGCACGTCTTTCTGGGTAATTCGCCAGGCCAGGCCCTCGGCGATGGCTGTCTTGCCAACGCCAGCCTCGCCAACCAGCAGTGGGTTGTTCTTGCGCCGCCGGCACAGGATCTGGATCACCCGCTCGACCTCATACTCTCGGCCAATCAAAGGGTCGATCTTGCCGTCCTTGGCGAGCTGATTCAGGTTCTGGGTGTATTGCTCCAGCGGCGACTGCTTCTCGGATTTCTCCGCACCCTCCTCCGCTTCAGGCTGGTTTTCACCCGACTTGGCCGGTTCCGGCGGATCGGATTTCTTGATGCCATGGGCGATGAAGTTGACGACGTCGAGCCGGGTCACGCCCTGCTGGTGCAGGTAATAGACCGCATGAGAGTCCTTTTCGCCGAAGATGGCGACCAGCACATTGGCGCCTGTGACTTCCTTCTTGCCGCTGCCAGTGGACTGCACATGCATGATCGCCCGCTGGATCACGCGCTGGAAGCCGAGTGTGGGCTGAGTATCGACATCATCGGAGCCCGCCACCTGGGGCGTGTTGTCCTTGATGAAAGTCGATAGCGACTTGCGCAGGTCGTCGATATTGGCTGAGCAGGCCCGCAACACTTCGGCTGCGCTCGGGTTGTCGAGCAAAGCCAGCAACAGATGCTCCACCGTGATGAACTCGTGGCGTTGCTGACGCGCCTCGACGAACGCCATATGCAGGCTAACTTCCAGTTCCTGGGCAATCATGTACTTTCCTTTGCCTTGCGTTGATGCTTTACTGTAATCTGAATTGAATGCCCGACCCGGTCGACGCAAAAAACTTACAACTCGACCGGCTCACTGACACACTGCAGTGGGTGCCCGGCCTTGTGCGCGGCGTCAAGAACCTGGTCCACCTTCGTGGCTGCGACATCCTTGGAGTAGACACCGCAAACGCCACGTCCCTCAAGATGGATCTTGAGCATGATCTGCGTCGCCGCCTCCAGATCCCTGCTGAAAAATTCCTGAATCACCACCACCACGAACTCCATGGGTGTGTAGTCGTCGTTGAGCATCACCACCTGGTACATCTGGGGTGGCTTGACCTTTTCTGTCTTTCGCTCGGCGACGACCGAGCCACCATCGTCCGTCCTGGGTAGCTGGACCGGTTGGGTCGGTGGTTTAGCGGGGGCCTTGGTTACCATCACTGGATTCTATCGACGGTCCAATAGGAACGTCCGAGACCCAGGAATTGGTGCCGCTGCCGACGAATATCAAGGGCGGCCGCAAAAAAACCACCTGCAGACCCATCGGTCTCAACGCGGCGGATCCGTGCCGACACAGCGTGTCAGCGCCGGATCACATGTTTTCGATCATCACTTGGCCGAAACCGGAGCAACTGACCTGGGTCGCGCCGTCCAACAGGCGCGCGAAGTCGTACGTGACCTTCTTGCTCAGGATGGACTTTTCCATCGAGGTGATGATCAGGTCAGCGGCCTCGATCCAGCCCATGTGGCGCAGCATCATCTCGGCTGACAGGATCTCGGAACCCGGATTCACATAGTCCTTGCCTGCGTATTTGGGCGCCGTGCCATGGGTCGCCTCGAACATGGCGATGGTGTCGCTCAGATTGGCGCCGGGAGCGATGCCGATACCGCCGACCTGTGCTGCCAGCGCGTCGGAAACATAGTCGCCGTTCAGGTTCAGCGTGGCGATGACGCTGTACTCGGCCGGCCGCAGCAGGATCTGTTGCAGAAAGGCGTCGGCGATCGAGTCCTTGATGGTGATGGTCTTGCCGGTCTTCGGGTTCTTGAACT
>JBBRVD010000160.1:0-8801 GCA_038247175.1 Burkholderiales bacterium | reverse complement strand
GCGAGCAGCAGCGCCGTGCGTTCGCTGACCGCCTGCAGCAACGCGGCATAAGGATTGCCGCCGAACTCCGGCATGTTCCGGCAGTGCGGGTAATACCGGTTGATCGTGTAGTCGGCGAGATGGCGCAAGGATTCGGGGTCGCCGCCATAGCTGAAGTGTTCGAAATGACCGAAGCGCAGGAAACTCGGCGCGACCCGGGCCACGACGGCGGCAGTCTCGATGGTTTCGCGGCGCACCGGTGCGTCCGAGCCGGTCACGCTCAAGGCCCGGGTGGTCGGGATTCCCAGCCCCGCCATGGCCTCCGAACACAGGAATTCGCGGATCGAGCTGCGCAGCACCGCGCGCCCGTCCCCCATACGCGAATACGGCGTGAGCCCGGCGCCCTTGAGTTGCAGCTCCATGCCGCTGCCGTCAGGCAAACCGAGTTCGCCGAGCAAGATGGCACGCCCGTCACCGAGTTGACCGGCCCATTGCCCGAACTGATGGCCACTGTAGACGCTGGCCAGCGGCTGCGTGCCAGGCAGCGCCTGGTTGCCGGTCAGGCCTTGCAACGCCCGGTCCGATGCCATCCACGCCGCGTGCAATCCCAGCAGCTCGGCGACCCTGCCACTACGGCCAACCCAGTAGGGATCGGGCAGGGCTGTGGGCTCGAGCCGGGTATGGAACAACGGGTCGAGCGCGGCGAAATCATTGCGCCAGCGCTCCGCTGGCAGATCGGCTAGCGCGATGATGGGAGAGACGGACATGTCCATTCCCGGTATTGTCCTGCACTTGACAAGCGCCCACCGGCATCCGGGACATGGCCGTTCGCCATGGGGCCAGCCAAATGCGTAACATCGAGGCTTTGTCAGCCCACGTGGGCGGCTGCGCTCAACCACCAACTCCAGGAGACTTGCCATGCTCGGCCTCATGCAGAACCAGCCCTTGTTGATTTCTTCGCTGATCGAATTTGCCCAGCGTCATCATGGGAGTGGAGAGATCGTTTCGCGTCGGGTCGAAGGCGACATCCACCGTTACACCTACACGGACGTGGCGGCACGCGCGCGCCAGGTCGCAAACGCCCTCGATGGGCTCAAGCTGGCCTTCAGCGACCGGGTCGCCACGCTGGCCTGGAACGGTTATCGGCACCTGGAGTTGTATTTCGGGGTCAGTGGTTCGGGGCGCGTGCTCCATACCCTCAATCCACGCCTGCATCCGGAACAGATCGCCTGGATCGTCAACCATGCCGAGGACCAGGTCCTGTGTTTCGATGTGACGTTCCTGCCCATCGTCCAGGCGATCCACAAACACCTGACCACGGTCAAGTACTTTATTGCGCTGTGCAGCCCGGAGAAGCTGCCGGCCGACAGTGGCATTGCCGGCCTGATGAGTTACGAGGACTGGATCGGCCAGCAACCCGACAGCTACACCTGGCCGCAGTTCGACGAGAACTCGGCCTCGAGCATGTGTTACACCAGCGGCACCACCGGCCACCCGAAAGGGGCCTTGTACAGCCACCGCTCGACGCTGCTGCATGCGTTCGCCGGCGCCTTGCCCGATGCGCTGAACATGAGCGCGCGCGATGCGGTACTGCCGGTGGTACCCATGTTCCACGTCAATGCCTGGGGCCTTCCGTATGCGGCGGCCATGACCGGCTGCAAGATGGTTTTCCCGGGGCCCGCCATGGACGGCAAGTCGATCTTCGAGCTGATCGAGTCGGAGAAGGTCTCGTTCGCTGCCGGCGTACCGACGGTCTGGCAGATGATGTTGTCGCACATGCAGGCGAACAAACTGAGCTTCTCCACCCTCAAGCGCACCGTGATCGGCGGATCGGCCTGTCCGCCGGCGATGATCACCGCCTTCAACGACCAGTACGGTGTCGAGGTGCTGCATGCCTGGGGCATGACCGAGATGTCGCCGCTGGGCACGGTCTGCACACTCAAGAACAAGCACCAGGATCTACCGCCGCAGGACAAGATGAGGGTGCGCCTCAAGCAGGGCAGGGGTATCTTCGGCGTCGACATGAAGATCGTCGACCCCGACGGCCGGGAGCAGCCCTGGGACGGCAAGGCATTCGGCGACCTGCTGGTCAAGGGGCCATGGATCATCAGCGACTACTTCAAGTCGGAAGGCGGTTCGCCGCTGGTTGACGGCTGGTTTCCGACCGGCGACGTGGCCACGATCGACCCGGACGGATACATGCAGATCACCGATCGCAGCAAGGACGTCATCAAGTCCGGCGGCGAATGGATCAGCTCGATCGATGTCGAGAACGTCGCGGTTGCGCACCCGGCGGTCGCCATGGCGGCCTGTATCGGCATCCGTCATCCGAAATGGGATGAGCGTCCGATCATCGCAGTCGTGCGCAGATCGGGTATCGATGTTTCGCGCGACGAGCTGCTGGCGTTTTACGAAGGCAAGATCGCCAAATGGCAGGTGCCCGATGACGTGGTGTTCGTCGACGCGATCCCGCTCGGCGGCACCGGCAAGATGCAAAAGACCAAGTTGCGCGAACAGCTCAAGGACTATGTGCTGCCCGGGCTCTGAAGCCAGAGGGACGCCATTTCTGCCCGGGCCATGGTAACGTCTGCCCCGGAAACCCGTTTTGGTGTTTCGCAGCGGTAATTGTTCCGCGCTGTGGCGGATGGCCTGCCGCAGTTACTTCAACCAGAGGAGACAAAGAAAATGAAGCTGACATTGATCAAAAGTGTGACGGCCGCGGTGGCGCTGGCATGTGCAGGTTCGGTGTTTGCCCAGAAGGGCGAGACTGTCAAGCTGGTGCGAATCGACCCGCTGACCGGACTGCTGGGGCCGGTCGGGCTGAGCCAGGAGAAAGGCTACAAGTTCTTTGCCGAAAAGTTCAGCGGTGCGGGCAACCCGGCCGGCGTGAAGTTCGAGTTCTCCACCATCGACAACAAGCTGAGCCCGACGGAAAGCCTGAACGCGCTCAAGGCAGCGATCGACAACGGCGTGCGTTACATCATTCAGGGCAACGGTTCGTCGGTGGCGCTGGCGCTGTCCGACGCGGTGGCCAAACACAACGAGCGCAACCCGGGCAAGGAGGTCATCTTCCTGAACGATTCGGCAGTCGATCCCGACCTGACAAACTCCAAATGCAACTACTGGCACTTCCGCTTCGACGCTGATACGTCGATGAAGATGGAGGCGATGTCCAGCTTCATGGTCGACCAGAAGGACATCAAAAAGGTCTACATCCTGGGACAAAATTATTCGCACGGCGTGCAGGTCGCCAAGTACGCCAAGGAGACACTGGCGCGCAAGCGGCCCGACATCCAGATCGTCGGCGAAGACCTGCACCCGTTGGCGCAGACGCGTGACTTCGCACCCTACATCGCCAAGATCAAGGCGTCTGGTGCCGATACCGTCATCACCGGCAACTGGGGCTCCGATCTGTCGTTGCTGATCAAGGCGGCGACGGAAGGCGGATACAACGGCAAGTTCTTCACGTACTACGCTGGTGTTACCGGCACGCCGACCGCCCTGGGCACCAACGGAGCCGGACGCGTCTACCAGATCGCCTATAACCACTACAACATGGGTGGCCAGATGGACAAGTGGATGAAGGAGTTCAACACCAAGTACAACGACGACTTTTACACCGCCTCGACAATCCGCATCTTCGAGATGCTGGGTGCAGCCATGGCCAAGGCCAAGTCCACCGACCCGGTCAAGGTGGCCGCGGCGCTCGAAGGCCTCAAGGTCGAGAGTTTCAACGGCGAGGTCGAGATGCGCAAGTCCGACCACCAGTTGCAGCAAAAGTTGTACGTGTCAGTGTGGCAGAAGGCCAGCGCCAAATATCCCTACAGCCCGGAGAACACTGGCATGACGCTGGCGCCGGTCAAGGAATACCCGAACTACGTGTCAAGCACGCCCACCAGCTGCCAGATGAAGCGGCCCGGCTGAGCCGGGTAGCTGTCAGCCCTGGCTGGCGTTTCGAGGGTCGGGGAGTTCTGGCGCGTCATGCGCCGGACTCCCTGTTGTGGAGTCCTGAGCGAGGCCGGTTTCGATGGAGTTTTTCGTCATCTCGATGCTCAACGGCTTGAGCTACGGCCTGTTGCTGTTCATGCTCAGCTCGGGGCTCACGTTGATCTTCAGCATGATGGGTGTGCTCAATTTCGCCCATGCCAGTTTCTACATGCTGGGCGCCTATGTCGGATACACGATCGCCTCGGTCACCGGCTTCTGGGCGGCCCTGGTGCTGGCGCCAATCGTCGTCGGAGCGCTGGGAGCCTTGTTCGAGCGTTATTTCCTGCGGCGGGTGCACAAGTTCGGGCATGTAGCTGAGTTGCTGCTGACCTTCGGCCTGGCCTACGTCATGCTGGAGCTGGTGCAGCTCATCTGGGGCCGCATCGCGCTCGAATTCAAGCCGCCCGCGTCGCTGAGCGGCCCGCTGTTCACGCTGATCAATCGCACCGGCGACGGATTGAGCATGATGATGGGTGGCGCGCCCGCCGAGATGTGCCACTCCGCCGACGCAGCGATCCGAGTCGTGTGCTCGCCGTTTCCCGCCACCCGCGGCTTCATGATGCTGGTGGCCCTGGTCATGCTGTTCTCGGTCTGGCTGCTGCTCACCCGTACCCGCATCGGCCTGGTGATTCAGGCCGCGCTGACCCATCCGCACATGGTCGAGGCGCTGGGACACAACGTGCCGCGGGTGTTTATGCTGGTGTTCGGAGCGGGCACGGCACTGGCCGGTCTGGCCGGTGTCATCGGTGGCAGCATCTTCCTGACCGAACCGGCCATGGCGGCCACGGTCGGTCCCATCATCTTCGTCGTCGTCGTCGTGGGCGGCATGGGCTCGCTATCCGGAGCGTTCCTGGCATCGGTGCTGATCGGCGTGATCCAGACCTTCGCGGTGGCATTCGACGTTTCATTGGCGACGCTGGCCGAGCAACTGGGCCTGACGCTCAGCCAGGGCCTGGCAAACAATACCTATATCAACATGACCCTGTCCCAGGTGGCACCCATCCTGCCGTTCCTGTTCCTGGTGCTGATGCTGATCTTCCGGCCCCGGGGCCTGCTCGGCACTCGGGAGGGCTGAAGCATGGCAACCTCGATCAATCGCTCACGCTGGATCGTCTGGACCGCATTCGCGCTGGTCATGGCGCTGGCGCCGCAGGTGTTCGACAGCGGCCTGGGCATGACCGTGTTGTCGCAGATGGGTATTGGCATCATCGCCTGCCTGTCCTACAACATGCTGTTCGGTCAGGGTGGCATGCTCAGCTTCGGCCATGCCGTCTATACCGGCCTGGGTTCGTTCATGGCCATCCATGCGCTCAATGCCGCGACCGGGGGCGGCCTGCCCTTGCCGGTGGCGCTGGTGCCTCTGGCGGGCGGATTGGCCGGGCTGGGGTTCGCTGTACTGTTTGGTTATGTCACCACGCGCAAGTCCGGAACGACGTTTGCGATGATCACCCTGGGCCTGGGCGAACTGGTGTTCGCGATGTCGCTGATGGTTCCCGAGTTCTTCGGTGGCGAGGGTGGGGTCTCGGGCAACCGCATGGTGCGCGATGGATGGTGGGGCATCACCTTCGGACCACAGGTCCAGGTCTACTACCTGATCGCGATCTACACCTTCGTCTGTGTTGCGCTGATGTACGCGTTCACCGGCACTCCGCTGGGGCGCATGCTCAATGCCGTGCGCGACAATCCGGAGCGCGTCGAGTTCGTCGGTTATGACACCCAGCGGGTGCGTTACCTGGCGTTCATCATCGCCGGCTTTTTCGCCGGCATCTCGGGTGGTCTGGCGGCTCTGAACTTCGAGATCGTTACCGCCGAAGTGGTGGGTGCGGCCCGATCGGGTGGCTACCTGCTGTTCACCTTCCTGGGTGGGGCGACGTTTTTCTTCGGCCCTATCTTGGGCGCCATCCTGATGGTGCTGGCACTGGTGCTGTTCAGCGAGTTCACCCAGGCCTGGTTGCTGTACCTGGGCCTGATCTTCCTGCTGATGGTGATGTTCGCGCCCGGGGGTATTGCCAGCCTGATCATGATGAACATGCGGGTCGCGATGTTCGGGCGACTGCGCGAACTGGCGTTGTCGTATCTGGGGCTGGCTGCCACTGGTGTGCTGATGCTCGCGGGGGGTACGTCGCTCGTCGAGATGGTGTTCCACCTGCAGCTCAAGCAGTCCGAGGGCTCGGTGTTCTCCTACCTGGGGGTGGGGCTGGATGTCAGGAACATGGTGCATTGGCTGCTGGCCGCCCTGGTGCTGGCCATCGGCGCCGGACTGTTCGAATGGGTACGGCGCGGCTTCGTTCACCGATGGGGCCTGATCCAGACCGCGATCGAGGCGGATATCCGGCGGCGGGCGGCGACATGACGAGTGCGATCGAGCTCAAGGATCTGCGCAAGAGTTTCGGCCGGACCGAGATCATCCGCGGCATCGACCTGACGGTGCAAAAGGGTGAACGTATCGGTGTGATCGGCCCCAACGGCGCCGGCAAGTCAACGTTGTTCAACCTGATCAGTGGCCGACTGCATCCGACCAGTGGCGAGGTGCATCTCAACGGCAGGCGCATCGACCGGCTCAAGCCCTATGAGATCAACCGTCTGGGCCTGTCGCGCAGTTTCCAGATCACCAACATCTTTCCCAAGCTCACCGTGTTCGAGAACCTGCGCTGCAGCGTGTTGTGGAGCCTGGGTTACAAATACAGCTTCTGGCGATTCCTGGCCAATCTGCACGATGCCAACGAACGAGCCGAGCAACTGATGACCATGATCCGACTGGGCGCCAAACGCGAAACACTGGCGATGAACCTGACCTACGCGGAGCAACGCGCACTGGAGATCGGCATCACCATCGGTGGCGGCTCCGACGTAATCCTGCTCGACGAACCGACAGCCGGCATGAGCCATAGTGAAACCGCGCGATTCACGGAGCTGATCAAGGAGGTCACCGTCGGCAAGACCTTGCTGACGGTCGAGCACGACATGGGCGTGGTATTCGGCCTGGCCGACAAGATTGCCGTTGTCGTGTATGGCGAGGTGCTGGCCTTCGATACCCCCGAGGCGGTCCGTGCCAATTCGCGCGTGCAGGAGGCCTACCTGGGTTCATCCGTGGCCGATGCGCAAGTGGGAGGGCCGTGACATGCTGCTCGAAGTCAAGGGTCTGAACGCGTACTACGGCAAGAGTCATGTGTTGCACGGTGTCGATCTTGCGGTTGACAAGGGCGAAATCGTCGCGCTGCTCGGGCGTAACGGTTCCGGCCGCAGCACCACTGCCAAGGCCATCATGGGCATGGTGGAGTGCACCGGGTCAGTGCAGTGGCGCAACCAGCCCATCCTGGGTCTGCAGCCGTTCGAGATCGCCCATCTGGGGATCGGCTACGTACCGGAAAACCGCGACATCTTCCCCCGGCTGACGGTGGAGCAGAATCTGTTGCTGGGCCGCAAGGGTAAGGGCAAGGGCAGTCGCTGGTCGTTCGACGACATGTACCGCATGTTCCCCCGCCTGAAGGAGCGCCAGCATACCGAGGCCGGGGTGCTGTCGGGGGGTGAGCAGCAGATGCTCACGTTGTGCCGTACCCTGATGGGTGACCCCGACCTGGTCATCATCGACGAGCCGACCGAAGGCCTCGCGCCCAAGATCGTCGAACTGGTCGGCGAATACCTGCACAGTCTGAAGGGCCGCGGCGTCTCGGTGCTGCTGATCGAACAGAAACTCACCATCGCCATGGCGATCTCGGACCGCACGCTGGTGATGGGGCACGGCAGTATCGTGTTCAACGGCACGCCGACCCTGCTGCGCGAAAACGTCGCCACGCGACAGGAATGGCTGGAGGTCTAGTTCCCGCTCCCATGCGAGTCGCGGCGGGAGTGGGCACCAGGCTTTTTCGGTACGTAGTTTTTGTCCCGGTCGTGACAATCGGGCCTTCACGGGTCGGGCCACGAACCTACAATGTTTCAAAAAGAACGACCGTTCTATTCCCCCCGGTCATCCACTTCTCGCAAGGAACTCCGCATGACAGCTCAATACAAACTCCACCGCAACGTGGCCGTCATCACACTGGACAATCCGCCGGTGAATGGCCTGGGTTTCAGCACCCGCCGTGCCCTGGTGAAGGCCCTGGAACGGGGCCTGGCCAATGCCCGGGTCAAGGCCATCGTCATCACCGGCGCCGGCAAGGCGTTTTCCGGCGGTGCCGACATCAAGGAGTTCGGCTCGCCCCGGGCGCTGCAGGAACCCAATCTGCTCAGCGTGATCAAGGCGATCGAGAACGCCACCAAGCCGGTCGTGGCGGCGGTGCATTCGGTGGTCATGGGCGGCGGCCTGGAACTGGCGCTGGGATGCCACTACCGCATCGCCGCCCCGGGCTGCAAAGTGGCATTGCCGGAAGTCAAGCTCGGGCTGATTCCGGGTGCCGGGGGCACGCAGCGCCTGCCGCGCGTGTTGGGAGTCGAGGTGGCGCTGAACATGATCGTCAGTGGCGAGCCGCAGGCCAGCGAACTGCTGGCCAGTCTGCCGGGGCAGAAGTTGTTCGACAAGGTGGCCGCGTCCGCCGAGTCGCTGCTCGATGATGCGCTGGCGCTGGCCCGTTCGGTGGCCGACGCCCGCCCGCTGCCACTGGTGCGTGACCTGCCGTGCAAGCATCCGCTGGGCGATGCGTATTTCCAGTTTGTCCGCAACATGGTGGGCGGCATGTCGAAGAACTACCCGGCGCCGCTCAAGTGCGTCGAGGCCGTCGAGGCGGCCACGCAGAACCGGATCGACCAGGGTCTGGCGATCGAGCGCGAGATCTTCGCCAACCTGATGTTCACGCCGCAGAGCAAGGCCTTGCGCCACCTGTTCGTGGCCGAACGCG
>JBBRVD010000159.1:0-8830 GCA_038247175.1 Burkholderiales bacterium | reverse complement strand
TGGCATTCGTCAAGGAGCAGGCCCCGCTGCAGTACGCCTCACGCCTGGTGCGCGAGGGCTTTGCAACGCTGATCTTCGATCCGCGGTACCACGGGGAATCGGCTGGCGAGCCAAGACGTTGGGAAAGCCGCCAGGCCAAGGTGGAAGATCTGCGTGCGGCGGTGTCTTTTCTGGCAGGCCGGGCGCAAGTGGACGCGGGCCGACTGCATTTGCTCGGCGTGTGCCAAGGCACCAACTGGGTGGTGGAGGCCGCCGCCGACGAGCCTCGCGTGCATTCGTTGTCGCTGGTTGCCGGCCACTACCTCATGCCAGAGACGGCGGCGCTCTACCTCGGTGGCCCCGAGAACGTGGCTTTGCGCATCGCCAGGGCGCAGGAGTCAAGGGCCGCCTTCTTGCGCAACGGGCAGGTGGACTACATTCCCATCGTCAGCATGAGCGACCGCGATGCATTGCTCACGGCAAAGCCAATTCACGATTTCTATTACCGCTGGGCTGATCGCGGCCCATTCGCCGCGCATACAGGGCTGTGGGAGAACCGTATCACGCGCATGAGCGAGGCCGACATCTGGGGTCACCGCATCGATGAGCAACTACGGCGGCTGAAGCAGCCGGTGCTGATGGTGCACAGCGAGCGCGCCGCCACCGGGCCGCTGATCCCGCGCCGCCTGTTTGACGAGATCGCCTCGAAGAACAAACAGGCGGTCTGGCTCGAAGGGCGCAACCAGATCCAGTTCTACCAGGACCCGATGACGATTGACATGGTGGTGCCGCATCTCGCACGCTTCTTCGCCGGCGTGGCCTGACATCACCCACCATCCACTTGCAACCGTAAGCATGTGAACAAGCCCATGAACCCGACCCGACGCGCATTTTCCCTGTCCAGCATGGCCATTCTTGGCTGGGGTGCGTCGGTGCCCATGCTGGCACGCGACGCGATGGCGCAAGTGCCGGCGAATCTTGACTCCCGCGTCAAGGCCTTCCTGGATCAACGCCGGGAAACATGGAGCCAAGGCGTCAACTACTGGAACGTGCGCTACGAAGATGGGCAGGCGTTGCATGACCTGGTGCTCAAGAACGGTTTCAAGCGTCTGCTCGAGGTGGGCACATCGACCGGGCATTCCGCGATCTGGCTGGGCTGGGCCGCTGCCAAGACCGGGGGTCGGCTGACGACCATCGAAATCGACCCGACACGCCACGCAGAAGCCCTGCGCAACTTCAAACTGGCTGGGGTCGACGCCTACATCGATGCGCGCCTCGCCAACGCGCACGACCTGGTCAAGCAATTGCCGGGTCCCTGGGACCTGGTGTTCCAGGACGCCGACAAGAATTGGTACCTCAACTACTGGAACGACCTCAAGGGCAAGATTGCAGCGAAGGGCTGCTACACGGCCGACAACGTCTTGCGCCCGGCCGCGCGCGAGGTCACGCAGTTTGTAGAAGCCGCCCGGCGCGACCCGGCGTTCCGTACGAGCATTGATGATCTCGGCAGTGGCGAAGGCATATTGCTGGCCTGCCGTGACTGACACGGTCGCTGCCGGCACCGGGAGACAAGCGCATGGCGTCGAAATGGAGCGAGGCGTCAGACACGCAAACATTCACGGGTCTGCTGATTTTCGCAAGCGCCGTCGCAGGTTTGTCGGGTTTCCTTCTGTTCGGTCTGCAACCTCTGGCTGTGGCCGAGTTGGGGCGTTGGCACACTCCTGCCACCGTAGTGCACTTCTTTCAGTGGACGTACCTCGCAGGCGTCACACTGACTGCCGTCTCGTCGGGCCTGGCGCCAGCACCTGACCTACGCCTGGCGGCGGTCGTCTTCGTGCCTGTGGCCATGTACACCGTCCTCATGGTAATGCCCGAGGGGCCCCATCGCCTGGGTCAACTTGCGCCGATTGCGGTGTGGCTTGCCTGCGCGTCGACAGTCATGGTGCGCGCGCTGGGGAGAACTCCAAGGGCGTGCCGACAGCGTCCCTACGCGATTCTCGCGTCCAGCAACGCAGGGGCGCTGCTGGGCGTACTGGTCTGGCTGCATCCAGCGCATGCCCCTTCGACCACCGCGTGGCTCATCGTGGGCACCATCCTGCTGATCATCGGGGCGAGCCTGATCGTTGTTGTGCACAAGGTGGGCGTACCGCCGCCGCGGCCCGGGTTGGACAGGATGGATTGCGTCTCGAACAGCGGCGTCTGTGTCGTTCTGATCTGGTTCTTGCTGGCGATGTCAGCGAGCCTGGCCATGATGCTCGCGCACAGGCTGTTCGTTGCGATGGACGAACCCAACCCCGCGATGACTGCCACGCACGCAACCGGAACCGCATTGCCGCTGTTGGTGTTTCTGTTGGCGTACGTGGTGGGATGGTCGCGCGCGGCCACGGCAGGGACCTCCATCGAAGGGCGTTGGTTTCGGCATGTATTCGCCTTTGCCCTCATTGCTGTTTGGACAACCGCATATGACCCGTCGAAGGCCGCGGTGTCAGTGGCGCTATACCTTTTCTGTACCGCCTGCGTGGAACTGCTGCGGCGCCTTGCACCCCTGCCGGCTAACGCCACCCTGTTCCAGGTGGTCCAAGCGGCGGGCGGTGTATGCGGCGGGTGGCTCGCCTCGTATATGCCATAGTTCCCGCAGGCCGATCTGGCTACGCGCTCGGATGGAGAAAAAGCGCTCCGTTTCCTCGCTCGTCGAGGACGGAGCCATGCATGACATCGGTTCATGCGACAGTGGTCTATCCATCTTGACGGAACGGGTAGCCGCTCCGGTGACGCGGCGAACGGCGCCAGGTATGTCCATCCGCTGCCGCGCGTGGGCGCAGCCCTGCCGCTGTGGCCCGCTGTCAGACCGACTTCTTGCGCCGGGCCTCGACCTGCCGACGCAGATGCTCGATCGCCAATTTCGCGTCGGGCATGTCTGGATTGACCTGGAACGCGCGTTCCAGGTATTGCAGTGCCCGCTCCGGTTGGCCGCGTCCAGCCAGCATCTGTGCATAGCCGGACAATGCGCCGAAATGCAGCGGTATGCGTTGGAGCACCTCGTCGCAGTCCTTCATCGACAACTCGTGCTGGTCCAGCAGGAAGAACAGCGTCGCACGCTTGTTCCAGGCTTCGGCGAATGCAGGACGCCGGGCGATGATGTCGCTGAACACCCGCACCGCCTGGGTCAACTCACCGGCCTGCATCAGAGCCACTCCTTGCTCGTAGAGCGCATCGACAGCCGGGTCACCGGAACGCCCCCATAAGCGCCAGACCAGTGCCATGGCGAACTGGCGCACCGCCGGACTGTCGTCACGCAGGTGCGGCATCACCGCGTTGGCGTCGGCCGCGGTGCCGATATCGGCCAGCCGCGCCATGGCCGCAAGCCGGTGCGAGGCATCGGCATGGCGCAGGCCCTGCATGGCCTGCGTGTGGTTCGAGGGCTCTTGCGCAGCTGCCGGGGCGCTCGCGCCCGATACCAGTCCCAGCGCCATCACTGTTGCGCAAACCCCGGCGACCCAACCGCCGCGGTGCGGCGCGCATTCATAGTCACATGCCATGGCAGGTCTCCTGTCCCGTGAAGGGCTCTTCAGCTTAACGCAAAGTCGGTCGGCAGGCCAGACGCAAAGCTGTTGCGTGTCGGCGTGGGGCCTTTGGCCGCGGCGCCATGACCGCGAAATCTTGCGCGCCATCCCTGGCCCGGCGCGATGCGCCACGCCTATGATCGGCGCAATGACCGCCTCTCGCCCAGATCCGATGCCAGTGCTCGGAAAATTGCGCCGGCCCCGTCTAGGCCGCGCCATCGCGCGCGAGCGGCTGTTTGGTGCAATCGACGCCGGCGCCGAGTTGCCCGCGTTGTGGATTGCCGGCCCGGCCGGTTTTGGCAAGTCGACGCTGGTGGCAACCTACCTCGAGGCGCGCGCGCTGCCTGCGTTGTGGATGCAGCTCGATGCCGGCGACGCCGATCCGGCCAGCTTTGCCTATTTCCTTGGCGAAGCTGCCGCGGTGCTAGCCCCCCGAAAGCGGTTGCGCATGCCGCTGCCCAATGCGGACGATCTGCGCGATGTGACGGGTTTCGTCCGCCGCTGCATGCGTCACCTCGCGCTCGTACTCGCAGGTCCGTGGGCCCTGGTGCTCGACAACGCACAGGAACTCGATCGTGGTCCCGCGCTGCATGCCGCGATTGCAGCGGCGCTGGACGAGATCCCGCAGGGCTCGCGGCTGATCGTCATCAGCCGCGAGCCACCGCCAGCGACTTACGCGCGGCCGCTGGCACGACAGCAGATGGCTGTCATCGACGCTGCCGCGCTGCGTTTTCGGCCCGAAGAAACCCGCGCGCTGCTGCAATTGCACGACCGCAACGGGTCTGCAGACGCACTGTGTCAGGCGGCGGACGGATGGGCGGCGGCGATGATCCTGATACTTGCCTCGCGCTCCGAGTTCCACGCGCCACAAACCGCAGGCCACGACGTCGCACCGCAGCGTGTGTTCGACCTGATCGCCGCGGAGGTATTCGAGGCGATGGAACCCTGGCAATGTCGGGCGTTGCAGCGCATCGCATTCCTGCCAGGCGCAACAGCGGCGATGGCCGTGCGCCTGGGAGACGATCCGCGTGCAGGCGCGCTGCTCGAGGAACTGGCACACCGCGGTCTGTTCACCGACCGGCGCGATGGCCCGGCGGTGGTGTATGCGTTCCACGCCCTGTTCAGCGCTTTCCTGCGTTCGCGCGCCGTCGCAGCGCTGGACGCGGGCGCGTTGCACGCGCTGCGGGTCGATGCCGCGCGGCTGTTGTCCGATACGGGTCATGCCGACGCCGCGGTGATTGAGCTGCTGGGCGCGCAGGCCTGGCCCGAAGCGTTTGCCATGCTGCTGGCCCATGCCGGAGGATTCGTGGCCCAGGGACGCACGGCAATCATCGGCCAGGCCCTGGCGTCGATGCCTGAAGCCTGGCAACAGCTGCCACGGGCATGCTACTGGCGGGGATTCTGCGAGCTCGCCATCGACGCGACGCGCGCCTTGGTCCTGTTGCGGCAGGCCTATGCGGGTTTTGTCGCCGACGGCGACGTCGAGGGCGCATTCGAAGCCGCCGCCGCATCGGCGGATGCGATCATCTTCCAAGGGGCGAACTACGATGCACTTGCGCCATGGATGCCGATACTCGAGTCGCATGCAGCGGTTTACCTGCAGCGCCGCAGCCAGGAGCGCGACCTGCGGGTCATGCCTGGATTGCTGGCAGCGTTCGTGTATCGCGACCCGGCACATCCGCTGACCACGCGGTTAGCCGATGCGGCCGAACAGATGCTCGACCAGCCGCTGGGTGCCAGCCAGCGCATCCTGGTCGGCAGCCTCGCCTATTTTCTGCTGTGGACCGGGCAGACACCGCGACTGGACCGCGTCCTGGTCAAGATCGACTTGCTCGGCGCCATTCAAGAGGCAGCGCCGGCGACCTTGTTGCGCTGGTACGGTGTCGGCGTGCTGGTCCGCTCGCTACTCGGGCGCATTGACGAGGCACTGGAACAGGCGACCCGCGCACTGGCGCTGACGCAAACCGCGGCGCCGCAGGTGCGTGTGAAGGCCCATCTGATGATGGCTCTGGCCGCGGAATCGGCGCGTAATGCCGACCTGGCACGCAGCCACCTGGCCCTGGCTGCCGGGCTGCTGGCGGCCAGCAGTCCGGTGGACGTGACCAGTTACGAGTTCCAGCGCGGCATGCTGATGCTGCTCGACGAAGACTGGCGCTCCGCCGCGCAGCTGATGCGGGCGGCCGTGGCCAGTGGACGTGACAGCGGCTGGCCGCTGCGCGAGCACATCGCGCTGATCGGCCAGGCGCTGGCCGCGACCCAGGTCGACAGCTTCGACGAGGCGGAATCCGCGCTTCAAAGTGCACTCGATCATCCGTTCCATGTGGTCTGCCGCTGGCACCACTGGATCCTGGCGCTGGTCGAGGCCTGGTTGGCCGAGCGGCGCGGCCAGCAGCCGCGCGCGCTTGGCGCCTTGCGCCGTGCCTTTGCGATCGGCCGCTCGTGCGGCTACGATTTCGGACCGATGCCGTATTGCTGCGGCGACATGATGCCGCGGCTGGCAGCCCTGGCGCTGGCGCACGACATCGATCCGCCTTTCGTGCAGCAAATGGTGCGGCGTTACGCCTTGCCGGCGCCGGCGGACGCGCCGGCCAACTGGCCCTGGCCAGTGCGAATCCGCACGCTGGGTGGATTCGCCTTCGAACGCGACGGCAGGACAGCCCGCTTGTCGCGCAAGGAAAGCCGCAAGGCACTCGACCTGCTCAAGCTGCTGATTGCGCTGGGTGGCCAGAACATACCCGTCACGCGGCTGAGCGCCAGCCTGTGGCCCGACGCGCCGGGTGACGCGGCACGCAACTCGTTCGACAACACCTTGCATCGGCTGCGCAAGCTGCTCGGTGCCGAGAGCCACCTGGCGCTGCGCGCCGGCAGCCTGAGCCTGGATGGGCGCACCTGCTGGACGGACGTCGCGGCGCTCGAGGCCGCATTGGCCGCGCCGCCGAATGCGGCTGCAGCGCCCGATGCCTGGATCGACGCCGTGCTGGGGCTGTACCCAGGGACCTTCCTGGCCGGCGACGACGATCTACCCGATGTGATTGTGGCGCGCGAGCGCATCGAGGCACGGGTCACGCGGCAGGTCGTGGCACAGGGCGCGCGCCTCGAAGCCGCCGGCCACCATGGCGCTGCGGCGCGCCTGTACCAGCGCCTGGTCGAGCACCAGCCGCTGGCCGAAGACCTGGCGCGCAGGCTGATTGGCTGCCTGCTCGTGCTCGGCCAGCGCGCCGAGGCATTGGCAGTCTACCGCCGCTGCCGTCAGCAATTGGCAGTCGTGCTGGGGGTGCGCCCGGCGGCGGCGACCGAGGCATTGGCCCACGAACTCCGCAATCTCTAAGCCATTTCTACGATCCCCCTGTTTACGCTGGACGCCATGGACGCGCCGCTGGGTGCGCCAGCCGCAAGCTGCCATTTCAGGAGTCCGCTGCCGCCCGGCACGGGTGTCGGCCTCCATCGCGCGGCGTTGTGCCCTGTCTGCCTGAATGGAGGAAAACATGATGTTGAAAACTGCTTGCTGCCTGACACTGGTACTGGTGCTGCCGCTGAGGGTCTTGGCGCAGAGTCCGGTCGAGACCGATGGCGACAAATACAAGGTGGTGATGGAAAACGCGCAAGTGCGGGTACTCGAATACAAGGATCTGCCGGGCGAGAAGACCCATGAGCACCGACACCCGGCGTTCGTGTTGTACGCGGTCAGTGCCTTCAAGCGCAAGATCCATCTGCCCGACGGCAAGGTTCTGATGCGCGAGTTCAAGGCCGGTGACGTGATGTATTCGCCAGAGCAGGTGCACATCGGCGAGAACGTCGGCACGACGCCCACACACGTCATCATGGTCGAACTAAAGACCCCGTTGCGGCCATGACAACGGTCGCGCCAGCGGCCCGACACCGCCAACTGTCGCCCTGCATCTGGATGATTTCATCGGGTCCTTTTGCGCAACGAGACATGCCACTTCCGATGGAACGGGCGTTGAATCGGTAGCATCGTCGGTCAGTCCGGCCTTTGCGCTGGATCAACCGCAGCGCAGCTGACACCCGCGGTGGGTTTTGCCTGCCCGTTCCTGGCCAACGTCGACAGGCCTTCCGACAAGCGGCTTGCGCGCGTGATGTCGTCGGTCACCCGCTGGCTTGACGGCTTCAACCCAACGGCAAGGCCAGACACAAGGTCGTTCCCCCCTGCCCCGACGGCAGGGGTATCAAGCTCCCTCCATGCAACACCGCCACCCGCTGCGCAATCGCCAGCCCGAGCCCGCCGATGCCGCCGCGGGTCCGCTGGGCCGGTGGGTCGCGCATCGACCGTCCGGTAGTCAGGCGCTGCGCCAGTTCGTCCGGCAATCCCGGCCCGCTGTCCTCGACCAGAATTTGCGCATGGGCGCCCTCGCGCCGCACGCTCACCCGCACCGGCGCTCGTCCCGGCGCGTGGCGCACCGCGTTGTCGATCAGATTGGTAAGCGCGCGTTCGATCAGGTGCAGGTCGCCATCGAACTCCAGGCTACCCGGCGGCTCGCCCGCAAGCAGGACCGCCGGTGGTGAATGGCACAGTTCGAACTTCTGCACCGCATCGGCCACCAGTTCGTCGAGCCGGAACACCTCGCGGTGCAGCACCTGGTCGGACGACTGAAGGGCGGCGAGTTCGAACAGCTGCTGCGACAGCCGCCGCACCTTGTTGCTTTGGGCCAACGCAGCCTGCAGCAGCCGTTCACGCAAGCGAGGATCGACCGCTCTGTCGCTGGCCAGTGCCTCCAGATGACCGTGCAAGGCGGTGAGCGGCGTACGCAGGTCATGCGCCACACCGGCCATCATTTCCTGGTGTGCATGGGCCTGCCGGCGTTCGCGTTCGCTCTGTAACTCGATACGCTGGCGCATGTCGTCGAACGCGTCCGAGATCGCCCGCACCTCATCGGCATTGCGACCACCGGTGCGGCCCTTCGGTGGGGCTTCCAACCCCGGTGCCACGGGATGCAATTGCCAGGCCCGTAGTTCCCCCGCAAGCTCTCGCAGCGGCAGCGTCATGCGTCGAAACACGAACCGGCCCAGCAGCGCCACCAACAGCAGCGCGCCCAGGCCCGCCAGCGCAGCACTGCGCCAGACCGGCCACAGACTCGCGTGCCCCGCGATCTGGTCACGGGTCTGGCCGTCGAGCACCACATACAGGTAGCCGGGTGGCCGGGCGTCGCGTGCGCGCGGGGGAAACATCGCAGCGCTGAACACCCGCTCGATGCCACTGCCCATGGGGTCGGTTCCGCGCAGCGGCAGCCGCGCACCGCTCAGGAAGGCGCGGATCGCACCCAGGTCGA
>JBBRVD010000158.1:0-8931 GCA_038247175.1 Burkholderiales bacterium | reverse complement strand
ACACGCTGTTCCAGACGCCGGCGGGCAGTAGCGCGCGAAATCGTCGCCAAACACGAATCCACCGTGGTTGTAAAAGCGCATGTCATTGCTGTCGAACGCATAAGGCAACACCAACGTGCACACGCCCGTCGGACCCGACGGTAAAGGGCAGGTCGTCGTTGCAAGCGTTCGAGTCCGCCTTCATTGCTCGCGCATCGGCGCGCGCCGGTTTCGGGCGCCGCGGCAGAGAGCGCCGATCTGGATCGCGCCATCGCAGCCATCGTGCAGGCGACCGGCCAGGAACCGGTCCGGTGGTGAACGCCGCTTCAGTGTCGTCACCACAACCCCCGACCTGGCGGCCTCGATCATGGCTATGGCCGATCGGTATGGCTGGGGCCAGCACTGTCTGGGTGTCCGTCTCACCCCCGGGGACCCGCGCGTGCTGATGGCGGAGCCGAACGCACTGCGCCATGCCTTGCTGCTGGCATGCGGGCAGGCTGTGCAGTTGGACGGTGCACAGGCTATCGTGATCGGCGGCGGGCGACTGGCGGTAGCCGCGCGCGCGATCGCGCATCGGGTCGCGGTGCCGCTGGTCGAGCCGGTTCCAGCGGCTGTGCGCTTGCTCGTGCGCCTGGCTGCTTCCTTTGCGCACTGAATTGCAGCGCGGCTGATCGCGGTCACCGACAGGCAGTTCCACGGCCCACGCGCGCATCGGCCCGATGGCCCAGCGCCGTTCCGGGCGCCTTGTCGGGCACGTACGAATGCTGATGCCAACCGGCGAGCCGTAGCGGTCAGACTCAAGTTTCATTCGGCGAAACATGTGTTGCCAGATCCCGGAGCAATGCGCCGGTATTATGAAGTTCAACGAAGCGAGGCTGCTTCGGAGAAGTATTTTGATGGGTCCGCCGGGCGGCTTTGCGGGAGTTCTTCGATGGTGATCCGGGCTGGCGGTCTGCAACTCCAACAACAAGGATGCGTCATGTTGAAGCCGACACCATCTGACATGGACCGTGCGACGCTGCTCGCCCGCGTGCACGATGAGGGTGGCGTTCACCGGCGCACCTTGTTGCGCCTGGCCCTGGCTGGCGGAGCGCTGTCGCTGGCGCCGCTGGCTTTGGCGCAAGGCGGCAGCCCGAAGCGGGGCGGCATGTTGACCATTGGCGCCGATGCCGATCCGATCGGGCTCGATCCCACGACGGTGACTGCCTTCTCGTCATTCGACTTCACCTCGCTGCTCTATACCGGCTTGCTGCGCTGGAACGCCGACATGAAGGTGGAGCCCGATCTGGCCACCGGCTTCCTGACGCCTGACGAGACCACCTACATCTTCCGACTGCGCCAAGGCGTGAAATTCCACAACGGCCAGACCTTCAGCGCCGAGGATGTCAAGTACACCTTCGACCGCATTCTCGACCCGGCCACCGCGAGTCCGAACGCCAACCTGTTTTCGGCCATCAAGGCGGTGACCGTGGTGAACGCAGACACCGTCAAGTTCGAGCTCAAGGCACCCAGCGCGACGTTCCTCAGCTACCTGGCCACCAACCCGATGGGATGCATCGTGCCACGGGGCGTGGGCGACCTCAAAACCAAGCCGGTAGGCACCGGTCCGTTTGCCTTCGAATCGTATGAGCCGAACCAGCAGTGCACGCTCAAAGCCAACCCGAACTACTACGAAGACAAGCAGCCCTACCTGGACACGGTGGTGTTCAAGTTTTTCAAGGACCAGGCGTCGCTGGCGTCAGCCTTGCGCTCGAAGGCGATCGACATGACCTGGTTCAAGGACCCGAAGGTCTCGGCGCAAATTGTCAAGACCACGCGTGATCTGGTGTCGGCGCCGGGCAAGACCTCACGCACCTTTCCGGTCTGGATGAACGTCAAGGCAAAGCCGTTCAACGATGTCCGTGTGCGCCGTGCCTTGAGCCTGGCCAGCGACCGCAAGGCATGCCTGCAGACCGTGCTGGGTGGTTCGGGCAAGGTCGGTGCCATGGTGCCGGAAAGCCAGGTCGGCGGCTACGACGGCGTCGGCCCGATGCCGTACTACAAGCACGACATCGCTGGTGCGAAGAAGCTGCTGGCAGAGGCCGGCTTTCCGAACGGCATCGACCTGGGCGACTACATCGTCGTGGCGGCCAATGCGCTGGACGTGCAATGCGCGCAAATTTTGCAGCAGCAATGGGCAGCGGCGGGCATCAAGGTCAATCTCAAGCCGATGGAGACCGCGCCGCTGATCGGAATGTGGCTCAAGGGCGAGTTTGGCCTGTTGTCGGTGGCGCTCAGCTGGAGCCCCGATCCGGACGCGATCGTGTCGCGACTGACATCGGCGCATGCCCACGGCAAGGCGCTTGGCATGGACGACGCCGCCCTCGACAAGATGGTGATTGATGCCCGCTCCATTCTGGACAACACCAAACGTGCCGCAGCCTACCAGGCGGTCCAGAAGCACATCGCCGAGCAGGCCTATATCCTGCAGATATACCAGTATCCCCTGCGTTGGGAAGCCTGGCGCGGGCACGTCAAGGGGTATGTGCCGCTGGCGGCGAACATTCGCAGTTTCGTGCGCACGACCTGGCTGGACAAATAGGCCGGTGCGGCGCAGGCGCGTGTCACCGGCAGGGCCTGCACCATGACCCGGATGGTGCTGGTCCGGCTGGCCTGGATGCTGCCGATCCTGCTGGGTGTCTCGCTGGTTGCGTTCACGCTGATGCGCGCCTTGCCGGGCGATTTTGCACAGGCCGCCGCCGGCACCGCTGACCTGACACCCGAGGCGCTGGAGACGATCCGCCGCGATCTTGGCCTGGAGAGGCCGATCTGGGCGCAATACCTGCTGTGGTTGGGCGAGGTGGCCGTGGGCGACCTGGGTACCTCATTCGTCACCGACAAGCCAGTGCTGGACGAGTTGCTGCCGCGCCTGGCGGTGACGTTTGAGCTCACCCTGCTGGCTGGTCTGATGGCCATGCTGCTCGGTGTCGGCAGTGGCCTGGCCTCGGCGCGACTGCGCGGCCGCACCGACTGGATCGTGCGGGGCATCAACGGCTTCTGGCTGGCGATTCCCAACTTTGTCATCGCAACCCTGATCGTCTTGCTGGCCGGCTTGTACTTCCCGGAACTGGGCATCTTCAATTACGTGCCGTTCTTTGAGGATCCGATCGGCAACCTGGGCAGTATGTTGCTGCCGGCTTTTTCGCTGTCGCTGGCGGTGTCGGTGACGATTTCGGAAAACACGCGGGCTGCGGTGCTGGAGGTCGCAAGCCAGGATTTCGTGATGGTCGCACGGGCCAAGGGCCTTGGTTCGGGCGCGGTGCTGCGCGACTATCTGATCCGCAATGCACTCACGCCGGTGATCACCGTCACCGGGCTGCAACTGGCTCAATTGCTCGGCGGCAGCATCCTGATCGAAACCATCTTCACGATCCCGGGCATGGGGCAGTACCTGTTCGACTCCATCACCAGCCGCGACTACCCGGTGATACAGGCCATCGTACTGGTGGCCGCCGTGATCGTGCTGCTGGTCAACGTGCTGGTCGACGTGGCCTATGCGCGGGCCGATGCGCGGGTGAGTTATGGCTGACCCGCCGGTTTCCCCGGCGCGCGCGGCAACGACTGCCCAGCGCGGCCGGCTGTTGCTGGCCGTAGGTGTGGCGATGCTGGTGAGCATGCTGGTGGTGACGATTTTCGGTCTGCAGATCGCACCGCACAGCGCGATCGCCTTCTCGCCGGATTCTCTGGCTGGCCCGAGTGCCGAGCATTGGCTGGGCACCGACTCAATCGGACGCGACGTGCTCAGTCGGCTGATCATCGGCGGGCGCACCACGCTGCTAATCACATTTGTTGCTGTCTCGCTGGCCGTGGCCGCAGGCCTGGTGCTTGGGCTGACCTCCGGTTACGTCGGCGGCCTGACCGACGAGCTCATCATGCGCGCGCTCGACATCGTGTTTGCGTTTCCGGTGTTCCTGCTGGCGATTGCAGTGGTGGCGGCGCTGGGACCGACCGTGCCCAACCTGATCCTGACGATTGCGATCGTCTACACCCCGACCATGGCCCGTGTGGTGCGCGGCCCGGTGCTCAGCGTCAAGCGCTGGGACCATGTGGAGGCTGCGCGCAGCGTGGGCGTGAGCGAGTTCCAGATCGCGACTCGCCATGTGCTGCCGATGGTGATCTCCCCGATCCTGGTGCAGACCAGCCTGACTCTGGCCAACACCATCTTCACCGTCACCGCCTTGTCGTTCCTGGGAATCGGTCCGCCGCCGCCGGATCCGAACTGGGGCGGCATGTTGTCCGAGGCGCGCCAGTTCATGGAGTTGGCGCCTCTGACCGTAATCGGTCCTGCGTGCGCGATCGTGTTCGCGACTCTGACCTTCATCGTGCTGGCCAACGGCTTGCGCGAGTGGCTCGACGTGGGGAGCCGGTGATGGCCGATGGCGGATCACCGATGCTGCAGGTGCGCAGTCTCTCGGCGCAGTTTCCTGCTGGCGGACGCATGCTGCAGGTGGTCAAGGGCATTTCGTTCGACGTCGCGGCCGGCGAGGCCGTAGGTTTTGTCGGGGAGTCCGGCAGCGGCAAGAGCGTCACCGCGCGCGCGTTGATGCGGCTGGCGCCGGAGGGTTCTTCGGTGGAGCTGGGTGGTTCGGTGGTCTTCGACGGCCTGGATCTGCTGCAGCTGCCCGAAGCCGAGATGCGCGACATTCGCGGTCGGCGTATCGCGATGGTGTTCCAGGACCCGATGACCTCGCTCAACCCGGTCATGACCGTTGGCGCGCAGATCGACGACATCGTGCGCCGGCATACCGGTCTGTCGCGACAGCAGGCCCGTCGGCGCAGCGTCGAGCTGCTGGAGCTGGTCGGCATCCGTGACGCCGCGCGGCGCGCCGGCGACCATCCGCATCAGTTCTCCGGTGGCATGCGCCAACGCGTGCTGATCGCGATCGCGGTGTCCTGCGAGCCGCAGTTGCTGATCGCCGACGAACCGACCACCGCGCTCGATGTGACGGTGCAGGCACAGATCCTGCGTTTGCTGATGCGCTTGCGCCAGGAACTGGGTATGGCGTTGATGTTGATCAGCCACGACTTCGGTGTCATCGCAGGCATGGTGGAGCGGGTACATGTGATGCTGGAGGGCGAGATCGTCGAAGCCGGGCCTGTCGACGCCATGTTCGTGCAGCCGCAACATGCGTACACCCGTGCCTTGCTCGATGCCGTGCCGCGGTTGGACCCTGTGGGGGTCGTGCAGTGAGGCGCCGGGCCGCTCCCAAGGCCCACAGCTGCACAGCGCGTTGCGCGAAGGTTACCTCATGAGCATTGCAACCGTGCTCGGTCAAGGGGTCTCATGCCCGCGTGGCGGCGGGTCGGTGGCGCCGCAGCCGGTACTGCGCGTGCGCGACCTGTCGGTGGTGTTTGCGCCGCGCCGCGGTGCGCTGGCGGTGCGCGCGGTCGATGGGGTGTCGTTCGACATTGCGCCCGGGCAGACACTGGGCCTGGTCGGCGAGTCGGGTTCGGGCAAGACCACCACGGGGCGCGCGATCCTGCAACTGCAGCGCGCCAGTGGCGGCTCGGTGCAGCTGCTCGGTCGCGAACTGATGACCATGGCACGTGGCGATGTACGGCGCATGCGCCGGCACATGCAGTTCGTGTTGCAGAACCCGTATTCCAGCCTGAATCCGCGCATGACGGTCGCGCAGATCTTGACGGAGCCGCTGCAGGTTCACCGGTCTGTGCCGAAGGCGCAGATGGCCGCTCGGGTAGCGCAACTGCTGGGCTTTGTCGGCCTGGATCCGGACGTCGTGCAGCGATATCCGCATGCCTTCTCCGGTGGCCAGCGCCAGCGCATCGTGATCGCCCGGGCGCTGGCGGTGAATCCGGACTTTGTGGTCTGTGACGAACCGGTGTCGGCGCTCGACGTGCGCACGCAGGCGCAGATCGTGGCGTTGCTGCGCGACCTGCAGCAGCGCCTGGGCCTCTCGTACCTGTTCATCGCACATGATCTGGCGATGGTGCGCCATGTTGCGCACCGCGTGGCGGTCATGTTCAGCGGTCAGTTGGTCGAACTGGGCGGCACCCTCCAGGTCTTCGAGCACCCGGGCCATCCCTACACCCGTGCCTTGCTGGACGCGGTCCCGATTCCGGACCCATCGCGCCAGCGGGCGAAACTGGCTGAGGCACCGCCCGACGTGGAGTTTGCGCGTGGCGCTGCGCAGGCTGGCCCGTGCTGTTTCGGCGAGGACCATGGCCGCTCGGGTACGCCGACATGGCATTGGATCGGCGAAGGCCATGGTGTATCGTGCCGTTTCCAGCCCGAGCCCGCGTGAGCCTGGGCGCGCCGTCATCCACCACGAGAAGGAATCATCATGCGACTGGCCATGGTTTCCCGCCCCCTTGACGAAGCCGACCTGCGCCTGGCGCGCCAGATGGGCATGACCGATGTGGTCAGTACGGTTCCCGGCGTGACGATGGCGCCCGAACGCGAGCAGGGGCCCGCGCTGCGTTACGAGGACCTGCTGGCGCTGCGCTGGCGTGTCGAGGCGGCCGGGTTGCAGCTGTCCGTGATCGAGGGCTACCAGTTGTCGGACCGGATCACGCTCGGCCTGCCCGGGCGCGACGATGACATTGCCCGGGTGTGCGAAAGCATCACCAACATGGGCCGCGCCGGCATCCCGGTGTACTGCTACAACTTCATGGCGGTGTTCAACTGGCTGCGCACAACAAAGGACATCGCCGGACGGGGTGGTGCGCTGGTGACCCGGTTCGACGCCAGCGCCCTGGCGAACCTGCCCGACACCTATGCCGGCGCGACGACCGACGCACAGATGTGGGACCACTTTGCCTACTTCCTGCGCCGTGCGCTGCCGGTCGCCGAGGCCGCCGGCGTCAGGCTGGCGCTGCATCCCGATGACCCGCCAATGTCGCCGGTGCGCGGGCTGGCGCGCATCATGCGCGGCATGGACGCGTTCAAGCGCGTGCTGGACATGGCCGACAGCCCGAGCAACGGCATCACCTTCTGCCAGGGCAATTTCGCCGCCATGCCGGGCGTCGTGATCCCGGATGCGATCCGCTATTTCGGCCGGCGCAAGAAGATCTTCTTCGCGCATTTCCGCGATATCCGCGGCAGCGTGCCCCTGTTCGAGGAAACCTTCCACGGCGAGGGCAAGACCGACATGGCAGCGGCGATGCAGGCTTATGTCGATGTCGGTTTCGACGGCCCGATGCGGCCGGACCATGCGCCGACGATGGAAGGCGAGAACAATGAGAACCCCGGCTACATGGTGCGTGGCCAGATCTTCGCCGTGGGTTACATGAAGGGCCTGCTCGACTCGATCCGGGCGGGCGCCGACACATCGCCCGGGCGAGGGAGTTGAGGGCGTCCTGGATTGCCGCGCAACGCGCTGCGCAGGGGCGGCCGAGACAGCGTGTTCGCCACGGCCGCGAGGCGATCAGGGCCAGGCCGCGTCCGGTTCGAACGGATACAACGGTACGCGCCTGTGCCGATAGCTGAAGGTCGACAGGTCGGCGCTGGTCACCCCCGGCGTGGCGACCCAGATCAGCGCCTTGGCGATCGGCTCCATCGCCGGCCGCGGTGAATGCACGCCCTTGGCCACGACGATCTGGAATCCGGTCGGCTCGATGCCCAGCGATCGGAACTGCTGCAGGCTGGACGAACCGGCGCTGCGCGAAGTCAGCAGCAAGGTATAGCCGTCGTCGGTCTTGAGCGCGCAACTCGGGCCGTCGTTGAAGAACCGGAAACCGCCGTGGGTGGGGCCGGTTTCTTCGTAGCGGCCGTCGCCCAGGGCGGTCACGGTGGCCTCGATCGGAAACGGCGCGCCATGCAGATGGTCGCTCCTGCCACCGACCGATGCGGTGATGCGGCCGCCGATACCCGCCGCCTGGCATTGCTGCACCACCTGCGGGTCACACACTGCCTGCAGCAGGTTGCCGATGCCCAGGGCACGGGCTGCGTGCAGGATGTGGGTCGAGTCGCCCGGGCTGCCGCCGCCCACGTTGTCTCCGACGTCGAACAGCACCACGGGTCCGGCCGGCGCGGTGTCGGCCTGCCGCAACGCATCGTCGACGGCGGTGCCGCCCTGGTTGAGTGCCTGGCGCAGTTCCCAGGCGGCGCGCGCCAGTTGCTGTGCGACGTCGTCGGCCAGGGTCTGGTCGTTGTCGGTCACGGCGATGAATGACATGCCCATCTCGGGCACGTCGGCATAGGGATAACCCTCGACGACACTGACCGACAACACCCCGGGGCGCTGGCGCTGCGCATCGGCCACCGCGAGCAGGTCGGCCATGGGCCTGTCGCTCGTGCCCTGGTTCAGGATGTTGACCACCAGCGGCGGCGTGGCCAGGGCCATGCGCGGGCGGATCAGGCCGCGGATTGTGCGCACCAGCAGCCGGCCGCACAGCAGCGCCTGCGCGCGCGCGTCGATGTGCGGATTGGTCTGGTAAACGGTGACGACGTCGGCGGGCTCGACCATGGCGCGCGAGATATTACCGTGCATGTCCAGCGCCATGCCGATCGGCACGTCCGGCCCGACCAGTTCGCGCACGCGGCGCAACATCTCGCCATCGGCGTCCAGGAACGGCACCGACACAGCGGCGCCATGTTGCGGCAGCAACACGCCGTCCCATGGCCCGTTGTCGCGGATCGCACCGACGATGCGTTGCATCAGGTGTTCGATCGCCTCCTGGGTGATGGCGCCCATCGGCGTGAGCCGACCAAACACCAGCGGCACGACCTGGACCAGCGGGTCTTCCTGTTCCAGCGCGAGAAATCCGGACAAGGTGGACTGCGCCTGCGCGTATTCAAGCCGGATTGCGTCGCCCTCGAGGATGCCGGCGCGCTCCCATAACGCCAGGCTGGCGGGGATGGTCGAGAAGGTATTGGATTCATGCAGAAAACCGGCAGTGGCGATACGGATCATGGCTGCATTCCCCTAGGGTTTGACGACATGAAAACATTGT
>JBBRVD010000157.1:0-9002 GCA_038247175.1 Burkholderiales bacterium | reverse complement strand
GCGGATGCTGGCCGTCGCGCTGACCAAGATCGGCAACGATATCCGGCTGATGGGCAGTGGACCGCGCGCCGGCCTGGGGGAATTGCAACTGCCCGAGAACGAGCCCGGCAGCTCGATCATGCCGGGCAAGGTGAACCCGACTCAGATCGAGGCACTGACCATGGTCTGTGCGCAGGTTTTCGGGCATGACGCGGCGATCGGGTTCGCGGCCAGCCAGGGCCATTTCGAACTCAATGTCTACAAACCGCTGATCGTCTACGACACGCTCGACAGTCTGCGGCTGCTGTCGGACGCAATGCGCAGCTTCGCCGTCCACTGCATCCAGGGCATCCGCCCGAACGCGCAGCGACTGCAGGCAGCGCTGCGCAGTTCGCTGATGCTGGTCACGGCACTGGCGCCGCACATCGGTTATGACCGTGCGGCGCAAATTGCCAAGAGGGCACATCACGATGGCATCAGCCTGCGTGAATCAGCACTGGTGCTGGGCATGGTGACGGCCGAACAGTTCGATCTCTGGGTCGACCCGCGGCGGATGCTCGCGCCTGACGGCTCCGACGCCGCTGGCAGCGACGACGGCGCCCTTTGATGCCGCCACGAGCGGCGCTTGCGCGTTGCGGCGTCACACCGTGTCGGATGGAACGGTCGCCGCCTGCTCCGGAACACGGGCACCGACCCAGGTACCTTCGCCGGGCCTGGACACCAGCGCCAACGTGCCACCGATCGCCTCGACCCGGTAACGCATGCCGATCAACCCATACGCCGAGCTGCGCTTGCCCTGCGGATCGAAACCAACACCATCGTCGCGCACCGACACGTCGACCATGCCATCAATGGCCACCAGCCGGATCCAGACCTGGCGCGCTTGTGCATATTTGGCGATGTTGGTGATCGCTTCCTGGACCAGCCGATACACAGTCAACTCCGCGTTGGGTGCCAGCGCCACCGGCACCAGGTCGCAATGTACCTTCACGTCCGACTGCTCGGCGAACTCCCGTGCCAGGATATCCAGCGCCGCCACCAGGCCCAGGTTTCCCAGCGCCGAAGGACGCAGGTCCTCGATGATGCTGCGTCCGAGGGTAATACCGCTGTTGAGCGTGGACACCAGGTGGGCCAGCAGTCCGAGCGCCTCCGGCGTGCTGCCGGCGATGCGCGACCGGATACGCGCGGCGTCGAGTTTGGCCGAGGTCAGCAAAGAGCCCAGCTCGTCATGCAGGTTGCGCGCCAGGCGCTGCCGTTCATCCTCGCGCGCCGACTGGATATGCTGCGTCAACTCCACCAGCTGAGAGGTGCGCTGTGCAACTTCGGCCTCCAGCCGGTCGCGCTCGGCCAGCACGATGCATTGCTGCTCCAGTTGCTGCAACTTGAGCGCCCGCGTCTGGCGCAGATACATGAACAGTGCCAGCAGACCGGTGGCGCTGAGCAACATGATGCCAAAGCGGCTCAGCAGCAGCGTACGGTAGATGTCGTTGCGGCTGCGGCCAATGTTGACATCCTCGTTCATCACCAGCGCATCACCGATGGCGCGCAGCTCCTCCATCTTTTCTTTGCCGATGCCGCTTATGACCATGTCCGCAGCGGCCTTGGTGCGCCCCTGCTCGACCAGTTGTATCGTCAGTGCCAGTTCGGACAGTTTGGTGTGCGTGAGTTCATGCAGTTGCGCCAGCTGGACCGCGTGCCAGGACGATGCACCGTAGGTGGCGTCGATCATCTGCATCGATGCGTCGACCCGGCGCAATGCCGCTTGGTAGGGCGCGAGATAGTCCGGGCTGCCGGTGAGCAGGTAGCCGCGGGTACCGGTTTCCGCGTCGACGACGCCCTGCACCAGTGCATGGATGTTGTTCTGCGCCAAGCGTTGAGTGCCGACCTTGTCCAGTTTGTCGACCGACTCCCAGTAAGCGCCTTCGCTGACCAACACGATCGCCAGTGCGGTCAGGCAGGCCAGCGCGAAGACCAGGCTGTTGTGTCGCAAGCGTGTCATGTTGTATTGTGTTTTCCGACGCCACCGTTTGTGGGATCATCCGCGCATCGACTCAGGGAGAAACCATGATCCGCATTGCTATCGTTGACGACCACGCCATGGTCCGGGCCGGCTTGCGCCAGTTTTTCTCCGACCAGAGCGACTTTTCCGTCGTCGCCGAAGCGTCCAATGGCCGCGAGGCGCTCGACATCGTGCGCAAGGGCGAAGTCGACGTGATACTGATGGACCTGTCCATGCCCGGCAGCGGCGGCGTCGACGCGCTGGTGGCCATCCGCGCCCGCGCACCCGACCTGCCAGTGCTGATCCTGAGCGGTTTTCCGGAAGAACATTACGCCACCACCATGCTGCGCCAGGGTGCCAGCGGATACCTGAACAAGGACTGCGACCCCGAGGAGGTGGTGCAGGCCATCCGCACCGTGTACCGGGGCCGCAAGTACATCACCGCTGGCGTGGCCGAGCGTCTGGCCGATACCCTCACCGGAGGCGACGACCGGCCACCGCACGAACAACTCTCCGAGCGCGAGCTGCAGGTATTCCTGCGCCTGGCCAAGGGCGAGACCATTGGCCAGCTGGCGGTCGGCCTGTCGCTCAGCGTCAAGACCGTCAGCACCTATCGCACCCGGATCATGGAAAAAATGCAGCTCGCGTCGAACAGCGATCTGACCTACTACGCGCTCAAGAACGGACTGATCCAGTAGCGCCAGCCCCGGCTTCACGCCATCACGCCCGGACCGGTCTCGCCAGTGGCGAGGCGATCGCAATAATGCACCAGCGCGTCGATATCGTTGGACTTGTCGAACACCCGGTCGGCGCCCAGTTGCAGGCAGGTGCGCCGAATGTCAGGCGTGGCATAGTTGCTGAGCACCACCAGTCGGCGGTGTGGCATCTGGCTCTGCAGCGACTTGAGAACGCCCAGCCCAGAACCGCGCTTGAGGAAAATATCGACGATGACCAAATCGCAGTGGAAACCCGGATCTGTCAGCCATGCGACAGCAGTGGCCTCGTTGTCGGCGAAGCCGACCACCTTGACCGGGACCATTTCCTCCAGCATCGCGATCAGGCTATCCAGAATGACCGGACTGTCTTCGACGATATAGGCGTGGAGTACCGGCATGGTGTGATCACGCGCTCGGCCACAAGCGCCAGCAGCGGGAAACATGCCAAGCGCCAGCCGATCCGATGTCGTCGGGACGCAGCATGGAAGGACTGGGGCAGGCTGGCAGCAGCATGATTATTTTTAGAGTATGCACACCATTGTGCAACATCAGTATCGGGCGCATGCGGGCGAGGTCGTAGGCGGTGTCCTACATTCCCGCCTTGCCGCGCGACACCGGCCTGGGCGGCGCAGGAGCGGTCATCGCGCGCCGCACTGCCGCCAGCGCCGCCTGCAAACGAGCCGGCCCGATGCCGGTGACCACTACGTAGGGCGTGCCGGACCGATCCAGTGCGCGCCGCAACAGCCGGTCCACTGCCAGGCGCACCGCAGGCCCGTCGCGCTGATGACTGTCGCCTTGCCACGGCAAGTCGGTCGCCGCCAATAGCGTCAGGCTGCAAGCCCGGTGATCGCGCATGGCATGCGCATACAGGCTGGTGTCGCCAAACACCTGTTCGCTGTAGACCGCGGTCATCAGGGCGGTGGTGTCGGCAATCACGACCGGGTCACGCGCCGCGGCCTGCGCAATGCTAAGTGTCTGCGCGTCGGCGATGGCCTGCTGCTCATCGACCCTCGGCGTGCGGCCCAGGCGGGCACAGAATCCGCGCAACACCTCGGGCACCAACGCGGCGCGGGTTCCCTGCGCCAGCAGCGCGTCGCACAACTGCTGTGCCAGCGTGCTCTTGCCCGTGCACTCCGCACCCATCAGGGCCACGACGAACGCCGACTCTGGCGGCACCACATCCCCGTGCATCGATAACCCCTCCGTCTTTACACACGCACAAGCCCTAAACTGGGCCATCCGACGAACAGTATGCCCGCATGACAGAACCCGTGCGCCTGGCCAGGCGTGTCGCAGACATGATGCCGTGCTCACGGCGCGAAGCCGAGATGCTGATCGAGGGTGGATGGGTGCGGGTGGACGGCACGGTGGTCGAGACACCGCAGGTCCGGGTATCCGGGGAAACGGTCGTCATCGACCCACAGGCGCAACCGCAGCCGGTGCTGCCGGCCACGCTGCTGCTGCACAAACCCGCCGGATGCGGCAGTGACGCGGCCGCGAGCCTGATCACGCCGGCGAATCACTGGCCGGGTGACCGCAGCGGCGTGCGGCCGCTGCTGCGCCACCGCAGCCAACAGGTTGGCGTCACGCCGCTCGAAGTCGATGCCACCGGGCTGCTGGTTTTCACCCAGGAATGGCCCATCCGGCGCAAACTGGTGCAGGACGCGGCACTGGTCGAGCACGAGGTCATGGTCGATGTGACTGGCGCGGTCACATCGCAGGTTCTGCACCAGCTCAATCGCGCCCCGGTCGTGGACGGCCGGGCGATGTTGCCTGCCAAGGTCAGCATCAGCCGGCAGGTCGGCAACATCACCGGCTTGCGATTCGCGCTCAAGGGTTGCCACCCCGGCCAGATTGCACAGATGTGCGCGCCGCTCGGCTTGACCGTGGTTGCGATGCGGCGCATCCGGATCGGCCGACTGGTACTGGCCGCTCTGCCGGTGGGCCAGTGGCGCTACCTGTCGCCGTTCGAACGCATCTGAGCGTGCCACACGACCGCGTCAGCGCATGACGCGGCTGCGGTCTTCGACCCCGTGCGGGCCGTTATGCAGGTTTGTGAGCACGTGCTCCTGGTGAACCAATCGCCACGAGAGCATCTTGTGCGCCATCTCCAGGAGTACGTCGCGGTGTGCCGGATCCTGCGCGAGGTCGTGCATCTCGGCTGGGTCGTTCTGCAGATCGAACAGCAGCGCCGGCAAGGCGGCGAAAAAGACGTACTTCCAGCGCTCGCCGCGCACGATGGCCAGCTGGCATTCGTCCGGGGAAAGAGCCAGCGCCGCTTCGGCGTCGAGGCCGCTGTACGGGCCGGATCGGAAGTCCAGTTCCATGTGCGCCTCGGTGCGCCAGCGCGCGGGCTGCTCGCCGCACAGGAACGGCAGCAAGGAGCGCCCGTCGCATTGCGTTGGCGTCTCCAGCCCCAGCCAGTCGAGCATGGTCGGCATCAGATCGACCGATTCGGTGAACGCGTCGACCTGCCGTCCACGGCCGGCATCGGCAGCCTTGCCGGGGTCGCGCACGATCAGCGGGATGTGGAAGCTCGGGTCGAAATACAACTCCTTGCCCCAGGTGTAGTGGTCGCCGCCCATCTCGCCGTGGTCGCAGGTGAAGAGGATCAACGTGTCGTCATACTCACCACTGGCCTTGAGGTGGGCCACGATACGCCCGACCGCATCGTCGACCTCGTTCATCATGCCGTAATAACAGGCGCGCATCTGGCGCAGCTCGAGTTCAGGCATGTCCACCAGGTGGTTCGGGTTGTGCTCGTCGTAGTGGTTGGGGCGACCGAACGCCTCGATCCACTGCGCCAGGTGGGGGTGTTGCCTGGCCTCCTCGGCCGCACTCCCCTTGCGCCGCGGCAGTTCCACATCGGCCGGGTCATACAGGGCGTTGTAGGGTTCGGGCGCGATCACCGGCGGATGGGGGCGCAGGAACACACAATGCAGGAGCCAGTCCTGCTGGCGGTGATCAGCCAGCCAGGTGATGACCTGGTCGGCCATGAAATGCGTGTCGCTGTCCTCGGCCTTGAACAGGGTCGGAATGAAGCGGTGCCCGCGGTCGGCCGGTTTGTCGAAACCCGGGCGCGGCTGATACACGTCGTGGCGGCCTTCGAAGCGGTAACCCTTGGCGCGCAAATCGTTCATCCAGGCCGCCATGTAATCCGGAAACAGCAGTCCGATGTGGTATCCGGGCATCGGGCCCTCGAAAGTGCGCAGTGCCGGATCCTGGGGATGCCGGCCGCGAGGATCGGCGCTGGTGTCGGTATAACCGAACAACACCGGGTCGATGCCGGCCTTGCGCACCTCGTGTGCGATGTTGGTGTGGCGCGCGTCCAGCGGCGTGCCGTTGCGGCCGGAGCGGTGGTTCATCAGGTACAGACCGGTCTGCATGCTGCTGCGCGACGGTCCGCACGGAGCGGTGACGCTGAAATGACGCCGGAACAACACACCATCGGCAGCCAGCGCATCCAGGTGTGGCGTCTTGACAACCGGGTGGCCCGCCGCCGACAGGCATTCGGCGCGCCACTGGTCGGCGGAGATGAACAGGACTTTGCGCGGCGCGGCCATGGTCGGTTTTTCTCGATCGGGTTGTGTCAGGCGGGCAACGGTGCGCAGGGCAAACCATATCGTCTCCATTATGGTGGGCAGCCCGCGGAGTTGTTGGCCGGTGGCGATGCGGTCAACCGCGTGCTGACACGGGTCGGAATTGCTGATGCTCCAGGCCTCCGGCGCGTCCACCATCCGTGGGACGGCGCATGGTCATCGATGCCGGGCGGCGCCGCGATGGGCTGATAATGGCTCCAGTCAATTCGTGGAGTACATCATGGCGTCCGTCAACAAAGTCATTCTGGTCGGCAATTGCGGCCGCGATCCCGAAGTCCGTTACCTCCCGTCGGGCCAGGCCGTGGCCAATGTCACGCTAGCCACATCGAGCAAGCGCAAGGACAAAAACTCCGGCGAGATGATCGAGGACACCCAGTGGCATCGCATCACCTTCTACGACCGCCTGGCCGAGATCGCCGGCGAGTACATCAAGAAGGGCCGCCCGATCTACATCGAAGGCCGCATCAAGTACGGCAAATTCACCAACAAGGATGGCGTCGAGCAAAACACCTGCGACATCATCGCCACCGAGATGCAGCTGCTCGGCAGCCGTGAAGGCATGGGCGGTCCCGGCCACGACGACGGCAGCGGCCCTTCGCGGGGCGCCACTGCACCTTCGTCCCGGCCGGCCCCGCGCCAGCAGCCCCCGGCAGCAACCAAACCCACATCGTCGAGTGGCTTCGACGACATGGACGACGACATCCCGTTCTGAGGCCTGACCAAGGCAAGGCCGCGCATCGGAGCAACGCGCCGGCACAAGGCCCCAGCGCGGCTCCGCACGGCCCAGGTCAATGCTCAGCCGTAGGAATAAAACCCGTGCCGGCTCCAACCAGCCGCGCCAGGCTGCCCGAGAGCGTCTTGATGCCGCGTTGCACCGCCTCATCCGAAATATCGACCATGCTGACCCGCAGCCCGGCGACCGCGCAGGTCTGCGCGATGCCGTTGCCCATCGTTCCGGCGCCGATCACGCCAACGTGCTCAATATCCATGTTGTTTCCCGGTCCGCAATATCCATGCCCGACGTTCAGGCGCGCTTGAAAATGGCTGCGATACCGTGACCGGCACCCTTGCACAGGGTAAGCGGCGCGCAACGCCCTGTGGTGCGCAGAAAATCACCAGCCTGCGCCAATCGCACGGGTGTCACGGCGCTGAAAGGGCTCTCACATGTTGCGCCGGTACTGCCCACCCACCGCGAACAAGGCGTCGGTGATCTGGCCCAGCGAGCACACCCGCACCGCCTGCATCAGCACCTCGAACACGTTGGTGTTGGCAATCACCGCCTGCTGCAGGCGCGCCAGCATGGCCGAGGCTGCGTCCGCATGGCGCTGGTGGAAATCGGCCAGCCGGGCCAGCTGATTCTGCTTCTCCTCGTCAGTCGAGCGTGCCAGCTCCAGCTTGTCCTGCACCGCATCGCCATGCGGATTGCGGAACGTGTTGACCCCCACAATCGGCAACTCGCCGGTGTGCTTGAGCATCTCATAGTGCATCGACTCGTCCTGAATACGGCCGCGCTGGTAACCGGTCTCCATGGCACCCAACACGCCGCCGCGTTCCGCAATCCGCTCAAACTCCGTCAGTACCGCCTCCTCGACCAGCTCGGTCAGCTCCTCGACGATGAACGCACCCTGGTTCGGGTTCTCGTTCCTGGCCAGCCCCCACTCACGGTTGATGATCAGCTGGATCGCCATCGCCCGGCGCACGCTGTCCTCGGTCGGCGTGGTGATCGCCTCATCAAAAGCGTTCGTGTGCAGACTGTTGCAGTTGTCGTAGATCGCGATCAGCGCCTGCAGCGTGGTGCGGATATCGTTGAACTGGATCTCCTGCGCATGCAGGCTGCGTCCGCTGGTCTGGATGTGGTACTTGAGCTTCTGGCTGCGCTCGTTGGCGCCGTATTTCTCCTTCATCGCCACCGCCCAGATACGCCGCGCCACCCGGCCCATGACCGTGTATTCCGGATCCATGCCGTTGGAGAAGAAGAAACTCAGGTTCGGCGCGAAGTCGTCGATGTGCATGCCGCGCGCCAGATACGCCTCGACGAACGTGAAGCCGTTCGAGAGGGTGAAGGCCAGCTGACTGATCGGGTTGGCGCCAGCCTCGGCGATATGGTAGCCGCTGATAGAGACGCTGTAGAAGTTGCGCACCCGGTTGTGCACGAAATACTGTGCAATGTCGCCCATCACCTTGAGGCTGAACTCGGTGGAGAAGATGCAGGTGTTCTGTCCCTGGTCCTCCTTGAGGATATCGGCCTGAACCGTGCCGCGCACGTTCTCCAGCACCCACTGGCGGATCTTCTCGGTTTCGGTTTCCGTGGGTTCGCGCCGGTTGTCCTGGTGGAACTTGTCGATATTCTGGTCAATCGCGGTATTCATGAACATCGCCAGAATGCTGGGCGCCGGCCCGTTGATCGTCATGCTCACCGAGGTGCTCGGGCTGCACAGATCGAAGCCGCCATACAACACCTTCATGTCGTCGAGCGTGGCAATGCTCACTCCCGAGTTCCCCACCTTGCCGTAGATGTCCGGGCGCGGGTCCGGGTCGTTGCCATACAGCGTGACCGAGTCGAATGCTGTCGACAGCCGTTTGGCCGGCATGCCTTCGCTGAGCAGCTTGAAGCGCCGGTTGGTGCGAAATGCATCGCCCTCGCCAGCGAACATGCGGGTGGGGTCCTCGCCTTCGCGCTTGAAGGCGAAGGTGCCGGCGGTGTAGGGG
>JBBRVD010000156.1:0-9011 GCA_038247175.1 Burkholderiales bacterium | reverse complement strand
CTTCCCGCTTCCCGCTTCCCGCTTCCCGCTTCCCGCTTCCCGCTTCCCGCTTCCCGCTTCCCGCTTCCCGCTTCCCGCTTCCCGCTTTCGCGGGGTTGGGTCTTTGATCCTCGTCGCAAAGATGCACAGCTGCCGCGCCGTCGCGCTGCAAGCCGCGGCCTGCAGTGACCGCAGGACATCGACCAGGCCAATGCCAAGGCCCGGTACGACGGCGGATGATCGCCTACAATCCGGCTATCACCGGGGGTGTCGCGGGGCCTTCCAAGGCCTGGCGACTGAGAAATACCCCACTCACCTGATCTGGGTCATGCCAGCGTAGGGAGCGTGATGAGATGGGTCTTTCGCACGCGATGATCCGTTTTTTCAGGCGCCCGAGGCCGGCGTTTTGAAAGGATGGACGATATGTTGCGAAAGACCTTTGCTTTTTGGGCCACCACGGTGGTGGCATCGGCGGCGCTCGCTGCCACGCCTGTTTCGGCGCAGGAGTTGCGCGTGCTGGTACACGGCTCGTTCTCGCTGCCCAAGCCGATGCTGGCGCAGTTCGAGTCCGACTCGGGCATCAAGCTGGGCATCATCAAGGGTGGTGATGCCGGTGAGATGCTCAACAAGCTGATCCTGACCCGTGCCCAGCCGATCGCCGACGTGGTATTTGGAATCGACAACGCACTGGTGGCCAAGGCCGAGGCGGCCAATGTGCTGGAGGCGTATGCCGGGGCGGCCGCAACACGTGCGTCCGTGGTACCGCTCAAGGGGCCGATCGTCGCGGTCGATTACGGCTACGTGAACCTGAACTATGACAAGGCCTGGTTCGCCAAGAGTGGCCTGGCCTTGCCCAAATCGCTCGACGACCTGGCTCAACCGGCCTACCGGGACCTGCTGGTGGTGCAGAACCCGGCCACCTCGAGCCCGGGGCATGCGTTCCTGCTTGCCACCGTCGCCGGTCTGGGTGAGCAGGCGGCGTTCGACTGGTGGGCACGCATGCGCGCCAACGGCGTGAAGGTTGCCAAGGGCTGGAGCGAGGCGTATTACACCGAGTTCAGCCGCAATGGCGGCAGCCGCCCGCTGGTGGTCAGTTATGCCAGCAGCCCGGCGGCCGAGGTCTTCTACAGCAAGGAGAAGCTCACCGAGCCGCCCACCGGCAACCTGTTCCTCAAGGGTGGCGTGATGCGCCAGGTCGAAGGGGTGGCGCTGGTGCGCGGCGGGCAGAACCGCGAGGCGGCCGCGCGTTTCATCGAGTTCATGCGATCCAGGCCGGTCCAGGAGGCCCTGCAGACCACCATGTGGATGTTTCCCGCCGAACCCGGCGTGGCCCGCCCGGACGTGATGCGCCACGCGGGCGAGCCGACGCAGTTCGAGGATCCGGCGAGCGATCTGGTGGCGAGCAAGGGCGCTGACTGGGTCAGCCGCTGGACCCGGGTGGTACTCAAGTAGTCGATCCGCAGATGGGCATGCACCGGATGAGCTGGGGCTGGCCCACCGCCGGGCTGGCCTTGGTGCCGGCGTTGTTCCTGGGCCTGGTGATGATCGCGCCGCTGTGGCGCCTGGGGCTGGAGGCGCGCGCTGGCGCCAGCTGGCAGATGGTGGCCGAACTCTGGCGCGACGACTACCTGCGATGGCGGGTGTCGTGGTCCTTCCTGCAGGCGGGCGCGACCTGCGTCGCCGCGCTGGTACTGGCCTTGCCGGTATCCTGGGCGCTGGCCCGTTTTTACTTTCCGGGACGGATGCTGGTGCTGCGGCTCCTGATGCTGCCGTTTGTCGTGCCCACGCTGGTGGCAGCGATGGGAGTGCTGGCTTTGTGGGGGCCGCGCGGCTGGATCAGCGGCTGGATCGGCATCGACCTGCAGGACACGCCGTGGCTGCTGCTGTATGGCAACCTGTTCTTCAACCTGTGCCTGGTCGTGCGCGCCGGCGTCGACGCGCTGGGCCAGGTCAGTGCGGCGCGGGTGGCCGTGGCACGCACATTGGGCGCGACGCCTTGGCGCGTGTTCTGGCGCGTCGAGTGGCCGGCCATCGTGCCCTGGCTGTCGTCGGCGTTGTGTCTGGTGTTCCTGTACTGTTTTTCCGGCTTCGGCCTGGCGCTGGTGTTGGGCGGGCAGCGGTTTGCAACCGCCGAGGTCGAGATCTACACGCTGGTGGCGTACGAACTCAAGCTGGCGCAGGCCGGCGTGCTGGCGTTGTGCATGGCCTTGCTGACCGGCATCGTGGCGCTGGCCTATGCCTGGATCGAGAAGGGCTTGGCCACGCCCGGCCGTGCCGACGTGATCGCGCTACGCCGCCCCGAGGGCCTTGCCGAGTGGGGTGCAGTGGTGCTGGCCCTGGTCATCCTGGCCGTGTTCTGCGCGGCGCCGCTGCTGGCCATCGTTGCCCGCGCGGCGCTGGCGGGTGCGGATGCCTGGGCCAGCGTGCTCGATGCCGACAGCCTGCACGCGATCGGTAACACGCTGCGCTTCACTGGCGCGGCGCTGCTGCTGGCCACGCTGCTGGGCGTGGCGCATGCGCTGGCGGCGCGCCGTTCGGTGTGGCTGCGCGCCAGCGCCTTCCTGCCCTTTGTCGTCTCGCCGGTCACGGTGGCCTTCGGCCTGTTGTTGCTGTACCCGCGCTGGAGCGCCAGCATGCTGCTGCTGGTGGCGGCTTACGCCTTGCTGGCCTACCCGTTCGTGGCCAAGTCGCTGGGCGCGGCGCTGGACCAGTTGCCGCCGCACCTGATGCAGGCCGCGCGCACGTTGGGTGCGACGCCGTGGCGGCTGTTCTGGCGCGTGACCTTGCCGCTGGTGGCACCGTCGCTGCGCCGCGGCATGGCATTTGCCGCCGCCACCGCGCTGGGGGAATTCGCGGTCACGCTGTTCCTGTCGCGTCCCGAGTGGGCTACGCTGACCACATTGATCTACGAGCGACTCGGCCGGCCCGGCGCGGCGAACCAGGATGCGGCCCTGGTACTGGCGGCGGTGTTGATGGTGCTGGCGTTGCTGGCCTTCCTGCTGATCGAGCAGCCGGTGGCCGGGCGCCGGCTGCCGCGGGATGCACCAGCCGGAGTCGGCCATGCTTGAGTTGCGCGCTATCCGCAAGGTCTTCGACGACCATGCCGGCGGACATTGGGTGCTGGCCGACGGACTGGACCTGCAGGTTGCGCGCGGGCAGACGGTCGCCGTGCTCGGGCCGTCGGGCAGCGGAAAGAGCACCTTGCTCAAGATCATCGCCGGGCTGGAGCCGCAGGACGGTGGCAGCGTCTCGTTCGACGGCATCGATTTGGCCCGCGTGCCGCCCGAGCGCCGCGGTTTTGCGCTGATGTTCCAGGATTTCGCTTTGTTCCCGCACCTGAACGTGCTGGACAACGTGGCCTTCGGCCTGCGCGAACAAGGCCTGCGGCGTGCCGACGCACGGGGGCGGGCGCTGGAACTGCTGGGCGTATTCGGCCTGCAGTCCCATGCCCGCCACAGGGTCTGGACACTGTCCGGTGGCGAGCAGCAGCGTGTGGCGTTGGCGCGCGCCTTGATCACCGCGCCGCGCCTGCTGCTGCTCGATGAGCCGTTCTCGGCATTGGATGCCACACTGCGTACCGGTTTGCGCGCGGAGTTTGCCACCCGCATCGCCGCCGCCGGCATTGCCACTGTGCTGGTGACGCACGACGAGGCCGAGGCGCGTGCGATGGCGCAGCGCGGGTTCCGGTTGACCGAGGGGCTGCTGCTACCCCTGTGGTGACGCGATCGGCACCTCGGGTCCCGAACGCCTGGCCGCGCGCAAGCCGCTGCTATGCTTGCCGCCCATGGCCGCTGCACGTTTTTCCGACCTGACCGGCCAGCGCGAGTTCATGCGTTTCTGGTTTGCCCGGTTGTTCGGCACCACCGGCAACCAGATGCTGATGGTGGCCATCGGCTGGCAGATGTACGAACTCACCGGCAGTGCCTGGGACCTGGGCCTGGTGGGTCTGTACCAATTCGTTCCCGCGTTGATGTTCACGCTGGTCGCAGGCCATGTCGCCGATCGGTTGCACCGCGGGCGCATCGTTGCCAGCTGCCTGGTGGCGCAGGCGCTGGTGGCAGCGCTGCTGGTGGTTGCGACACTCGGGCTGGGCGCCGGGCATGCCTGGGTCTCGCGGGAGTTGCTGCTGGCCGTGTCGGTGGTGCTGGGGCTGGCGCGTGCATTCCAGATGCCGGCCATGCAGTCGCTGACGGCCAATCTGTTGCCGCCGGCCTTGCTGTCACGCGGCCTGGCCTTCAGTTCGGCCGGTACGCAAGCAGCCGTCATCGGCGGGCCGGCGCTCGGCGGGCTGGTCTTCGTCGCCGGGGCGCAGGCGGTCTACGCGCTGTGTGCCTTGGCGTTCGGTGTCGGATGTGTACTGGTCTTCCTGCTGCGGTATCCCCGTGCGCCGCGGCTGGGCGAGCCAGCGACGCTGCGCACGATGCTGGCCGGGCTGGAGTTCGTATGGAACCGCAAGGTGCTGCTGGGCGCGGTGTCGCTCGATCTGTTCGCCGTGCTGCTTGGCGGTGCAACCGCCTTGCTGCCGATGTTCGCCAAGGATATCCTGATGGTGGGTCCCTGGGGCCTGGGCCTGCTGCGGAGCGCGCCGGCGGTCGGGGCCTTGCTGATGTCGGGCGTATTGACCCGTTGGCCGCTGCGGCGCCGGGTCGGGCGCACCTTGCTGCTGTCGGTGGCGTTATTCGGCATCTGCATGGTGGTGTTCGGCCTGTCGACGCATTTCTGGTTGTCGATGCTGGCGTTGGCGATCTCGGGTGGCGCCGATACGGTCAGCGTCGTGGTGCGTCAGACGCTGGTGCAACTCGACACGCCCGACGGGATGCGCGGACGGGTCAGCGCGGTCAATTCGGTGTTCATCGGGGCCAGCAACCAGCTCGGTGAGTTCGAGTCCGGCGCCACCGCGCAATGGATGGGGCCGGTGGCCTCGGTGGTGCTCGGGGGTATCGGCACGCTGCTGATCGCCGCGATGTGGATACGGCTGTTCCCCGCCCTGGCTCGCCGCGACCGGCTGGACAACGGATGACGCAAAACAGGGAACCGACGATGCATGACCCCGCGCAATCCGACACCGGCGCCAACCCTCCTCTCGCGCTGCCCGACGGCGATCCGCAGCCCGGCGTGTACCGGCACTACAAGGGCGGCCTGTACCGCGTACTCGGACTGGTGCGCCACAGCGAGACACGCGAGGTGATGGTGTTGTACCGGGCCTTGTACGGTACGCACGGCCTGTGGGTGCGCCCGCGCACAATGTTCCTGGAAGCCGTGCTGCACGATACGGTCACCACGGCCCGTTTCTCCCGCCTGCAACAGCCGCCGGATCGTTCCGATCCCGCTGCAGATCCGGTATGACGAGGCTGTTGCCGTGCCGCGATCGATGGCGCTGCAGGAGTGCCGTTACGGAGCAGCTGTCCAGTCTGTGACAATCGGGAGGCAGCATGTGCTGCTACAGCGAACTTTCACAGGAGAATCCAGAACCATGCGTATTGCGATCATCGGCAATTCCGGATCCGGCAAATCGACCCTGGCCCGGGACCTGGCGCTGACGCACGACCTGAACGCACTGGACCTGGACACCGTGGCCTGGGAGCCGGACCAGATCGCCGTGCCGCGGGACCCGACCGTGGCACTGCGCCAGGTACGTGACTTCTGTACCCGCACACCGCAATGGGTGGTCGAGGGTTGTTATGCCGGACTGATACACGCGGCGTTGCCGCACGCCAGTTTGTTGCTGTTCCTCGAGCCCGGTGTCCGGGCGTGTATCACCAACTGCCACAACCGGCCCTGGGAGCCGCACAAGTTCAAGTCGCATCAGGAGCAGAACCGGCATTTCGCGCCATTGCTGGACTGGGTGCGCGGCTATTACCAACGCGACGACGATGCATCGTTGCGGGAGCACCAGGCGCTTTACGATGACTTCGATGGCCCCAAGCACAAGCTGACGGGCCGGGCCACGGCGCGGATGGTCGGCGAGGTGTGCCTGCAGCCGGGTTGACCGACGCGTCTGGCAGTCCCGAGATTCGGGCACGCCGGCGCACTTCAGGCGCGCTGGTGCGCGGCCTCCAACCGCTCCCAATCGAAAACCACGCCGGTGCCGGACGCATCGGGTGCCACCGCCAGCTGATCCTGCACCACCAGCGGGCGCGTGGTGTAGGTATCGATCGGGAACGAATGCACCTCGATCCAGCCGGCATGGGGCTGGCTCGCCGCCAGGCTCACATGCAGCTCCTGCATGCCATGGCTGCACACCGGCATGCCGAGCGCGCGCGCACGTGCGGCCACGCGCAGCCAACCGGTGATGCCGCCGCAGTTGGATGCATCGGGTTGGATGAAGGCCAGTTTCGCATGCGCAAATGCCAGTGCGAACTCGTGTTCGGTGTGCAGGTTTTCACCCATCGCCAGCGGCACGCCGGTGGCGTCGGCGATGGTGGCGTAGCCGCAATAGTCGTCGGGAATCGTTGGCTCCTCGAACCAGACCAGGTCGCAGGGCTTGAACGCCAGCGCCGCCTCGATGGCCTGCGGCACCGAAAAGGCGTAGTTGGCGTCGACCATCAGCGAGCAATCAGGGCCGATCAGCTCGCGCACTGCGCGCACCCGCGCCACATCGGCGGCCAGCGCGGGCTGGCCTACCTTGATCTTGACGCCATTGAAGCCGCGCGCCAGATAGCCGCGTGTCTGGGCCAGCAGCTTGTCGAGCGGGAAGTTCAGGTCGATGCCGCCGCAATAGGCCTTGCAGCGCTGGCTGGCGCCACCGGCCATCTTCCACAACGGCTCGCTGCGCTGCTTGCCGCGCAGGTCCCACAACGCGATGTCGACGGCCGAAATGGCGAACGACGCGATGCCGCCGCGGCCGACATAGTGGATGTGCCACTGCATCGCGTCGTACAAGGCATCGATGTCCAGGGCGTCGCGGCCGATCAGGAACGGCGCGAGGTCGTGCTCGATCATTGCCAGCACCGCGTGGCCACCCTTGCCGCCAGTGTAGGTATAGCCTGTGCCCTGATTGCCATCGTCCAGCCGGACCGTGACGGTGATCAGCTCGAAGTGCGTATGGTCGCCGTGCTTGGCGTCGGACAGCACTTCGGCCAGCGGAACCTGGAATCGGCGCGCGTGGATGGTCTGGATGATGGGCATGGCGGGCTTGACTCCATGGGTTGCGCATTGGTGTTCTGATGCGTAGTCGCCGCAGCGGTCACCATTGTGCCGAGATCACCAGCACCCCGGCCCCCACCAGCAGCAGGCCAGCCAGTTCCTTGCGGCTGATCTGTTCGCGGAACAAGCGGCGCGAGACCAGGTAGCTGAACAATACTTCGACCAGGCCCAGCGTGCGCACGTCCACGGCCGGGCGCAGCGCGGTGGCCGTCATCCAGCCGATGGAGGCCATCGCGCCCATACTGCCGGCCACGGTGGACAGCCGCCAGGCACGGCCGATGGCAGCCATCGTGCCGGGCTGGCGCAGCCACAACCAGCCGCCCAGCAGCACGCCGAGGGCACCGACCAGCCAGGCCGGCGCGCCGGGCCATTGCAGCGCCGCGCCGCGGTAGCTGACGCTGGCCAGCGCGAAACAGGCGCCGCTGGCCAGGCCGAACCATGCGGCATTGCCGCGCCAGTTCGCCAACGCAGTTCCAGGTTCGCGGGGCAGGGAGAGCAGCACGACGCCCAGCGTGGCAACGACCATCGCGATCGCGGCACCCACGGTGGGCAGTTCCTGCAGCGCCACGACGCCGAACACGCCGACCTGCAGCACCTCGGTCTTGGAGAATGTGACACCGACGATGAAATTGCGCTGCTTCATCGCCAGCAGCAGCAAGGCGGTGGCTGCCAGCTGGCTGACGGCGCCGCCGGCCAGCCATGCCAGGTAGGCACTCGAGAAGTCCGGCCAATGTGGTGCGCCGGCGCCGGAAAAGCCCAGTACCAGCAGCAGCCATGCCAGCGCGAACGGCAGGCCATACAGGAAGCGCACCAGCGTGGCGGCCAGCGTGCCAAGTTCAGTGACCAGGCTGCGCTGGGCCGCGTTGCGGATGGTCTGCATGAACGCCGCCCCGACGACGATCGGGATCCAGGCCCAGCTGGCCATGGCCGGAAGTTCCATGCAGATGCTGCCGGTGGGCGGTCGATCAGGTCGGGAAGGTGCCGGGCAACAGGATGTTGCGATCGACGTTGCGGATGTCGGTGTGGCCGCAGAACGCCATCGTGGTGTCGAGTTCGTTGTGGATGATCTGTAGCGCCCGTGTCACACCGGCTTCGCCCATCGCGCCCAGGCCGTAGACCATGGCGCGGCCGATCATCGTGCCGCGCGCACCCAGCGCCCAGGCCTTGAGGACGTCCTGGCCGCTGCGGATGCCACCGTCCATCCAGACTTCGGTGCGGTTGCCGACCGCCTCCACGATGGCCGGCAACGCATGGATGCTCGATGGCGCGCCATCGAGCTGTCGTCCGCCATGGTTGCTGACGACGATGGCATCGGCGCCCGCGTCCGCGGCCAGCCGCGCGTCCTCGACGTCCATGATGCCCTTGAGGATCAGCTTGCCGCCCCATTTTTCCTTGACCCAGGCCACGTCGGGCCAGGACAGGCGTGGATCGAACTGTTCGCGCGTCCAGGCGCCGAGCGAACTCATGTCGCTGACCCCCTTGACATGGCCCACCAGATTGCGGAAGGTGTGGCGTTTCGTGCCGGCCATGCCCAGGCACCAGCGTGGCTTGGTGGCCAGGTTGATGATGTTGGCCAGTGTCGGGCGTGGCGGGGCGGTCAAGCCGTTCTTGAGGTCCTTGTGGCGCTGGCCGATCACCTGCAGGTCGAGCGTGAGCACCAGTGCGCTGCAACGTGCCGCCTTGCAGCGTTCGATCATGTTGGCCATTGCCTCGCGATCGCGCATCATGTAGAGCTGGAACCAGAACGGCGCGCTGGTATTTTCGGCAATATCCTCGATCGAGCAGATGCTCATCGTGGACAGCGTGAACGGGATGCCGAACTTCTCGGCCGCGCGGGCGGCGTGGATCTCGCCGTCGGCATGCTGCATGCCGGTCAGGCCGACCGG
>JBBRVD010000155.1:0-9032 GCA_038247175.1 Burkholderiales bacterium | reverse complement strand
GATGGGTCGGTGCAGGCACAGATCATCAACCTGTTGCAGGACCTGCAACGCGAATTCCAATTCAGCTACCTGTTCATTTCGCACGATCTGTCGGTCGTCAAACACATCAGTGATCGGGTCGCGGTGATGTACCTGGGCAAGATCGTCGAGATCGCCGACAAGCGCAGCTTGTACCGGGCGCCGGTTCACCCGTACACACGGGCGCTGATCGCATCGATACCGGTGGCCCATCCGCGCCTGCGTCATCCGCGCATCCGCCTGGCGGGTGACATGCCAAGCGCGTTGGCGCCACCGGCCGGTTGCGCCTTTCACACCCGATGCCCGCATGCCACCGAGCTGTGCCGCACCCAGGAGCCGGCGCTGCGCGCCCAAGACGACAGCCGCCAGGTCGCCTGCCACTTTGCCGAAAAATTCATGCCAGCGTCGGCTCCCGATCCCGCTGCATCCCTGTGAGGACATGCCACACCATGCGTATCACCTCCGTTGATCCGATTCTGCTCAAGGGCGTGGAGACGTACCATGCCTCGGCCAGTGCCAGCGAGGCCACCGACAACGGTGACTGGCAATTGATCATCAAGGTGTCCACGGACGAAGGCCTCACCGGTTGGGCCGACGTGGAGACACTGGGGCCGGCGGCGGTGGCCATTATTGCCGGTCAGGGCATGTCCATCCTGGGCTTTCGCACTCTGGGCGAACTGCTGCTGGGCGAGAACCCGCTCGATACCGATCGCCTGTGGGACAAGCTGTACATCGGCAGCGCGTATTACGGACGCCGCGGCATTGCGATGCAGTGCATCTCGGCGATCGACAACGCCTTGTGGTCGATCCGCTCGCAGGCCAGCGGCATGGCGCTGGCCACGCTGCTGGGGGGGCGCAGGCGCGACAGTGTGCTGGCCTATGCGTCGACGCTTTTTCGCGAAACGCCGCAAGGCATGGCGGATGCGGCACGGGCCTATGTGGAGCGTGGCTTTCACGCCGTCAAGTTCGGCTGGGGCGTGTTCGGGCAGGACACCGGCCGCGACCGCGAACTGGTGGCTGCCGCACGCGATGCCCTGGGCCCCGACCGCCACCTGCTGGTGGACCCGGGCTGGTATCCGGCGGGTTGGTCGCGGCCAGGCCCGATGCGCAGCCTGCGCGAGAACATTGCGCTGTGCGAATGGCTGGCCGAGTACCGCGTGGGCTGGGTCGAGGATTTCATCCACCCCGAGAATTTCTCCGAGTACGCCACGGTGCGCGCCGCCAGTCCGGTGCCGGTGGCCGCCGGCGAGCAACTGGCAACCCACTGGGAGTTCGAGCGTTTCATCGACGCGGGTTGTGTCGACATCATCCAGCCGGACCTGTCGCGGTGTGGCGGCCTGACGGTAGCCAGGCGCGTTGCGCAGATGGCAGAGACGGCCGGCATTGAACTGGTGCCCCACTCCTGGCTGACGCATCTGCTCACTGCCTATTCGCTGCAATTCATCGCTACCCTGCCGCGCGCACGTTTCGTGGAGTTCAACGTCTCGCAAAGCGCCCTGACCCGCGGAATTGCGCCGGCCCGATTCGACTTGCAGGCCGACGGAACCATCGCCATTCCCGACCATGTCGACATGGGGGTTCAAGTGGACGAGGCATTCATCGCCGCCCACCGCGTCAATTGATCATTTCCAACCGAAGAAAACGAGGTTCATCATGGATCGCCTGATCTGCCGTCCCCAGGAACTCGACCTGGAGAGCCCGGGCCGGCGCGACTACTGGGTCGCGCTGGAGCATGACTCCATCTGGGGTGACCACCTGATTCCGCTGACGGTCATGGTCGGTGCGCAAGCGCGCCCGGGAGAGGGGCTGGTGGTGTTCGGCTCCAACCACGGCAACGAGTACGAAGGGCCGATGATCGTGCGCCGGGTCATGCGCGAGCTGGACCCGGCCGACGTGCAGGGGCGCATCATCCTGGTGCCGGTGCTCAATGTCGCGGCATTTCGCGCTGGTGCGCGCGACTCAGCGCTGGACGACCGTGTCAATCTCAATCGTGCCTTCGTCGATGGCGCGGGTGTCCTGCCCGCGATCAAGGGCATCACCCACCGCATCGCCGCGTTCGTACGCGCCAACATCTGGCAGCACGTGCATGTCGTGCTGGACCTGCATGCCGGTGGCCAGGTGGCCCGTTTTTTGCCGCTCACCAGTTTTCACCCGGTGGACGATCCGGTGTTGTCGCGCCGCATCGAAGACACGGCGCGTTGGTTCGGCACGCCGCTGGTCATCACCTACCAGAACGAGACGCCGGGTCTGCTCACCAGTGAGGCGGAACGCCTGGGCAAGATCACGGTCGGCTGCGAACTCGGTTGGGGTGGCGCTGTCAGCGCGGCGGGAGTGCGTTATGGCTGCCATGGCGTGCGCGCCGCTGCGATCCACCACGGGCAGTTGCGGGGCGACATCGCTCCGATGGGCCATCACGCCGATGGCACCCAGGTGCATGCCGAAATGATCGATCGCGCCTGCTTCACCGTGGCGCCGTTTGCCGGCCACTACGAGCCGCTACAGGATTGTGGCGCCCGGGTCCGGCAGGGCGATACTGTCGCCTCGCTGCATGACTTCGATCGTTTCGACCTCGATCCTTGGCCGGTACGCGCTGGCGTCGACGGTATCGTCATTGCACAGGCCTGGGGCGCCCCGGTGTTGCAGGGGCAACATGTGCTGGTTACCGGGCGGATCACGCAGCAGGGTGGAAACCGAGACTTCGCCGGATGATCTTGCGCGCGTGACCCAGCATGGGACCCCGCGCGCCGCAATGAGACACACTCTTACAAGGATGACGCGATCGACTGCAGCCGCTCTCCGATCCATGACGCCGATTCCATGCTGCTGTAGACCATGATGAACACTACTGCGGCGGCAACCAGAATCATGTGCACGACGAATGAGACCGGTACGCTGCCAGCTTGCTTGGTCTCGTCGCCTCCAACCCCCTTGCCGTAGCCAGCTGCTCCGTTATTGGCGTCGGCGATGTTGCCGACCCACTGGCACGCGAAGTTATCGCACCGGTAACGCTTGACCGGCGAGATCAGGCTGTGCAGGCGGTCCACGAAGCGGCGGTGTTCACGCACCAGCGTGCCCCGGCAACTCGGGCAGTCGATGCCGACCACCGGGCGGTACGCCAACGGTCCGTGGCCCTTTGAAATGTCACGCATGTTGCACTCCCTCCAGCATCGTGCGCAGCACCGACGGTGCTGCGATAACGGCTGCAGTTTATGCAGGGACCCGGCGCATGTCTGTGCGTCAGCGCACTGAGAGCGTGCCGCCCAACGACTCCGGAAGTGGCAAGGTCAGCCGCGCCGCCAGAACACCCCATCAGCGGCTTGACGCTGATGCCGTGCAGCAGGATCGGCAACGTCACGACACCGAACCATCCCATCATGCCTTGCACGCGCCAAGGGGTGCATGATCCCCACAGGGCAACCAACACACTGAGCGGCCGCGCGACGAAAAACAGGTGAAGCGCTGCTTCGCCCGGCCGTCGCTGCGGTATGGTACCGAAGCGCCGCCCTACGACGCGCCTTCGGCCCCGCTTGCGGTAACGGTCATGGGGGTGTCCGGGCCGGGGCTGCCCGCCTGTGGCTCGCCGAAGCCGTTGTGTGCGCCGGCGAACAGACGGGCGCGCATATCGGCCTTAATCTCCACACCGGATGGACAGACCACACCAAACCCGTCGGCTGAAATGCCGGCGCCAAGCTTGATTTATGTACTTTAAGGAGAATGTCATGGGAATCGGAACCATTTTGTTGATCGTGTTGGTCCTGATGCTGGTCGGAGTCGTTCCGACCTGGGGCCACAGCAGGAGTTGGGGCTACGGGCCCAGCGGTGCCATAGGGCTGGTGCTTCTCGTCGTCATCGTGCTGATGCTGATGGGGCGCATCTGACCACCCCTGCTTTGCCGGCTGCAGCAGCTTTCTATTGGTTGCACAACTCGAGAGCCGGCGAAGGCCTCCGGCCGCAGATCGAATAATCTGCGGCCCTTGTGTGTGCTGGCGTACAGACTCACGTTGGACCGTTGGCACATACTGAGCCCGGAGGCGTTGCGTACCGACGTCACCGGCCATCCTGGCCCCGCGAGAGGGGTGATGGCGTCTTTCCATCCAACACGATGAGAGTGCGTCATGACCTATCCCGTTCATTCGGCCTGCAAGAAGGAGCAGATCCTGTTGCAGCCCTACAGCACATGCCCCGAAATCGCGCAGGTCGTGATAACAGAGCCTCACGCTGCGGGTCCCAGTGTGAGTACGATTGACTGGGACCTGCTGTTACACGCGGTCGAGCAGAGGCTTGGTAAGATCTCCGGGACGCTGCTGAACGGGAGCGACCGGTTGTCGCAGCGCCACACGAATCTGGCTGCGCAGGCGGCCATTGCCGATTGCGTGGACGCGCTGCACAAGCTGCATGACATGCTGGTCGATGAACGCCAGCAACATCGGGTCACCCAAAGCGCGTTGCGCATTTCAAATGCCTTGCTTGAACAGTCGCGTGCCGATCTGGGTGAGGCCCTGGAACAGGTCCAATTGGACCGGCAGCCAGCGTCGCATGACAGCTTGACTTCATTGCCCGATCTGGGCCCTTTCAGCGATTGGGTCGATCGTGCCCTGCCGACGGGCGGACAAGCGGCGCCGCCGTAGCGACGTTGTACATCGATTGCAACGGCAGCAGCCGGTCGTATTCCGTCTTCACCACGGCGTAACACTCGCAGCTGCGCGCCTCGAGAGCCGTGCGATCGAGCACGGTGATGTGGCCGCGGGCATAACGGATCAGCCCCGCCTTTTGAAGCTTCAGTGCTGCTTCGGTGACGCCTTCGCGGCGCACGCCCAGCATATTGGCGATCAGCTCCTGCGTCATGACCAGTTCGGTGCTGTTCAGGCGGTCCAGGCTCAGCAGCAACCAGCGGCACAACTGCTGGTCCAGCGAGTGGTGCCGGTTGCACACGGCGGTCTGCGACATCTGCGTGATCAGGGCCTGTGTATAGCGCAACAGCAGGTGCAGTACCGGACTGGAACCGTTGAACTCGCCCTTGAGCGCCTGCGCGCGCATCCGAAACCCGCGCCCAGCGCTTTGCACGACGGCACGGCTGGGGGTCGATTCACCGCCCATGAACAGCGACACGCCGACGATACCTTCCTTGCCGACGACCGCGATCTCGGCCGAGGCACCATCCTCCATCACGTACAGGAGCGAGACGATGGAGCTGGTCGGAAAGTAAACATGCGTCATGGCCTCGCCCGATTCGTGCAACACGCTGCCCAGTGACATTTCCACTGGCTCGAGATGGGGTAGCCAGCGTTGCCATTCGGCTTGAGGTAGGGCGGCCAAAAGGCGGTTGGCCTTGGGGTCGTGGCTGTTTGTCATGGGCATTCCCGATGCTGATCTCACCTTGATTGTGCGATAGGACGGCGCGCACGCAATACGAAATTGAGAATATGCCGAGCGCGCCTGGGTCGTCTGTTCGGTACCGAACAGACGACGGTCGGTGGTAAAAATTTAAGCAATGCGCCCAGGGCGTATGCGCCCCGCAGCGCCCGCGACCGCGGTGGTCCGGCCTGGAACCTGCGCCACCAGGCAGCCCGATAGGCGTCAATTGTCGCGTTCGATCGAGATTCAGTCGCTGGTCTGAAGCCGCAACGCGGCTTCAGCGCCGGGCTTCATTGCGCGTCGGTAGATCTCCAGATCGGCGGCATAACAACCGCAGGCGGCTGTCTCCAACCCGACACGGTCCAGCACCGTGAGTTCGCCGCGGTGGTAGGTGATCAGGCCACGCCGCAGCAAGTCGCCAGCGGCGGCCGTGACGCCGACCCGGCGTACGCCGAGCATCGCGGCCAGGAACTCCTGCGTCATCGCAAAGCGATCGACATGCGCCCGGTCCTGGCTCATCAGAAGCCAACGCGCCAGGCGCGGGCTGATCTCGTGAAAACGCAGGCAGGCCGAGGAAGCGGCACGTTGCGCCATCAAGACATACAGGTATTTCTGCAGCACCTGTCGTAATGCCGCACTGCGCTCAAGCTCGGCGACGAAGGGTAACGCGGCAATGCGCCATGCGGCACCCGCGCCCTGCACCAGCGCCTTGAGCGGCTCACGCACCAGGCCCAGCGCAAGCTGCACGCCGAGCATGCCTTCGCACCCCGCCATGCCTACCTCCAGGCCATGGGTCCCGTCGATCTGTGCGATCAGCGAGATGAAGCTGTCGGTGGGGAAATAGACATGGCGCGTGGGTTCGCCGGGTTCGCACAGCACCTGCGAGAGCAGCAGGTTGACGGATTCGCATTGGTCCAGCAGGCGGTTGCGGTCGGCGCGCGGCAGAGCGGCGACGAGCAGGTTGTCGTGTTGGGGCAAGTCGTGACTCCAATGGCATCGCGCCAGGGCGATGAAGTCGACAGTCTGCGCCCGATTTCCGTGCGCGACTGTGCGCCAGCGCACCATCGCCATTGTCGCTTCCGTGTCCGGTGCCGGCAGCAGGGAGGCTGCATTCACACCTGGCCGTTATAGCTCAGCGCCCGGCTGGCGGCTCCCCTATCGGCACCGGCTCGCCGGGAGTGGGCGGCGGGTCGGACACCGGCGGCGCCTGCGGCTGCGGATCGTGGACTTCCGGCGGAGCCGACGAAGGCTTGCGCTCATTGGGCGCGGGCGGAATCGGTGTGGAGGTGGGTATGGGTGTCATGCGGCAGGGTCTCCTCATGCATTGGCGCCGCCATTGTGCGTCGCGTGGCCTTGTGCGACGGCGCGCAGCGGCCGAAGTTCCGGTCGGCGACCGATTGCCAAGCCATGCCGACGGGCAGATGCTCCCTTGTCCTACAGCCAAGCCACGGCACAATCTGCAGACTCGGTCGTTTCTATCGGTCTTTTGTCATGAAGCCGATGGCACCTGAAGAGATAAGGGAGACTTGTTATGCAGCAATGGCACGAACTCGAGACGCTCAAGGGTTACGCGCTTCTGGCGCGCGATGGCGAGATCGGCACGATCACCGACGTCTGGTTCGACGACGATCGATGGTCGGTGCGTTACCTGGTGGTGCGCACGGGTGGCTGGTTGCTGGGGCGCGAGGTCTTGCTCTCGCCCGCCGTGGTGCGGGGGCTCGATGCCGCGCGGCAGTGCATTGCGGTCGATCTGACGCGCGAACAGGTCGAGAACAGTCCGCTCATCGATTCCGAACAGACGGTGTCGCGTCACCATGAAACCCAGTTGCACCTCCACTACGGCTGGACGCCGTACTGGGTCGGTGGTACCTTCGGCGCGCTGGGTTCGATGGGTTCCAATACCGCGCCACCGCCGGTGCCGCGCGAGCCGGTTCGTGAACCACCCGATCCGCATCTGCGTTCCTCCGGCGAAGTGCGCGGCTACGGCATGCAGGCCAGTGACGGCGAGATCGGCGAAGTCGTCGATTTCGTCATCCATCAGGAGGACTGGTGCATCCGGTACCTGTTGGTCGACACCCGCAAATGGCTGCCCGGTCGCAAGGTTTTGCTGGCGCCGAGCTGGGTGCAGGCCATCCGCTGGTCGGACCGGGAGATCGCCATCGACATGGAGCGCGATACATTGCGCACCGCGCCGGATTACCCGGGCCCGCAGGGAATCGACAAACGTTATGAGTTGCAGCTGTATCAGCATTACGGCATCGCGCTCCCACATGCGCCGAGGGAGGGCACATGATGACGTCAGCGTGCCCCGTGCACGCGCCCTGACGGGACACAGCCGCACAAGGGCTTACGGGACACGCGGGGCGTGGTACCGTTGCAGCGGGAAATCGACCTGTTGAAAAGATGCAACCACCCGCTGGCACTGTGATGGACCGGATCGAGGCGCTGGTCTGGGCGCCGGCCGGAGGTGGCGGCGTGCGCGCTGGCCCGTTGCGACTGCTGCGCATGATCCTGATCCTGGGCCGGGACCTGGCGTTCGGGCAGCTCACGCTGCGCGCGATGAGCCTGGTGTACACGACGCTGTTGTCGATCGTGCCGCTGCTGGCGCTGAGTTTTTCAGTGCTCAAGGCCTTCGGCGTCACGAACCAGATCCGCCCGATGCTGCTGAACCTGCTCGAGCCGCTGGGCGAGCAGGGCAACGACATCGCGCTGCGTATCACCGGCTTCATCGAAAACATGAATGTCGGCGTGCTTGGCGCAGTCGGCCTGGTGCTGTTGCTGTACACGTCGATCTCGCTGATCCAGAAGATCGAGGAGTCGCTGAACTACATCTGGCACGCACCTCGCCCGCGTCCGCTGGGCGAGCGTTTCACCCGCTACCTGACGGTGCTGATGGTCGGCCCGCTTCTGGTGTTCTCGGCGCTTGGCGTCACCGCGGCGGTGATGGACATCGAGATGGTGCGTGGCCTGATGGCGGTCGACGTACTGGATCAGCTGGTCCAGGCAATCAGCCGCCTGTTGCCCTACCTGCTGATCATCGCGGCCTTCACCTTCGTGTACCGGTTCATACCCAACGCCCGCGTGCGCTTGTGGCCGGCCCTGGTGGGCGGTGTGGTCGGCGGGATCGCCTGGCAGACCGCAGGCTGGCTGTTCGCCGTGTTCATCGCCAGCTCGAACAACTATGCGGCGATCTACGCCAGCTTCGCGATCGTGATCCTGTTCATGATCTGGCTGTACCTGAGCTGGCTGGTGCTGCTGTTCGGCGCCAGCGTGGCGTTCTACGTCCAGCACCCCGAATACCTGTATCTACGGGGTGGCGAGCCCCGGCTGAGCAACCGCATGCGCGAGCGGCTGGCCTTGTCGGCGATGGAACTGGTGGCCCGGCGCTTTATCCACGGCGATACCGCCCCGTCACAGCGGACCTTCGCCCAGCAACTGCAGGTGCCTGGACATGTGCTGACGGTGGTGCTCGACGCGCTCGAGCGCAAAGGCATGGTCGTGGCTTCGGCCGAGGAGCCGTGCACCTACCTGCCGGCTCGCGACCCAGGTCGTATCCTCGTCGCCGACGTGCTGGAGACGGTGCGCGCGGCGGGCGAGGACGGTTTTCTGTCGCCGTCGCGCCTGCCGACGCAACCCGCCGTGGATGGACTGGTCACGCG
>JBBRVD010000154.1:0-9291 GCA_038247175.1 Burkholderiales bacterium | reverse complement strand
GCCTATTGGTCGGTGTGAAAGGATTCGAACCTTCGACCCCTTGCACCCCATGCAAGTGCGCTACCAGGCTGCGCCACACACCGAAGTCGGCGATTATAGCGCTGCACCAACCGCCCCTGGGTCGCGAATCAGTACGTGGTGGTCAGCAGTTCGCGTATTTCCGATAGTTCGCGGCGTACCATCAGCAAATGGCCGGATGCGGGCATCGTGTGTTCCGCTTCGAGTTCACTTTCGGTGAAGTCGTCGAGTTCGGAGTCGCCGGTTTCGATCACCTCGACGCCGTCGAGCAGCACTTCGCCGTTCTTGCGCCGGTCGCGTTCGTTTTGCAAGACCTCCTGCATCTTGTTGCGCGCACCGCTGATCGTGAAACCCTGGTCGTACAGCAGGTCGCGGATGCGACGGATCATCAGTACCTCGTGGTGCTGGTAATAACGCCGGTTACCACGCCGCTTCATGGGGCGCAGCTGCGTGAACTCCTGCTCCCAGTAACGCAGCACGTGCGGTTTTACGCCGCACAGATCCCCCACCTCCCCGATGGTGAAATAACGTTTGGCAGGAATCGAAGGGAGATTTTTCTCCATTGAAATCAAAGCTGTAGGCGTGAAAGCTTCGAGGTTACTCTAAGACGTGAGGGATGCATAGCACTAGCTGCGACCCGCTGCAGAAAAATCACTTGCGGTGTCGCTTATCGTGCGATATGCACCTCGCCCGCGTCAATGTCAGAGTCGTTGTCGTCATCACCGATCATCACGGGCTGGGGTTGTCCCGCGTCCTGGATCTGCTCCTTGAGCTTGTGGCTGGCATGGAAGGTGACGACCCTGCGGGCGCGGATCGGGATCGCCTCGCCAGTGCGCGGGTTGCGCCCGGGGCGGGGCGCCTTGGTGCGGATCTGGAAATTGCCAAAACCGGAGATCTTGACATCCGACCCCTCGACCAGGCTGGTCGAGATCAGATCGAAGAAGGCGTCGATCATGTCCTTGGATTCGCGCTTGTTGAGTCCGATCTGCTCGAACAGCAACTCGGCCAGCTGCGCCTTGGTCAGTGCCGGTGTTTCCAGGCTTTCAATCGCGAGTTCCATCTCTCTCCTCTTGTTGCTCGGCAGGCCGCGCGCACCGCGAGTCGTTGCTTTCAAGCGCGTTGCCGCGCCCCCAGGTCGGTGGTCAATTGGCCCAGCACCGATTTCACGGCCTGCTCAATCTCCTGATCGGTCAGGGTAGCGGCGTCGTTATTGAGCGTCAAGCGAACCGCCAGGCTTTTTTCCGCTGGCTGCGCAGGAACAACAACAGCTCCAGTGTCACCCGCTGGCGGCTGAGCCTTCGGTCGGTAGATGTCAAACAGGGTCGCATTGCGCAACAGGCCTTTGGTGGGCGCCGCATGCACCGAGGCCATCAGGGCCGCATGGCTGACCTGTTCGGATACCAGCACCGCGATGTCGCGCTCAACCGGCTGGTGCTTGGCCACCGGGCGGAACACCGGGATCGGGCGCTCAAGCACTGAATCCAGGTCCAGTTCGAACATGACCGGCGCATGGGCGAGGTCATAGGCCTGACGCCAACGCGGATGCAGCTCGCCAATGGAGCCGATGGACTTGCCATCCAGCTCGACCCGGGCGCAGCGGCCCGGGTGCATGGCGGGATGTTGTCCGGCCACGAAGGTGACACGGCGGGGTGCAAGCAGGGCCTCGACATCGCCCTTGGCATCGAAGAAGTCCATAGCACGATCGTTACCGGACCACTGGAGCGGATCGGCGCTGCCCGCCGCCAACGCCGCCAGCCGCATCGGCTGGTGCAGGCCGGCCACGGCGCGGTTGCCATCCTGCACCGATGCGTCGCGCAGGAAGACGCGGCCCAGTTCAAACACCCGCACCCGCGCAGACCGGCGGTCCTGGTTGAACTTGAGTACCTGCAAAAGCGAGCCGAGCAGTGACGAGCGCATCACGCTCATCTGGCTGGCGATCGGGTTGAGCAGCTTGACCGGGTTATCGTTACCGGCCAGCTCACGCTCCCAGCGCGCTTCGACGAAGCTGTAGTTGATGGTTTCCTGGTAACCCAGGCCGGCCAGCTGGCGGCGCACGGAGAACGCGCTGCGCAGCGACTCGGGCCGGATATGGGCCGTGATCGGCCCTTGTGGCGGCGTGGTCGGCAAGGCATCGAATCCAACCATTCGCGCCACTTCCTCGATCAGGTCTTCCTCGATCTGCAGGTCGAAGCGGTAGGGTGGCGGCGCTACGGTGAGCGTGCCCTGCGCGGCGTCACTGGCCGGCGCCAAGCCCAAGCGCGACAACGCGTCGGCGCATTGCGCCAGCGAAAGCGGCATGCCGATGACCTTGGCCGCACGCGCCACCCGCATCACCACCGGCTTGGGCGTCGGCAGATTGATCTGCTGGTCGTCGATCGGGCCGCAGACGGTATCGCCGGTGCCACAGATGTCGATGATCAGTTGCGTAATCCGCTCGACATGTTCGACGGTCAGGCTTGGATCGACACCGCGCTCGAAACGATGGCCGGCGTCAGTCGAGAAGTTGTAGCGGCGCGAACGGCCGGCCACGGCCTGCGGCCACCAGAAAGCAGCCTCGACGTACACATGGCGCGTGTCGTCCGATACGGCGGTGGCGTCGCCACCCATGATGCCGGCCAGCGACTCGACCTCGCGCTCGTCGGCGATCACGCCCACTTCCTCGTCGACGCTGACGGTGCTGCCGTTGAGCAGCTTGAGTTGTTCGCCGGTCTTGCCCCAGCGCACGTCCAGACCGCCGTGGATCTTGTCCAGATCGAAGATGTGCGAGGGCCGGCCGAACTCGAACATGACGTAGTTCGAGATGTCGACCAGCGCGTTGACGCTGCGCTGACCGCAGCGGGCCAGACGCTCGACCATCCAGGTCGGCGTCGCAGCCAGGGTATTGACGTTGCGAACGATGCGGCCGGTGAAACGGCCGCACAGGTCGGGCGCGCTGATATGCACCGGCAGCTTGTCATCGCAGCCAGGGAGCACGGCCGCAATGGCGGGGTTCAATAGCGGCGCCCCGGTGAGCGCGGCCACTTCGCGCGCCACACCGAACACGCTCAGGCAATGCGCCAGGTTGGGCGTGAGCTTGACGGTCATCAGGCTGTCATCGAGCCTGAGGGTCTCGCGCACGTTCTGCCCGAGCTCGGCTGTCGGGTCGAGTTCGAGCAGGCCGCCGTGGTCATCGGAGAGTTGCAACTCCTTGGCCGAGCACAACATGCCGCGGCTCTCGATACCGCGCAGCTTGCCAACCTTGATCAGGAAGGGCTGGCCGTCGGGGCCCGGCGGCAGCTCGGCGCCCACCAGCGCGCACGGCACCTTGATACCCACGCGCGCATTGGGCGCGCCGCAGACGATGTCGAGCAACTCGCCCTGCCCCACGTCGACCTTGCACACGCGCAGCCGGTCGGCATTCGGATGTTGAGCCGCCTCCTTGATCTCGCCCACGACGATCTGGCTGAATGGAGGCGCCACGGGCTGCACGTCTTCGATTTCCAGGCCGGCCATGGTCAGGGTGTCGGCCAGTTGGCGGGTGCTCAGGGAGGGGTTGCAGAAGGTCCGCAGCCAGGATTCGGGAAATTGCATGGATCGGGCTCGAGATCGGGTTCAGGTTCAGGTTCAGTCAGGCTTGCTGGAATTGCGACAGGAATCGCAGGTCGCCGTCGAAGAACAGGCGCAGGTCGTCTACGCCATAACGCAACATCGTCAGACGATCAATGCCAGAGCCGAATGCAAAACCGATGTAACGCTCTGGGTCCAGACCCATGTTGCGGATCACCTGCGGATGCACCTGCCCGGAACCGGACACCTCGAGCCAGCGGTCCTTGAGCGGGCCGCTGCCGAAGCGGATGTCGATCTCGGCGCTGGGTTCGGTGAACGGGAAATAGCTGGGCCGGAATCGGATCTGCAGGTCGCGCGTCTCGAAAAACGCCTGGATGAAATCCAGGTAGACGGCCTTGAGGTCCTTGAAGCTGACGTTCTCGCCGACCCACAGGCCTTCGACCTGGTGGAACATGGGCGAGTGGGTGGCGTCACTGTCGACACGGTAGGTGCGGCCCGGCGCGATGACGCGAATGTCGGGCATCGGCTCGCCGCGTGCCATCCGCTCGGCGTACTTGGCGGCGTGGGCCTGCGCGTAACGGATCTGCATCGGCGAGGTGTGCGGGCGCAGGTTGAGCCAGCGGCCCTCGGCATCCTGCATGTCGACATAGAAAGTGTCCTGCATCGAGCGCGCCGGATGGTTCTCGGGGTTGTTCAGCGCGGTGAAGCTGTACCAGTCAGTCTCGATCTCGGGGCCGTCGGCCACGTCGAAGCCCATGGAGCCGAAGATGGCTTCGATGCGCTCCATCGTCATCGCGATCGGATGCAGACCACCGCTGCCGGCGCGTTGGCGCCCTGGCAGGCTGACGTCGAGCGCCTCGGCCTGCAACTGCTGCTGCAACTCGGCCTCGGCCAGCGCGTCGCGCCGGGCCTGCAAGGCGGCCTCGATAGCCTGCTTGGCCTGGTTGATCCGTGCGCCCTGCGCTTTCTTCTCGTCGACTGGCAACGCGGCCAGACCCTTCATCAGTTCGGTGATGCGGCCCGTCTTGCCCAGGAACTGCGCCTTGGCGTTCTCGAGTTCGGCAGGCGCTTTCGCCAGGGCGAATGCGGCAACGGCGGCGTCAACAGTGGCGTTCAATGCGGTCATGGTAGGGAGGAGGGATTTCACAAAAAAGAACAGGGGCTAGCGCTGGTCAAAGCTCTAGCCCCCGTATCCTGGGTTCAGCTGAGGGAGGCCAGTGGCACCCCCGCAGCCTGCTCCTGCCGGTCAAGCCGCCAGCTTGGCCTTCACTTGCTCCACGATACCGGCAAACGCCGGCATGTCGTGCACCGCGATATCGGACAAGACCTTGCGGTCGATCTCGATACCGGCTTTCTTCAAGCCGTTGGCGAACTGGCTGTAGGTCAGGCCGCACGAACGCGCTGCGGCGTTGATACGGGCGATCCACAACTGGCGGAAGACCCGCTTCTTGGTACGGCGATCACGGTAGGCGTACTGGCCTGCCTTCATCACCGCTTCCTTGGCAACGCGATAAACGTTGCCGCGGCGGCCGCGGAACCCCTTGGCGAGGGCGAGTACTTTCTTGTGGCGGGCGCGAGCCGTTACACCACGTTTGACGCGAGGCATGTGTTACTCCTTGTTCGTCGTGAATCAGATACCGAAGCCGGGCAACATCTGCGCCACGTGACCCATGTTGGTCTCGTGCACAGCGGTTGCACCACGCAACTGACGCTTGTTCTTGGTGGTCTTCTTGGTCAGGATGTGACGTTTGAAGGCTTGACCGCGCTTGACGGTGCCACCGGGACGAACGCGGAAACGCTTTTTCGCGCTGCTCTTGGTCTTCATCTTGGGCATTGAAATGCTCCTTTTCGCTTGTGCTCGTGAGGCGTCTGCAAACATTTTGCAGCCTTGTTGGCCCCGAGCCACTTTGTGTGGCGAGTTTCAAATTCACCACTTTGTGTGGCGAGTTTCTAACTCGCCTGCTTGACAACCGACCGGTGACCAAACCGGTCGGTCGCAATCTCTGGTACCTGCTTACGACGTCGCCGTTGCCGGGGCGTCAGCCTTGGATGCAGCAGGTTTCTTCTTGCCCGGCGCGATCATCATGATCATCTGGCGCCCTTCCAACTTCGGGAACTGCTCCACGATGATGGTGTCACCCAATTCGGCACGAATGCGGTTGAGCAAAGCCATGCCGATTTCCTGGTGCGTGATCTCGCGGCCGCGGTAACGCAGCGTAATCTTGCACTTGTCGCCATCAGCGAGGAAACGCTTGATGTTGCGCATCTTGATGTTGTAGTCGCCGTCGTCCGTACCGGGACGAAATTTGATCTCCTTGATCTCGATGACCGTCTGCTTGGCTTTCGCCTCCGCCGCCTTCTTCTGTTCCTGGTACTTGAACTTCCCGTAGTCCATCAATCGACAGACTGGCGGATTCGCCGTAGGGGAAATTTCGACCAGGTCAACGTCGTGTTCCCCAGCCATACGGAGCGCGTCCATGAGGCTGACGACACCAAGGGGTTCGTTCTCGGGGCCAGAGAGTCGGACTTCCGGGGACATGATCTCCCGGTTCAGGCGGTGTTTGCGTTCTTCGCGGTGACGACGGTCACGATATTCAGTAGCGATGGTTCATTCCTTTTCAATGATTTGCCGCCCGAGGGCAGCCACAGCCGGCGCACCGCGAGCAGCACTGAGGTCTGACGTGGTAACCCACGGCAGATCAGCGGGCGATGTCGGCGGCGATCTTTTGCAGGAACGCTTGCTGGGACATCACGCCGAGGTCAATATTGCCCCGGGCTCGCACTGCAACGGCGCCAGCCGCCTTCTCCTTGTCGCCCACGACAAGAATATAGGGCAGCTTTTGCAATGAATGCTCGCGTATTTTATACGTGATCTTTTCGTTACGGAGGTCCATCTGGGCCCTGACCCCCTGGTTTTGCAGCGTTTTGACCACATCACGTGCGTAATCGGCCTGCGCATCGGTGATATTGAGCACCGACACCTGCACCGGCGCAAGCCAGGTCGGCAAAGCCCCGGCACTTTCCTCGATCAGGATACCGATGAAGCGCTCCAGGCTGCCAACGATGGCCCGGTGCAGCATCACCGGGTGTTCACGGCTACCCGCCTCGGTCACGTATTCGCCACCCAGGCGCTCGGCAGTATTGAAGTCCACCTGCATCGTGCCGCATTGCCACTGGCGGCCGATGGCGTCCTTGAGCGTGTATTCGATCTTCGGCCCGTAGAACGCGCCCTCGCCGGGGGACACGATGAACGCGCAGCCAGAGAGGCGCAGCGCCTCCATCACCGCGAACTCGGCCTTGTCCCAGAGTTCGTCGGCGCCAACCCGGTTGTCCGGCCGGGTCGCCACCTTGTAGATGATCTCGTTGAAACCGAAGTCGCGGTAAACCTTCTGCAGCAGTTGCGTGTAGGCGACACATTCGTCGAGGATCTGGTTCTCGGTGCAGAAGATATGGCCGTCGTCCTGCGTGAAGCCGCGCACCCGCATGATGCCGTGCAAGGCACCACTGGGTTCGTTACGGTGGCACTGGCCGAACTCGCCATACCGCAGCGGCAGGTCGCGATAACTCTTGATGCCCTGCTTGAAGATCAAGACATGGCCGGGGCAGTTCATCGGCTTGAGCGCATATTCACGCTTCTCCGACTCGGTCGTGAACATGTTCTCGCGGTAGTTGTCCCAATGCCCGGTCTTCTCCCACAGGCTCTTGTCCAGGATCTGCGGGCCCTTGACTTCCTGGTAGCCGTTGTCGCGGTATACCACTCGCATGTATTGCTCGACCTGCTGCCAGATCGTCCAGCCCTTGGGATGCCAGAACACCAGGCCGGGAGCCGTCTCCTCCATGTGGAAAAGGTCAAGTTCGCGCCCGAGCTTGCGGTGGTCGCGCTTCTCGGCTTCCTCCAGCATGGTCAGGTATTGCTGCAGGTCTTCCTTGCTGGCCCAGGCCGTGCCGTAAACCCGTTGCAGCATCTCGTTGCGGTGGTCACCGCGCCAGTAGGCGCCGGCGAGCTTCATCAGCTTGAAGTGCTTCAGCTTGCCGGTGCTGGGCACGTGCGGGCCTCGGCACAGGTCTTCGAAGGCGCCTTCGCGGTACAGCGACACGTCCTCGCCCGACGGGATGCTGGCGATGATTTCGGCCTTGTAGTGCTCACCCAGGCCCTTGAAATAGGCCACGGCCTCGTCGCGCGGCAACACGCGGCGCGTGACCGGCTCGTCCTTGGCCGCGAGTTCGGCCATCTTCTTTTCCAAGGCCACCAGGTCGTCCGGGCCGAACGGTCGCTTGTACGCAAAGTCGTAGAAGAAGCCGTTTTCAATCACCGGGCCGATCGTGACCTGGGCCTCGGGAAACAGCTCCTTGACCGCATAGGCCAGCAGGTGCGCCGTGGAGTGGCGGATCACCTCCAGGCCGTCGCTATCCTTGGCAGTGACGATGGACAAGGCGCTGTCCGCATCGATGCGGTGGCTGGTATCGACGATCTTGCCGTCGACCTTGCCGGCCAATGCAGCCTTGGCCAGGCCGGAGCCGATGGACGCGGCCACCTCGGCGACCGTCACCGGGCCGGGAAACTCTCGCTGGGAGCCGTCAGGCAATGTGATGTTGATCATGGTTCGGTCAGGGTGCTGTGCGCAACAAAAAAGCGCGGAACGTGCCGCGCTTTCTTGGGGGATGGGAATAGAACAAAAGCCGTGCGCACAGGGCGCGCGGACAAGGCCCCGTGAGCTATGAATGACCGGCGGTGGTAGTTCGCGGTGTCATAACCAACAATGCCTTTCTCGCTCTTACGTCCGGGTTGTAGATGGCCTGAGTGTAACCCAGGGCCAGTGGGTGCCGACCCCCTTCAGTGGAACTGCTCTTCCTCGGTCGAGCCGGTCAGCGCGGTGACGCTGGACTTGCCACCCTGTATCACCGTGGTGACTTCGTCGAAGTAACCGGTACCCACCTCCTGCTGGTGCGACACGAAGGTGTAGCCACGCTCGCGTGCGCCGAATTCGGGCTCCTGCACCTTCTCCACATAGGCTGACATGCCGCGTTTGACGTAATCCTGCGCCAAGTCGAACATGTTGTACCACATGGAGTGGATGCCGGCCAGGGTGATGAACTGGTACTTGTAGCCCATGGCACCAAGCTCGCGCTGGAACTTGGCAATGGTCGCGTCGTCCAGGTTCTTCTTCCAGTTGAACGAGGGCGAGCAGTTGTAGGCCAGCATCTTGCCCGGGTGCACCTTGTGCACGGCGTCGGCGAACCGCTTCGCAAACGCCAGGTCCGGCGTACCGGTCTCGCACCACACCAGGTCGGCGTAACGCGCATAGGCGATGGCGCGCGAGATCGCCTGGTCGATGCCCTTGCGGGTCTTGTAAAAACCCTCCGCGGTGCGCTCGCCGGTGATGAAGGGCTTGTCGTTCTCGTCGTAGTCGCTGGTCAGCAGATCGGCGGCTTCTGCATCGGTACGGGCGATCACGAGCGCAGGCACCCCACAGACATCCGCGGCCATGCGCGCGGCGATCAGCTTCTGGCAGGCCTCGGCGGTGGGAACCAGCACCTTGCCACCCATGTGGCCGCACTTCTTGACCGACGCGAGCTGGTCTTCCCAGTGCACACCGGCAGCGCCAGCCTTGACCATGGCCTTCATCAGCTCGAACGCGTTGAGTACACCGCCAAAGCCGGCTTCCGCGTCGGCCACGATCGGCGCGAAGTTGTCGATATAACCCGTGTCACCGGCGTCAATGCCTT
>JBBRVD010000153.1:0-9327 GCA_038247175.1 Burkholderiales bacterium | reverse complement strand
AACGGTCGGCGCGGAAAGGCCATGACCGGCGCCAACAAGCGTGCACTCAAGTCGCTGGCCGACATGATCAAAGGCAAGAGCGGTCGTTTCCGCCAGAACCTGCTGGGCAAACGTGTCGACTACTCCGGCCGTTCAGTCATCGTGGTGGGCCCGACGCTCAAAGTGCACCAGTGCGGACTGCCCAAGCTGATGGCGCTCGAGCTGTTCAAGCCCTTCATCTTCTCGCGCCTGGAGGCGATGGGTATCGCCACCACGATCAAGGCAGCGAAGAAGGAAGTCGAATCCGGCACGCCGGTGGTCTGGGACATCCTGGAAGAGGTCATCAAGGAACATCCGGTGATGCTCAACCGTGCGCCTACGCTGCACCGCCTGGGCATTCAGGCGTTCGAGCCGATCCTGATCGAAGGCAAGGCGATCCAGCTGCACCCGCTGGTGTGCGCCGCTTTCAACGCCGACTTCGACGGCGACCAGATGGCGGTGCACGTGCCGTTGTCGGTGGAGGCACAGATGGAATGCCGCACGCTGATGCTGGCATCCAACAACGTGCTGTTCCCCGCCAACGGCGAGCCGTCGATCGTTCCATCGCAGGACGTGGTGCTGGGCTTGTACTACACCACCCGCGAACGCATCAACGGCAAGGGCGAGGGCTTGATCTTCTCCGATACCGGCGAAGTGCAGCGCGCATTCGATGCCGGCGAGGTCGAACTGACGTCGCGCATCAATGTGCGGCTGACGGAATACACCAAGGACAAGGAAACCGGCGAGCTGATGCCATCGACCAAGCTGTGGGAAACCACTGCCGGCCGTGCCTTGCTGTCGGAGATTCTGCCCAAGGGGCTGCCGTTCGCGAACATCAACAAGGCTCTGAAGAAGAAGGAAATCTCCAAGCTCATCAACGTGTCGTTCCGCAAATGCGGTCTCAAGGAGACCGTCATCTTTGCCGACAGGTTGTTGCAGTACGGGTTCCGTCTGGCCACCAGGGCCGGCATCTCGATCTGCATCGACGACATGCTGGTGCCAAAAGAGAAGCACGCCATCATCGAGCGCGCCGAGAAGGAGGTCAAGGAGATCGGTCAGCAGTACTCGTCCGGCCTGGTGACCTCCGGCGAACGCTACAACAAGGTGGTCGACATCTGGGGCAAGGCCGGCGACGAAGTCTCCAAGGTCATGATGGCCCAGCTGGCCAAGGAAAAGACCATCGACCGCCATGGCAACGAAGTCGATCAGGAATCGTTCAATTCGATCTACATGATGGCCGACTCCGGTGCCCGCGGTTCCGCGGCCCAGATTCGTCAGCTGGCCGGCATGCGGGGCCTGATGGCCAAGCCGGACGGCTCGATCATCGAGACCCCGATCACGGCCAACTTCCGAGAAGGCCTGAACGTGTTGCAGTACTTCATCTCGACCCACGGCGCGCGAAAAGGCCTGGCCGACACCGCGCTCAAGACCGCCAACTCGGGTTACCTGACCCGTCGTCTGGTGGATGTGACGCAGGATCTGGTCGTGACCGAGCAGGACTGCGGCACGCAGGACGGCGCCTTCATGCGTGCCATCGTCGAAGGTGGCGAGGTGATCGAATCGTTGCGCGATCGCATCCTGGGCCGTGTCGCGGCCGAAGATGTCCTGCATCCGGAAAACCGTGCGGTGCTGGTGCCGGCCGGCGGCATGCTCGATGAAGACGTCATCGACGAACTCGAAAACGTAGGTGTCGATGAGGTCAAGGTGCGCACCGCGCTGACCTGCGAGACCCGTTTCGGCATCTGCGCCAAGTGTTACGGCCGCGACCTGGGCCGGGGCGGCCTGATCAACGGCGGCGAGGCGGTCGGTGTGATCGCAGCGCAATCCATTGGCGAACCCGGAACCCAGCTCACGATGCGGACCTTCCACATCGGCGGTGCGGCCTCGCGTGCCGCGATCGCGTCCAGCGTCGAAGCCAAGTCCAACGGCACAATCGGTTTCAACGCGACCATGCGCTATGTCACCAACAACAAGAGGGAACTGGTCGTCATCGCGCGTTCGGGCGAGATCGTCATCCACGACGAACACGGCCGCGAGCGCGAGCGCCACAAGGTGCCTTATGGCGCGGTGTTGACGGTGACCGCCGACCAGGCCGTCAAGGCCGGCACCATCCTGGCCAATTGGGATCCGCTGACCCGACCCATCATCACCGAATTCGCCGGCAAGGCGCGGTTCGAGAACGTGGAGGAGGGTCTGACCGTTGCCAAGCAGCTCGACGAAGTCACCGGCCTGTCAACGCTGGTGGTGATCGATCCGAAACGCCGCGGTTCGGCCAAGGTCGTGCGGCCGCAGGTCAAGCTGATCGACGCCAGCGGCAGCGAGGTCAAGATTCCCGGTACCGACCATTCGGTGACGATCGGCTTCCCGGTCGGATCCTTGATTCAGGTGCGCGATGGTCAGGACGTGGGCCCTGGCGAAGTGCTGGCCCGTATCCCGATCGAAGGTCAGAAGACGCGTGACATCACCGGCGGTCTGCCGCGGGTAGCCGAGCTGTTCGAGGCGCGTTCGCCCAAGGACGCCGGCAAGCTGGCCGAGATGACCGGTACCGTGTCGTTCGGCAAGGAAACCAAGGGCAAGATCCGCCTGCAGATCACCGATCCGGAAGGCACGGTCTGGGAAGAACTCGTGCCCAAGGAAAAGAACATGCTGGTGCACGAGGGCCAGGTGGTCAACAAGGGCGAGAGCGTCGTCGACGGCCCGGCTGATCCGCAGGACATCCTGCGCCTGCTGGGCTCCGAGGAACTGGCGCGTTACATCGTCGACGAGGTGCAGGACGTTTACCGGCTGCAGGGCGTGAAGATCAACGACAAGCATATCGAGGTGATCGTGCGCCAGATGCTGCGCCGTGTCGTGGTCGACAACCCGGGCGATTCGAACTACATCGGTGGCGAGCAGGTCGAGCGCTCCGAGATGCTCAATACCAACGACGCACTGCGTTCGGAGGGCAAGATCCCGGTGACCTTCACCAACCTGCTGCTGGGCATCACCAAGGCGTCCTTGTCCACCGACAGCTTCATCAGCGCCGCGTCGTTCCAGGAAACGACCCGCGTGCTGACCGAGGCCGCGATCATGGGCAAACGCGACGAGTTGCGTGGTCTGAAGGAGAACGTGATCGTCGGCCGCCTGATCCCGGCGGGCACCGGCATGGCTTATCACGAGGCGCGCAAGGTCCGCGAAAACATGGACGACGCCGAGCGTCGTGCCATTGCAGAGTCTGAAGCCGCAGAACTGGCCGGCGAGAGCGAAGAGGCTACAACCGCTGATGTCGACACCGCAGGTGAAGCGGCTTCCGGCGCGGGAACCGTAACCGAGTAAGCCTCGGCCGTGTTGCACCCGATCGCCCCAGGTTCCGCTCGCCGGAGCCTGGGGCGTTTTCATTGTGGCGCCAGCCGACAGGGCGCCAGCTTGGCGGCGCGGCAAGGCTCGGTCACGGCATGAGTGGCAGTTTCGGGTTCTGGCTGCTGGTGGCGGTCTTGTTGTTCTGGTCGTTGGGTGCCTACAACCGGCTGGTTCGGCTGCGGGCCCAGGTCATCGGTAGCTTTAGCGGTGTTGACCAACGCATGGTGCAGGCGCTGGCTCTGCTGGGCGAGGCCTCGTTGGCGCCGGATTCCGATTCGGCGGGCCGTTCCGGCCTGCTGGCGGCTGCGGTCCAGTTCGAGGTGGCGTTGCGGGTGACACGCAAGCAGCCCCTCGATGCCAGTGCAATGGCCGCATTGCAGACCGCGTATGCGACCGTGCAGGTGGTCTGGGAGCGCCGACGCGCCGAAGCTGCCGGGCCGCACGCCACTGCGCTCGCGGTGATGCAACGGGCCTGGGAAGACAACACCCAGGTGTTGCGGGAGGCCGAAGCCAGCTATAACGAGTCAGTGCAAAACTACAACCGCGCGATCCAGCAGTTTCCAGCTTCCATCCTGTCCTACTTCTTCGGCTTTGCGTCGGCCGCTTTTCTGTGATCGTGCGTCCGTTGGCATGACCCGTCAATCCGTACTGCCATCATCGTTGGCATCTGACGAGCCGGCTGGCGCCATTCCCTTGTGGCGCCTGCTGCAGGTCACCGCCGCTTGCCTGATCGCCTTGCGGGGCGGACGCTCCGGCACCGCGGCGCTGGACCAGGTCGAACCGGTGTTGCGCCCTGGTGTGCAGGCCTTGTCGTTCCAGGTCTGGCGTTCGCTGGCCCGCGCTGAAAACTTGCGGCGTTTGCTGGCGCATCGCGCACCGCCGCCCCAGGCGGACGCCTTGTTGTGTGTCGTGCTGGCGCTGAGCTGGGATGAATCGCGGGCGCCTTATCCGTCCTTCACGCTGGTCGATCAGGCGGTCGAAGCCGCCAAGCGGCAGCGCGCGACCCAGCCGCAGTCGGGCTTCATCAACGGCTGCCTGCGCCGTTTCCTGCGTGAACGTCAGGCACTGGTCGCTGCCAGTGACCGGGATCCGGTCGCGGTGTGGAACCATCCGGCATGGTGGATCGCGCGCGTGCGTCAGGACCATCCCGGGCAGTGGCAGCAGGTGCTCGAGGCCGACCGGGCCCATGCGCCGATGACGCTGCGGGTCAACCAGCGGCGTACCAGCCGGGCCGACTACCTCGCTTTGCTGGAGCGCGACGGTATCGCCGCTGCAGCGGTGGGGACGGCAGGCGTGCGACTGGTGCGACCGATGCCGGTGCAGCATATTCCCGGCTTCGATGCCGGCCTGGTGTCGGTGCAGGATGCGGCGGCTCAACTGGCTGCGCCCTTGTTGTTGCACGGCCTGCCGCAACACCGTCCCTTGCGTGTGCTAGATGCCTGTGCGGCGCCTGGCGGCAAGACGGCGCACTTGCTCGAGACGGCCGATTGCGCCGTGACCGCGCTCGACATCGACCCGGCGCGCTGCACGCGTATCCACCAGACACTGGCGCGACTGGGCCTGCAAGCCACGGTCGTGGCCGCCGATGCAGCCCGCCCAGCCGGATGGTGGCAGGGCGAGCCCTTCGATGCCATCTTGCTCGACGCGCCCTGCACCGCATCGGGCATCGTGCGGCGCCATCCGGACGTGCCGTGGCTGCGCCGGGAGTCCGACATCGGCCAGCTCGCGCAGCTGCAGGCCCGCCTGCTGGCCGCTTTGTGGCCTCTGCTGTCGGTCGGTGGTCGTATGCTCTATTGCACCTGTTCGGTGTTTCGCGCCGAGGGTGAAATTCAGATACAAACGTTTGTTGAACACAACACCGATGCCGCTTTGCTGCCGTCTCCCGGGCATTTGCTGCCCCGATTGGCGGGAAACGGCGCTGCTGTCCCGGACAATCGGGACAGTGACCATGACGGATTTTTTTACGCATTGCTGGAAAAGCGCGCGCCGTGAGCGGCTGGACGGCTGGCTGCTGTCCTGTTTGCTGATTCTGTTGCCATTGCCGCTGGCCTATGCGCAGGAGGCCTCCGAGGTCACCCAGCTGCGGCTGGAGCGTACCCCCGATGGCCTGGTGTTGTTCGCCAACGTGCGGCTGGAACTGCCAGCGGCAGTAAAGGACGCTCTGATCAAGGGTATCCCCATGGTGTTTCTGGCCGAAGCGGACCTGGTATCCCATCGCTGGTACTGGACCGACAAGAAGGTGGCCAGTGCTCAGCGCCACATGCGGCTGGCCCATAACCCGCTGACGCAGCGCTGGCGGCTGAATGTCGCCTCCGGGCCGATGACGCCCAACAGCCTGGGCCTGGCGCTGAACCTGAACTTCGACTCGATGGAAGAGGCGATGTCCACCATGCAGCGCATTTCTGGCTGGAAGATTGCCGATGCCGCGATGATCGATGCAGATGCCACACTCAAGGTCGAATTCCGTTTTGGTCTGGACGTGACCCAGCTGCCTCGGCCATTCCAGATCGGTGCGTTCGGCCAGTCCGACTGGAAAGTCGGTGTCGGCGCCAGCCAGCAAATCGGACCCGAAGGCCGACGGTGAACGCCGCACCGGATCGACCCAGGCAAGCCCGCGCTGCAGCGCGCAGTACGCAGGTTGCTTCATGAGCACGTCGCGCAGCCGGGATCCGTCTGCCACCCGCGCGCAGGGGCATGAGATCCGCGGCCTGCGCTGGGGAGTGGGCGTCGGTATCGCCACGATGGCGGCCATCGGTCTGGTGTTGCTGTTTCTGCTGACCCAGGCGACCAACAACCGCGAGTTGTACGAACGCAACTACGCTTTGTTGTTCGGGCTCAACGTCTTCGTGGCGGGCGTCCTGTTGCTGGTCATCGCCTGGATCGGCGTGCGTCTGTGGTTGCGCCTGCGCAAGCGGCGCTTCGGCAGCCGCCTGCTGGTCAAGCTGGCGGCAGTTTTTGCGCTGGCGGGTTTCGCTCCTGGCGTGTTGATCTACGTGGTGTCCTACCAGTTCGTGTCGCGGTCGATCGAAACCTGGTTCGACGTCAAGGTTGAAGGCGCGCTGGATGCCGGCCTGAACTTGGGTCGTGTCTCGCTGCAGGCCTTGTCGGACGACCTGACCAACAAGGCCCGGCTGGCAGCGCCGCAGCTGTCCAGCGTGACCGATGCGGCTGCAACGCTCCCGATGGAGCGGCTGCGTGACCAGCTCGGCGCCAGCGATATCGCGCTGTTCACGGCCTCTGGCCAGCAGATCGTGTCGGCCAGCCAATCCCGTTTCAAGCTCACCACCGACCGGCCGTCGGCGCAGCAGTTCCGAGCGGCGCGCGGTTCGCGCTCGGTGACCTGGATCGAGGGCCTGGAGGAGGCCCCGTCACCCACCGTGGACGACGCCCGCGTCAAGGTGCTGGTGCTGGTGCCTAATCCGAGCTTCGCGCTGCTGGAGGAGCCCCGTTTTCTGCTGGTGACCCAGGCCTTGCCCGGCGCGCTGGTGGCCAATGCGCTTGCCGTGACGCGGGCCTACCGGGAATACCAGGAGCGTTCGCTGGCGCGCGAGGGGCTCCGGCGCATGTATATCGGCACCTTGACCCTAAGCCTGTTCCTGGCGGTGTTCGGCGCTGTGCTGCTGGCCGTGGTGCTGGGCAACCAGATCGTGCGTCCCCTGCTGCTGCTCGCCGACGGCGTCAACAAGGTCGCCGCCGGCGACCTGACGCCCAAGGTCACGCTCAGCAGCAAGGACGAACTGGGCGGCTTGACGCGCGACTTCGCCGACATGACGCAGCAACTGGCCGACGCGCGGCAGGCGGTCAGCGCCAGCATGGATCAGGTCGACGCGGCGCGCGCCAACCTGCAGACCATTCTGGACAACATGACCGCCGGCGTGATCGTGCTCAGCGCGGAGGGTCAGATCCGCTCGTCCAATCCCGGCGCCACTCGCATCCTGCGGCTTCCACTGGCCGCCTACGAAGGGCAGCGCCTTGACCTGGTGCCGGGCCTGGACGACTTCGCGCGGCAGGTCCAGGGTCGATTCGACGCCTTCCTGGGCGAACGCAGCGCGGACGGACTCGACCACTGGCAGCAGTCGTTCGAGCTGGGCGCAAACAGCTCTGGGCCGGCGCTGCAGCAACACGACAACACCATCGTGCTGGTGGCGCGCGGCGCCAAGCTGCCCGGTTCAGATAGGCTGCTGGTGTTTGACGACATCTCGGAAATCGTGTCGGCCCAACGCGCGCAGGCCTGGGGCGAAGTGGCGCGCCGACTGGCGCACGAGATCAAGAATCCGCTCACCCCGATCCAGTTGTCGGCCGAGCGGCTCCAGATGAAACTCTCGGGCAAACTGGGCGGCACGGAACAGGCGGTGCTGACCAAGTCCGTCAAGACCATCGTCGACCAGGTCGATGCAATGAAGCGGCTGGTCAACGAGTTCCGCGACTATGCACGGCTGCCTGCGGCGGAACTCAAGCCGCTGGACCTCAATGCGCTGCTCACCGATATCGTGCAGCTGTATGAGGCGGACACCGCGCGCGTGCCGGTCCATATGGAGCTCGATGTGCATTGCCCGCGCATACGGGGTGACGCGCAGCAACTGCGCCAGGTCGTGCACAACCTGGTGCAGAACGCACAGGATGCGACCGCAGCGCTGTCGCCGGAGCCCAGCGCGCCGCGCGCTGTCACACTGCGCACGGTGTGGGTGCCGTCCAGCCGGCGCGTGCGGCTGGTGGTGCAGGACCAGGGCGCCGGTTTTGCCGAGAACATCCTCAAGCGCGCCTTCGAACCCTATGTCACGACCAAGGCCAAGGGCACTGGCCTGGGCCTGGCTGTCGTCAAGAAGATCGCCGACGAACACGGCTCGCGCATCGATATCGCGAACCGTGTCCACGAGGGCAAAGTGCTGGGTGCTCAAGTGTCGTTATCATTCGCCGTAGACATGACAGAACCGACCGACCGCCCAGATTGAGGCGGTGGCACAGGCAAGGGACAGCGCATTCATATGGCAAACATTCTGGTGGTCGACGATGAGCTCGGAATCCGGGACTTGTTGCAGGAAATCCTGAACGACGAAGGCCACACGGTCGAGGTGGCCGAAAATGCGCAACAGGCACGCGAGGCGCGGCAACGCGACCAGCCCGACCTGGTCCTGCTCGATATCTGGATGCCCGACACCGACGGCGTGACCTTGCTCAAGGAGTGGTCGTCCGCCGGCGCGCTGACGATGCCGGTGATCATGATGAGTGGTCACGCCACCATCGACACCGCGGTTGAGGCGACCAAGATCGGCGCGCTGGCCTTTCTGGAAAAGCCGATCACGATGCAAAAGCTGCTCAAGGCCGTCGAGCAGGGCCTCACGCGCAGCACTGTGCGCAAGCTGCAATCGCCCGCGTTCGCGCCGGTCGCCAGCGCCTCCGAGATCGAACTGATCGTCGAGCCTGGCCGGGACGCCACGGCCGGCGCCGATGCCAGTTTGCTGCCGCGCCAGAGTTTCGGCCTGGACAAGCCGCTGCGCGAGGCACGCGACGAATTCGAGAAAGCCTACTTCGAATACCACCTTTCGCGCGAAAACGGCTCCATGACCCGCGTCGCGGAGAAGACCGGCCTGGAGCGGACCCACCTGTACCGCAAGCTCAAGCAGCTGGGTGTGGACCTGACGCGCGGAAAACGCAGCGTCGCCTGAAGCGCACCCAGTTCGGGCCGAACCCGCTGGTATACTTCGGCGCTCTGGCCCGGTAGCTCAGTCGGTAGAGCAGAGGATTGAAAATCCTTGTGTCGGTGGTTCGATTCCGCCCCAGGCCACCAGTACCAAAAAAACCAACCTCGAAACGGTTGGTTTTTTTACGTCCATTGCGAGCTGAAATTGTCTAAAAATCATTTCAGATCAATTACTTATGGAGCGCATGGGGCCCAGCGCACACGAATCTGGTTGTCCGGTAGGGTGCAGTAACTTCCACCAATTTCCGACCCATTGTGCAGTAACTTTT
>JBBRVD010000152.1:0-9330 GCA_038247175.1 Burkholderiales bacterium | reverse complement strand
GTCGAGCAGGCTGCTGCGCGACTGGCCGCCGAGGAAAAGGCATGACAGCGGAGCAGCCCGTGTTACAGGTGGTCGGCACCAGCGCGCCGCGCAAGGATGCGTTGGAGAAGGTCACCGGTCGGGCGGTGTATTCGACCGACATCGTGCTGCCGGGCATGCTGCATGCCAAGGTGCTGCGCAGTGCGCGTGCCCATGCCCGTATCGTGTCGATCGACACGGCTGCCGCGCGCCGGGCCCCAGGAGTCCATGCGGTCGTCGCCGGTGCTGATCTGCCGGCGCACATCGTGCCTTTCTACGGATATTTCATCAAGGACCAGCCGATCGTCGCGCTGGACAAAGTGCGGTATGTCGGTGACATCGTCTGCGCAGTGGCGGCCGAGACCGAGGCCGCGGCCATCGCGGCGCTGCGTCTGGTGCGGGTGGACTACGCGGATTTACCGGTGGCTGCCAACATCGAACGGGCCTTGGCGCACGATGCCTGTGCCTTGTTCGACGATGCGCCCATGGGCGTGGTACCCGCCTACGGCGACGGCGCCAGCGCACAACTGCGTCCGCGCAAGAATGTCTGCTACCAGTTCAACTACCGCACCGGCGACACAGCGGCATTTGCGCGCTGCGACCATGTGTTCGAGGACGAGTTCCGCTTCTCGCGGATGACGCATTACCACCTGGAGCCCTTCGTCTCCGTGGCCGATGTGCGCGGCGACAGCATGCAGGTGTGGGCGAGTTGCCAGAACCCGTTCCCGCTGCGCAAGGAACTGGCGCGCATGTTCAAGGTGCCCGAAAACCGGATCACGGTTCAGGTGCCTTTTGTCGGTGGTGGCTTTGGTGCCAAGAACAATGTCAAGACCGAGGCGGTGTCGGTGCTGTTGTCGATGCTCACCGGACGGCCGGTGCGTTTCTGCCTGACGATGGAAGAGGGCTTCCTGACCAACACCCAGCATGCGGCCATCCTGCGCCTGAAGACCGGTGTCATGGCCGACGGCCGGCTGGTCGCGCGCCATAGTGAGATCCTGCTGGACGCCGGCGCGTATTCCGACGGCAGCCCGCTGGTGGCCGAGAAGGCCGGCTACCGCATACCCGGGCCGTACCGCTGGGAGCATATCGACACTGCCTGCCTGTGCGTCATGACCAATACCGCGCCTGCGGGTCCTTTCCGCGGTTTTGGCGGGACCCAGAGCAGCTGGGCATCGGAGTCGCAGATCGACATGATCGCGCGTCGCCTGGGCATCGACCCGTTCGACATGCGCAAGCGCAACCTGCTCAAGCTGGGGGAGCCGTTCGTGCCGGGGGAAAGCGGCATCGACAGCGACCTGCAGGAAGGACTGGATCTGGTCTGCAAGGAGATCGGCTATCACGAGCGCCAGCATGACACCAGCGGCACGCTGCGCCGCGGCATGGGCATTTCGATCGGTTTCAAGGATGGCGGCGGTGTCAACAAGCCGGCGCAGGCACGGGTCAAGGTGTCCACCAGTGGCGACGTGTTCCTGCAGTGCGGTACGGTCGAGATCGGCCAGGGCGCGCGCACCGCGCTGGCGCAGATCACGGCCGAGATCCTCGCAGTGCCGCTGGACAAGGTGTCCTGCGCACCGATCAACACCGACTACCTGCCGTTCGATCAGGGCACCAATGCCAGTTCAGGCATTGCGGTGATGGGCCAGGCGGTGGAGCGCGCGGCCCGGGGGGTGCGTGAGCAGGTGCTGGCATTCGCCGCCGGCCAGCTCGGCGTCGACGTCAGCGCCTTGCGGCTGGGCAACGGCGTCGTGTTGCATGGCGAGAAGGCCCATCCACTGGCGCCGATGGTCATGCGCCATTACGGCGGGACTGGCTTCGAGTTCAGTGCCGACGGTTTCTTCAAGGCCACCAGCGACCACCATGCACCGCTGGAGGCCCCATGTGTGTTCTGGGAAATCGGCTGGGGCGCGGCCGAGGTCGAAGTCGATACCGCCACCGGGCAGGTAAAGGTGGTCAAGCTCGTAGCCAGCGGCGATGCCGGTCGCGCCATCAACCCGATCATGCTCAAGGGCCAGGAGGACGGCGCCGCCATCATGGGTTTGTCCCAGGCCTTGTTCGAGCACATGATCTACGATGACCAGGGCCACTTGCTCAACGCCGATCCCTTGACCTACCGGGTGCCGCTGGCCGAAGATCTGCCGCATGCATTTGTCACCATCACCCAGGAGCAGGGCCATGGGCCTGGCCCGTTCGGTTCGAAGGGCGCCGGCGAAGGCACCATCTTGCCGATCGCCAGCGCAGTGGCCAATGCGGTTCACGATGCTGTGGGGGTACGCATCACCTGTCTTCCGATCACCCCTGTCCGCGTTCTCGAAGCCTTGATCAACCAGCCAATCAACCAGGAGTCCGTCCCATGAATGACCGCCGCCTTTCGTCGACCCGCCGTACCCTCTTGAAGGCCGGCGCCCTGATGCCCGCTGTGGGCCTGCCGGGCCTTGTGCGGGCCCAGTCGAACACGCTCAAGGTGGGTGTGATCCTGCCCTTGACCGGCGTGTTGGCCTTCCCGGGCCAGCAAACCCGCAACGGCGCCGAACTCGCGGTCAAGATGATGAAGGACCAGGGCATCAATATCGAGGCCACCTACATCGACACCGAGTCCAAGGCCGAGACCGGACGGGTCGCAGCGGAACGCCTGATCCGCGATGGCCATTCGGTGCTGGTCGGCGCCTGGGACAGCGGCGCCACGATTTCCGCGGCGCAGGCGGCCGAGGCTGCCAAGGTGCCGCTGATCGTCAACGTCGCCTCGGCGCCGCAGATCACCGAGCAGGGTTTCACGATGGTGTTTCGCAACTTCACCAGTGCAGCGCAACTGGTCACCAGCGCGGTGCAGCGCATCAAGGAGTTGCCGCGCAGCGCCAGTTTCGCGCCCAAGACGGCGGTATTGACCCACACCAGCGACACCTTCGGCCAAGCCATGCTCGGCGGCGTCAAGGCCTTGTGGGACAGGCTGGGCGTGGATATCAAGATCATCGAGGTGATCAGCTACGACGTGCGTACGCGCGACCTGTCGGTGGAGATTGCCAAGGCCAAGGCTCTCAATCCGGACCTGATGTGTCCGATCACCCGGGTCAACGATGCGATCCTGATCGTGCGCGAAATGGTCAAGCAGGACTTCAACCCGATGGCCATCGTCGGCCCCGGCTCCCCTGGCCCGTACGAGAAAGCCTTCACCGATGCGTTGGGCAAGTATGCCGACGACTACATCACCTGTGTGCCGTGGTACGACCCGAGCCGCGCCACCGCCAAGGCGGTGCTGCAGCGCTGGGCCAAGGAATTCCCCGGCGAACGGCTGGAGCTGAACTCGGGCTTTGGCTGGGAAGGCATCCAGGTGGCAGCCGATGCATTCAAGCGCGCCGGATCAACCAAGCCGGCCGACCTGCATGCCGCGCTCAAGACGACGAAGATCGAGGAGCACCTGATGTTCGGCGGCCCGATCCAGTTCGACGAGAAGGGCCAGAACAACAATATCGGCGGGGCGATGCTGCAGATCGTCAAGGGCGAGCCGGTGCTGGTCGGCCCGGCGTCGATCGCGCAAGGCCAGCCCAAACTTCCGATGACCAAGTGGAAAGCGCGTGCATGATGCTCGCGTCGACCGCCGCCGCAACCATCCCCGCCCGGATCACGGGCGATGCTTGAGTTCTACGGCAATGTCATCGTAGGCGGGTTGTTGCTGGGCGCGGTCTATGCGCTGCTGGCAACCGGGTTGAACGTGATCTTCGGCGTCATGCGCATGGTCAACTTTGCGCATGGCGAGATGGTCGTGGTCGGCATGTACGTCGGTTACGGTCTTTGGGCTTGGACGGGCGCGCCGGCACTGGTGGCCGCGCCGGTCGCGGCGCTGCTGCTGTTCGCGATGGGTTATCTGTTCCAGCGCTTTGTGGCAAACCGTTTCGTCGAGGCGCCGCAGCACATGCAGTTCATTCTGTACATCGCGATCGCGCTGATCATCACGGGTCTGCATGCGGTGTTTTTCGGCCCCGATCCGCGCGGTATTCAGAGCGCGGCCAGTTTCGAGGTGTACCAACTCGGCATGATCCGCTTCGACGCAGTACGGACCCAGGCTGCCGTGGCGTCGCTGGTTCTGATTGCGGCGTTGTGGGCCTGGTTCCGGTATTCGCTCACGGGCAAGGCGATCGAGGCTGCAGCCGAGAACCGGGTCGGTGGGCAGGCGATCGGCATCCGGATTCCGCACCTGTTCGCACTCACCTCCGGTCTGGGTTTTGCCTGTGCCGGCGCTGCTGGTGCGCTGGTGGCGCCGATGTTCGACGTACAGCCTTATCTGGGCGGTGAGTTCACGCTGGTGGCCTTCATCATCGTCATCGTCGGTGGGCTGGCCAGCTTGCCAGGTGCGCTGGTGGGTGGCCTGCTGATTGGCCTGGCCGAGGCCCTGGCGGCCACGGTCGTGGCGCCGTCCATGAAGGCGCTGTTCAGTTACGGCCTGCTGGTGCTGGTGATCCTGCTCCGCCCCCAGGGGCTCTTTGGCAAGGTCGAGGTTTAGGGCGATGCTGGACATGCGTTCTGTCCGGATGGTGGTGTTGTTGCTGGCCGTATTGTTCGCCGGCCCCTGGTTGCTCGACGACTTCATCTTGTCGGTGCTGACCCTGGTGTTTCTGTTCGCCTCGGTCGGCCTGGCCTGGAATCTGATGATGGGTTATGCGGGTCAGCTGTCGCTGGGGCATGCGCTGCATTTCGGCGCTGGCGCCTATGCGATGGGCTTGCTGATCACGAAGCTGGGAGTCTCCGCCTGGTTTGGTCTGCCGCTGGCGTTTGCCGTGGGTGCCCTGTTTGGGGCCCTTGTTGGCGCGCTCGGCTTTCGCTTCGCGGTGCGCGGAGTGTATTTTGCGCTGCTGACGATCGCCTTCGCGGAACTGGCACGCATCCTGGTCGAACATTGGGCTTTTGCGGGCGGCAATGGCGGTCTGTTCCTGCCGGCGCTGACACCCGACAACCGGCCGCTGCTGAGCCTGCGCGGCGACTCCGGCTTTTTCTACCATGCGCTACTGATCACGCTCGCCGTGATCTGGCTGGCCTGCGCCTTGCTGGTGCGCGGCCGCATCGGCTATTACTGGCGCGCGGTGCGCGAGGATGAGGACGCCGCGCGTGCCATCGGGGTGCCGGCGACCCGGGTCAAGGTGCTGGCAGCGGCGCTCAGCGCGGGATTCACGGGCGTCTGCGGCGCCTGGTATGCGCTGATCCAGGGCAGTCTGTTCCCGGACAGCGTGCTGGGCATGCGCATGAGTATCGACCTGATCATTGCGCCCATCGTTGGCGGTCTGGGCACCTTGTTCGGTCCCATCCTGGGTGCGATCGTGATCCAGCCGCTCAATGAGTTGTCCAAGGATTTTGCGCAGGAGTTTTCGATCAGCGGTCTCAAGCTCATCGTGTACGGCGCCGTGTTGCTGGTGATCGTGCTGTTCGCCCCGCATGGCATCTGGCCGCCGCTGGCGCGCTGGTTGCGAATCGGGAGGCAGAAATGAGTTTGTTGGAGGTGCGCGGCCTGACCAAGGTCTATTCCGGCCTGACGGCGGTCAGTGGGGTGGACTTTTCGGTGCGAGACGGCTCGATCACGGCCCTGATCGGCCCCAATGGCGCCGGCAAGACCACCTGCTTCAACCTGATCGCCGGCGCCACCCGATGCACCGCGGGTCGGGTCATGTTCGATGCGCAGGACATCACCGGCATGGCGCCCGAGCAAGCCTGCGAACGCGGCATTGCGCGCACGTTCCAGATCGTGCGCCCGCTCACGGGCATGAGCGTGCTGGAGAACGTCGTGGTCGGCGCCTTGCTGCGCGAGCATTCGGTTGCCGCGGCCGAGCGTCAGGCCATGGCGGTGCTCGAGCGTATCGGCCTGGGTGCCAAGGCGCATTCCAGTGCATCGGCCTTGGCGCTGCCCGAACGCAAGCTGCTGGAACTGGCCAAGGCGCTGGCGACCCGGCCGCGCCTGCTGATGCTCGACGAAGTGATGGCCGGCCTTCGTCCGACCGAGGCCGACGGCATCGCACAGGTGCTGCGCGACCTCAACGCCGACGGATTGACCATCCTGCTGATCGAACATGTGATGCGTGTGGTGATGGCGCTGGCGCAGACCATCGTCGTGCTGCACCATGGCGAGAAGATCGCCGAGGGTGGCCCCGAATGGATCGTCAACGATCCGAAGGTGATCGAATGTTATTTCGGTGCCGGTATCCCGGCCACGATGGAGCCTGTGCCGTGACGAGTGCCACGCCACCCAGCTTGTTGCAGGTGCGCGGCCTGGAATCCGGCTACGCCGGCATGCGGGTGCTCGATGGCATCGACCTGGAGGTTCGCCGCGGCGAGACCGTGGCTGTGGTTGGCGGCAATGGTGCCGGCAAGACGACGTTGATCCGCACCATCACCGCCATGGTCAAGGCCACTGCCGGCAGCGTCGAATTCGACGGCGTGCCGCTGCTGGGCCAGAGCACCGACCGTATCTGCGAGCTGGGCCTGATCCAGGTGCCCGAGGGCCGGCAGATCTTTGCCAGCCAAAGCGTCGAGAGCAACCTGCGCCTGGGGGCCATCCTGCGTCGCTCGCGTGGCCATGAGGCGCGCACGATGGCGCGCGTCTACGCGATGTTCCCGCGCCTGGCGGAGCGCCGACGCCAGCTCGCGGGCACCTTGTCCGGTGGCGAGCAGCAGATGCTGGCCATCGGCCGCGCCTTGATGGCGCAGCCGGTGATGCTGATGCTCGACGAGCCGTCGCTGGGGCTGGCGCCCATCATCGTCGAGCAGATGTTTCGCACCGTGGCCTTGCTCGCATCCGAGGGCATGAGTATCTTGCTGGTGGAGCAGAACGTGGCCGAGTCGCTGCGGCTGTGCCAGCGTGCGTATGTGTTGGAGAATGGCGCCGTCGCACTCAGCGGCGACGGCCGGGACCTGCTGACCGACGACCGGGTGCGGCAGGCATATCTGGGGCTGTGAAAGCGGCCCCGCATTGAGGAGAAAAACCGATCATGCGACAGGAAATCGACACCGGACTGCCCTCGCTGGGCCAGCCGTTCAGCTGGGCTATCGCCGATGGGCAGATGGTCTACACCTCCCACGGGCCGGTCACGCCCGAGGGCAAGATCCTGCCGGGCGACATCACGGCCCAGACCCGGCTCACGCTGCGGAACCTGCGTGCGGCGCTCGAGGCCGCTGGCGGTTCTCTGGACGACGTGCTCCAGGTGCAGCTTTACCTGCTGGACGTGGCCGACATGAAGCCGTTCGACGCGGTCTACGCCGAGGTCTTCCGGGCGCCGTACCCGAGTCGCTCGACCGCGGTGGTGGCGGCGCTGGTCGGGCCGGGCATGCGCCTCGAGCTGCTGGCCACGGCCCGCATACCCGCACGCAAAGCCTGACGGCGCTGCGGTGATGCCGACGACGCAAACCGCGCCCCGTGGCCGCATTTTGCTGGTGGGCGCGACCGGCCTGGTCGGTCGGGCGGCTCACGCTCTGCTGACGCCACGCTACGACGTGGTCACTGCCGGTCCGGACGGTTGCGACCGTTACCTGGATCTGGAAAATACCGACAGCATCCTGGCCGCGGTGGCCGATCCTGGCGACGGTGGCTGGGCCGCGGTTGCCTGCGCCGCCGGACTGGGCCGGTTCGCGCCGCTGCACACGATCATGCCGGCGCCGATGGCGCAGTCCGTCTATGGTCAGGGTTTGGCTAACAAGCTGCTGGGTCAGGTCAACCTGACGCTGGCGGCGCGCGAGCATCTGCGCGAGGGGGGATCGGTGACCTTGGTCACCGGTGTCGCGACGCAGCACACCCTACCCGGCGCCTCCGGTTTCACGATGGCCAATGCGGCGATCGAAGGCTTCGTGCGCGCCGCCGCGATCGAGTTGCCGCGCGGCATCCGCATCAACGTCGTCAGTCCCGGCGTGCTGGCCGAGTCGCCACCAGCCGTGTTCGAACTGTTTGCCGGCTTTGAACCGGTGCCGGCCGCGCGCGTGGCCAAGGCCTACCTGCGCAGCATCGAAGGCGGGCAGACCGGGCAGGTGTTCACGGTCTGGTGAATGCGGCGCACATCGGGGCCGATGGAGCACGGCAGGAGGAACAGCTGATGGAGCCGAATCTGCGCGTGGCCGCGGTGATCCTGGCGGCGGGCAGTGGCAGCCGGCTCGGCGGCACGGCCAAGGCCTTGATCCGGATCGACGGCGTGCCGCTGGTGCGGCGTCAGATCGACACGTTGCGCGCGGCTGGTATCGCCGACATCTTGGTCGTGACGGGCCAGTACCACGGCGCGATCGCGCAGGCGCTGGCGCCGACCGGCGTGCGACTGGTGCACAACCCGCACGCCGCGCGCGGACAAGCCCTGTCGGTGCGCCTGGGCCTGCAAGCCGTGGACACGCGGGCTGATGCGGTCATGGTGGTGTTGTGTGACCAACCGCTGCTGACGCCGGCGGACCTGATCGACCTGATCGCCGCATGGTCGGACCAGCGCGCTGTCGACCACGATTTCATGGTGCCCTGGGTCGCTGGCGAGGGGCGCGGCAACCCGGTGCTCGCGTCGCGGCGCGCAGTGCAGTCGATCCTGGCCAGCGGCCGGTATCAGGCCTTGCGCGACTACATGGACGCGCATCCGGAATCGATCCTGCGCTTGGACACGGCGAACGACCACTACATCGTCGATATCGACCGCACGCAGGATCTGGTGGACGTGGCGGCCCGGCTGGGATGTGAGGTCACGCTGCCGGCGCTGGTTGGCCCCAAGCCATAGCGTCGGTGCAGGCGCTTCAGGCCCTTGTGCAATTGCGCGCAAGGGGCCCGCATCCTGTTTACAGCGCCATGCGCCGCGCATGCCGCACCACCGTGACGCCGGCCCGTGCCTGCCGGGTCGAGGGCATCACCAGCACGCAGTCGTCATAGGGTGTCACCACCGGTATCCCGTCGTTGTGGCCGATCACGGTGCCGGCTCGCGCCAGAGTTTCCAGCCCGGTGTACGGCACGGTAAAACGAAATGCGCTGCTGGTCGCGACGACTGGGCCGGTTACCTCAAGTGCCCACTGGCGGGCTGCGTCGGGTAGCCGCCAGAGCGGCAATTGCGAGGCCAGCGCGCTGGAGCTGAGCGCGCCCGACTGGGCGAGGAAGCGGACGCACTGGTCTTGCGCCACCGCGCGGCTGGCCGGGTCGCCATGGAATCCGCATTCGATCAGCAGCGCGCATTTGTCGCCGGCCGTGGCGTCCGGCAGGCCGAACTGGCCGTAGTCGCGCATGCGCACGCCGTCCGTATGACCCGCATCGACGACGATGTGTTCGGGCGAGCGCAAGGCGCGCGCCAGCGCCCGGTTGCGGGCAAACATGCCGGTGAG
>JBBRVD010000151.1:0-9537 GCA_038247175.1 Burkholderiales bacterium | reverse complement strand
TACCGGCATTTCGCCAGCAAGGCGCAGATGTTCGAGGGCCTGATCGAATTCATCGAACACAGCGTATTCACGCTGGTGAATCAGGTCGCGGAGCGCAGACCACCGGAGTCATCCGCAGCAGAGGCTCAGACGGTCACATCCAGTGCGGCCGGCACGATGATCTCCATGGTGTTGCAGTTCGCCGAGAAGAACCCCGGCATGACCCGCGTCATGGTCGGTGACGCACTGGTGTTCGAGAACGCGCGGCTGCAGCAGCGCATGAACCAGTTCTTCGACAAGATCGAAGCCATGCTGCGGCAAACCCTGCGACCACTGATCGATGGCAGCGGCTCGGACACACCCAGTGTGGACGCGCAGGTCATGGCGTCCGCGCTGACCGCCTTCCTGGTCGGCCGCCTGCACCGCTACGCGCGTTCGGGCTTCAAACGCCTGCCATCCGAACACCTGCAAGCCAGTCTCGCGCTGATGTTGTAGCGGCTCGTGGGCCTGCGTTGTTCAGCGCGCCCGCATCAGCGCGCCCGCGTCAGCGCGCCCGCGCGCCTGCATTGTTCAACGCGCCCGCGCGCTCTCCAGGTTGTGGATGTGCACATGTTCCCCGGTGTCGATGTCACGCGTGGCGCGGCCGATCGCCTCGCCATACTTGATGACCTGCTCGCCCTGTGCGATTGGCCGCAGCGCGAACTTGTGGCATATCGCGATCGATCCGTGCAGCACGACCCATGTTGCGTCGGAACCAGCCCCGGTCAACTGCACCCGGGCGCCAGCGTCCAGCGCACGCAAGGCCGTGGCAACGTTGTCCAGCGCATGCAGCACCAGCGCGCAAGCCACGGGGGTGTGCGGTGCGTCGTTGCCGTGGTTCACAGGGCTTCTCCCAGCCGGCTGACGACTTCTTCGCCTTCGCCCAGTACTTCGCCCCAGGTCAGGCTACCACTGGCGATATCGACCAGCAGCGCAAACAGATCACGCGCCGCATCATCGAGCGTGCATGCACCCCGGAACACCGCGCTGGCATCGAAGTCGAGTTGCTCGCGCAAGCGCTGCGTGGCCACCGGGTTGGCCGACAACTTGATCGTCGGTGCCAGCAGGCTGACATAGCTGTTGCCCACGCCGGTCGAGAACAACAGCAGTTGTGCGCCTGCGGCGACGAAACCGGTGAGCGACTCCGGCGAATAGGCCGGAGCGTCCATGGCGAACAGGCCGCTCGCGCCTGGCGCCTCGCCATACCCGAGCACGCCTGCGATCGGCTCGCTCCCGCTCTTGGCAATGGCACCCAGCGACTTTTCCTCGATCGTCGACAAACCGGCCGCGATGTTGGTCGGCCCCGGGTTGTTGCCCAGCAGGTCGACATCCTGGCTCGTGGCCAATCGTTCGCGCCGCAACACAGCCTGACGCAGGTTCTGCGCCACGGCCGAAGTCGTGGCGCGGCGCGCCAGCAGGTGTTCTGCGCCCAGCCATTCCAGTGTTTCGCCGAACACCGAGCTGCCGCCGCGGCGGACCACGCCATCGCTGATCCTGCCGATGAGCGGATTGGCGACGATGCCTGAACTCGGGTCGGAGCGACCGCACTCCAGACCGATGAACAAGTGTGACAGCGGCACGGACACCCGCCGCTGGCGCGACAGGTCACGGTGCAGCCGCGCCCCGGCGCGGATGGCGCGGTCGCTCAGACTCAGACTGTCGTGTTCACAGTCGTCCAGGCACACCGACGCCAGTGGTGTTCCGTGCGTCTCGATGGCCAGCGCCAGTGTGCGAAGCTTGGGAGGGTCGCTGCCGATCAGCAGCACGGCGCCGACATTCGGGTTGCAGGCCAGACCGGTCAGTGCCCTCATGTGCAGTGCATGGTCTGCGCCCACGAGACCGCCGCCGTAGGGCATCGTCACCAGCCTGGCCCCGGGCAGGGCCTGCGCCACTCGCCGTGCTGCCGGGCCGGTGAGGCCTGCCACCGACAACACCAGCAGGTGGTTGCGCACGCCCGCGCGGCCCTTGTTTCGCGCGTAACCAAGAAAATGGGAATCGCTCATGGCGCGTAGTGTGACGCATGCCAGCGTCGCCGACCCGGTCCGGCCCGGCGTTGGCATTGCTGGCGTGCCACGCTGGCTCAGGCGCCGATGTTGCAACCCACCTTGCTTGCCGCCTCCGTGATCGCGGCCCAGGTGTTGTCGTCCACCACGATGCCATCGCGCTCGCGCGCGATACGGGCCGCACGCTCCGGATCGCCGGCGATCATCACTGCGCCCGGGCTGCCGTGCCGCTGCGGGCTTTGCTTGACCCAATCCATGAACTCCGCGGCTTCGTGGTCGAAGCTGTCGCGCGTGCCCAGTTTGTCCGGGTCGATCAGGATCGTCAGCATGCTGTTGAGCACGGCCGAGCGGCCGTCGGTCTCGCCGCGCCAGGTCGCGCCGCCGGACAACGCGCCACCCAGTAGTTCGCAGGCCACGGCCATGCCGTAGCCCTTGTGTTCGCCGAAGGTCATCAAAGCGCCGAACAGGCCGTTGGGTTGGGGTACGACGACGACGCCCGGGTCGGTCGTGGCCTTGCCGTTTTCGTCGATCAGGTAGCCATCGGGCACGCGGCGGCCCTCCATGTGGGCGACGCGCATCTTGCCCTGGGCCACGCGGCTGGTCGCGAAGTCGAGCACGAATGGCGGCTGGTCTTTCAGCGGTATGCCGATGCAGCACGGGTTGGTACCGAAACGGCCGTCACCGCCACCCCACGGCGCGACGATGGGACGGGCAATGACGTTGACGAAATGGATGGACACCAGGCCCTGGGCCACCGCCATCTCGCTGAAGTGGCCGATGCGCCCCAGGTGGTGGGCACTCTTGATCGTCATGATGCAACTGCCGTGCTGTCTGGCGCGCTCCATGCCCAGCGCCATCGCCTGTTCACCGATGACCTGGCCAAAGCCGTGGCCGCCGTCGATGGTCAGCAAGGTGCCGGTGTCGAGCAAGACCTTGGCGCCGGTATTGGGCGCAAGGCCGCCCTCGAGCACCGCGTCCACATAGCGCGGCAACATGCCCACGCCGTGCGAGTCATGGCCGCTGAGGTTGGCGAGCACGAGGTTGCTGGCAACGGTGGCCGCCTCGGCAGCCGCGCTGCCGTTGGCAACGAGGATCTTTTCGACAGTGGCGCGCAGGGCGGCGGCCTGGATGGTCTTGGGCATGTGCTGGGATCGATGGGTGGAGTGGGTCTGTGCAAGATACGACGGATCGTCAGCGCCGGGCTTACATCACCGCGCCGACCTGCCACGGCACGAACTCGTTCTGGCCGTATCCATGGCGCTCGCTCTTGCTCGATTCGCCGGAGGCGGTGGCCAGCACCAGCGCGAAAATACGCTGGCCCATCTCGGCCACCGAAGCGCTGCCGTCGATGATCTCGCCGCAGTTGATGTCCATGTCGTCTTCCTGGCGCTGCCACAGGCGCGAGTTCGTTGCCAGCTTGAGCGATGGTGACGGCGCACAGCCGTAGGCCGAGCCGCGACCGGTCGTGAAGCAGATCATGTTGGCGCCGCCAGCCACCTGGCCGGTGGCGCTGACCGGGTCGTAGCCGGGGGTGTCCATATAGACGAAGCCGTGCTTGTCGACCCGCTCGGCGTATTCGTACACTGCCTGCAGGTTGCTGGTGCCGCCCTTGGCGACCGCACCGAGCGACTTCTCCAAAATGGTGGTCAACCCGCCGGCCTTGTTGCCGGGCGAGGGGTTGTTGTTCATCTCGCCGCCGTTGATTTCAGTGTAGTTCTCCCACCATTTGATACGGCTCACGAGCTTTTCGCCCACCGCCTTGTCGACCGCACGCCGAGTCAGCAGGTGTTCGGCGCCATAGATCTCCGGCGTCTCGCTCAGGATGGCCGTGCCGCCATGCGCCACCAGCAGATCGACCGCCGCACCCAGCGCCGGGTTGGCGCTGATGCCTGAATAGCCGTCCGAGCCACCGCACTGCAGGCCGATCGTGATGTGGCTGGCATCACACGGCTCGCGCGTGGTCTGGTTGGCCAGGGGCAGCATCTCCTTGACGAGCGCGACGCCTTTCTCCACCGTCTTCGTCGTGCCGCCGCTGTCCTGGATGTTGAACACCCGCAGCGTCTCGCCCTCGCGCAGGCTGCTGGTCGCCAGCCAGGCGTTGATCTGGTTCGACTCGCAGCCCAGGCCGACCACCAGCACGGCGGCGAAGTTGGCGTGCGTGGCATAGCCGGCCAGCGTACGCTGCAGGATCTGCATGCCGGTGCCCTCGGTATCCATGCCGCAGCCGGTGCCGTGGGTCAGCGCGACCACGCCGTCGACGTTCGGGAATGCGGCCAGCGCCTCGGGCCGCATCTGGCGCGAGAACTGGTCGGCGATGGCGCGGGCTGCGGTGGCCGAGCAGTTCACGCTCGACAGGATGCCGATGTAGTTGCGCGTGGCGACGCGCCCATCCGGCCGTTTGTAGCCCATGAACGTGGCGCTCAGTCGTTCGGGTTCGGGCTTGACGTCCTGGCCGAAGGCGTAGTCGCGCTCGAAGTCGCCCTTGTCCGCCCCCATGTCGAGGTTCTGCGTATGGACATGTTCGCCGACGCCGATCGGGCGCGACGCAAACCCGATGATCTGGTTGTAGCGGCGCACTGGCTCGCCAGTGGCGATGGCGCGGGTTGCGACCTTGTGGCCGGGCGGAATGATGCCGCGCACGGTGATGCCGTCGACCTGGGTGCCTCCGACGAGTTGGGCACGCGCGATCAGTACGTCGTCGGCTGGATGCAGGCGGATGAAGGGTGTCATGGTGTGGTGGCTTTCTTGTTGCGTTTGGTCTGGCTCCAACTGACGTTGAAGCGGGTGTGCGAGCGGTCCATGTGTTCATGCATGGCAGCGCGCGCCTGGGAGGCGTCATGCTGGCGGATGGCGGCGAGAATCTTCTGATGTTCGTCGATTGCGGCATTCCATGATTCCCGCGTCTCGAAGTGATCGACCATGCGCTCGAACATCGGTCCGCGTCGGGCGTCCCAGAAGCGTTGCACGGTGTCGATCAGCACGCTGTTGCCACAGGCCTGCACGATGGCGGAATGGAAGTCGCGGTCGCCCTGCAGTGGCAAGATGCCTTTGCCGGCATCGCCGATCATGGCGTCGAGCGCCAGGCCCATCGCCGCGATGTCTTTGCGTTTGGCTGACGTCGCCGCGATGGCGGCGATCTCGCCTTCGAGCACGCGGCGCGCGCGGATCAGCTCGAGCGGGCCCCACTCGGTGGGCGGCGGCTGGATGGAGCCGGTGGCGCTGCGCGCCGGCCCTTGCAACACGTATACGCCCGAGCCGGTGCGGACCTCGACGAAGCCTTCGACCTCGAGCGCAATCAGCGCCTCGCGCACCGACGGCCGGCTTACGCCGAGCTGTTTGGCCAGGTCGCGTTCGGCCGGCAGGCGTTCGCCCACCTGCCATTCGCCCGCCTGGATGGCGGCACGCAACTGGTCGGCGATCTGGCGGTAAAGGCGCTGGGTTTCGACGATCTTGAGGACCATAGGGTTTTCGATAATTGGCCAAGTGGTAAGGCCAATCAATACTCGCATCATACCGGCCCGGTGGCATCAGGCGAAACCCTGACGCGATGGGCCCGGTGGTTCCGGGGACTTGCCAACCGCCATCGCGGCAGCTCCGGCTTGTGGTGGCGCGCTGCTGCTGGCGGTCCTGCGCGCCTGGACATCGACACGGAGAAATCCCCCTTGAACATCCCATCATCGAGTGTGCGCCGCGGTCTCGTGCTCCGCGCCGCCTGCGGGGGTATGCTGGCAGCCCTGCTGACATTCGGCGCGCAGGCGCAGACCTGGCCGACCAAGCCGGTGCGCGTCATCGTGCCGTTCCCCCCCGGCGGCGCATCCGACACGCTGGCGCGCACCGTGGCGCAGAAACTCGGCGAGCAGACCGGCCAGACCTTCGTGATCGAAAACAAGCCCGGCGCGGCCAGCACCATCGGTATAGCCGAGGCGGCCAAGGCACCCGCCGATGGGTATTCCATACTGTTGGCGGCGGCGCCGTTCGTCATCACGCAATACGTGTATCCCAAACTGAGCTACGACGTACAGAAGGACTTCGTGCCACTGGGCCTGCTGCAGACCACGCCGCTGGTGCTGGTCACGCACCCGTCGCTCGGGCTCAAGACGCCGGCCGACTTCCTGCGTGCGGCCAGGGCCAGTGCTGGCAAGATGAACTACGCCACGCCGGGGGCTGGCAGCCTGCCGCACCTGGTGGGCGAGCTGTTCAAGCAGCAAGCGGGCGTCGACCTGCTGCACGTACCGTACAAGGGCGGCGGCCCGGCCGTGGCGGACCTTCTGGCCGGACATGTGAATAGCGCGTTCTTCTCGCCAATCGAGATTCAGGCCCACGTGAAGGCCGGCAAGATGGTGGCGATCGCATCCACCGGGCTCAAACGCACCAGTGGCCTGGGCGATCTGCCAACGCTGGCCGAGTCCGGCGTGCCCAACTTCGAATCGCTGGCCTGGTTCGGATTCGTGACCCGCGCCGGCACGCCGCCCGATGTGCTCGCGCGCATGTCCGAGCAACTCGTCAAGGCCTTGAACAGTCCGGACATTCGCGACAAGATTGCGCAGACCGGTGACGTGCCAGCCGGCACCCCCGCGGAGTTCGCCGAGCTGCTCAAGGGCGAACACGTGCGCTGGGAGCGCACCGTCAAGGCGGCCAACATCACCCCGAACTGAAACACCACCGATGGCAAGCGCCCGACCCAATATTCTCTGGTACTGCTCCGATCAGCAGCGCTGGGACACCATCCGCGCCCTCGGCAATCCGCATATCCGCACCGACGCGATCGACGCGTTGGTCGCCTCCGGTGTGGCGTTCGACCGGGCCTATACCCAGAGCCCGATCTGCACGCCGGCGCGCGCAACGTTTCTCACGGGCCGCTACCCGGCCTCGCACCATGTCTATCGCAACGGCAACGCGTATTTTCCGGCGCATGAAAAACTGGTGACCAAGCGCCTGGCCGAAGCCGGTTACGACTGCGCACTGGTGGGCAAGCTGCACCTGGCCGCTGCCAAGCACTACGAGGTGCGCACCGACGACGGTTACCGGCTGTTCCACTGGAGCCACCATCCGACGCCGGATCAGGCCTACGGCCACGACTATGAAACCTGGCTGAAACACGAGAAGAAGATCGACCCGCAGGAGCTCTATGCGAACCTGAACTATTTTTGCGGCCCCGGCGTACCCACCCAATACCACCAGACCACCTGGTGCTCCGAAATGGCGATCCGTTTCATCAGCGAGCGGCGCGACCGGCCGTGGATGATCAGCGTCAATCCGTTCGACCCGCATGGCCCGTTCGACGCGCCGCCGGAGTACTTGTCGCGCTATGACCCGGCCAAGATGCCGCTGCCACGCTTTCGCGACTCCGACCTGCAGCGGCAAGCGGCATTCGCCGCGATCGACCAGCAGACCAAGCAGCCCGACGACCCGCGCGTGCGCAAGACCATCGTGCCGATCTCGGCCGACGGCGGCCACGACGCGATTGCGTCCGCACGCAACGAATACGATGCGCTCGATGTCAAGGCCAACTACTACGCGATGATCGAGCAGATCGACGACCAGTTCGCACGCATCCTGCAAACGTTGCGCGACACCGGCCAGTGGGAGAACACCATCGTGGTGTACATGAGCGACCATGGCGAGATGCTGGGCGACCACGGCCTCATCCTCAAGGGCTGCCGCTTCTTCGACGGCCTGGTGCGGATTCCGCTGGTCATGTCGTGGCCAGGCCAGTTCCGGGCCGGACTGCGCAGCGATGCGCTGGTCGAGGCAGTTGATGTGGCGCCGACATTGATGGACGCCTGTGGCCTGGGCGTGCCGCCGCAGATGCAAGGCCGATCGCTGCTGCCGCTGCTGCGCGGAGATGCCGACCCCGCCGTGCACAAGAAAGCGGTGGTCTGTGAGTACCGCGACGCGATGGGTGGCCACCCGGATCACACCCATGCGTCGATGGTGTTCGACGGCCGCTTCAAGAGCATCTTCTACCACGGCCATGCCATCGCCGAACTGTTCGACCACACCGAAGATCCCGAGGAATTCGACAACCTGTGGCTCGCGCCAGGTCACGAGACGCTCAAGCTGCAGCAGATGCGCGCGCACATGAATGCGCTGATGGCCACGGTGGATGTCGGCCCGCCGCGCTTCGTGAACTACTGAGCACCCCCGCAAATGACCGCGTCATGGCTGCCTCCAGCTTGAAGCTGCCGGCATGATGGCGGCTGGGTCATAATTGGACAGGTGGTAAGGCCAATCATCGGCGCTGATCCGGGTTCGCCCGAGAGCCGGCCGATGGGGGTGAAGGCCACTTCAATGGAGGAACTATGCGACTGAAAGGTAAATCGGCCCTGGTGACCGCGGCAGGTCAGGGCATTGGCAAGGCCAGTGTGCTGGCGATGGCGGCCGAGGGCGCTCAGGTGCTGGCGACCGACCGCGATGCTGGCCTGCTCAAGGCCTATGAGGGGGTCGCCAACGTACGCACGGCGGTGCTGGACGTACTCGACAAGGAGGCGATTGGCAAACTGGTGCAGGGCATGGATCGCATCAACGTATTGTTCAACTGCGCCGGCTATGTGCACAACGGCAGCATCCTGCAGGCTACCGACGCGGATTGGGACTTGGCATTCAACCTCAACGCGCGTGCCCAGTTCTGGATGATCCAGGCGGTGTTGCCGAAAATGCTCGAGGCGGGTGGCGGCAGCATCATCAACATGGCCAGTGTCTGCGGCAGCCTCAAGGGCCTGCCGAACCGCTTCATCTACGGCGCCAGCAAGGCGGCGGTAGTGGGGCTGACCAAGTCGGTCGCGGCCGATTTCGTGACCAAGGGCATCCGCTGCAATGCAATCGCGCCGGGCACCGTCGACACCCCGTCGCTGGCGGACCGCATCAACAGTTATGCCGATCCGGTGCAGGCGCGCAAGGACTTCGTCGCGCGCCAGCCCATGGGCCGGATCGCGCAAGCCGAGGAAATTGCGCCGATCATCCTGTATCTGGCCAGCGACGAGTCGGTGTTCGCCAGTGGCCAGATCTTCGCAGTCGATGGAGGAATGACGATATGAACCAACTCGATTTCGCTGGCCGCTGTGCGGTCATCACCGGTGGCGCCACCGGACTCGGATACGCGATCGCCCAACGCCTGCTGGCCTCCGGTGGCAGCGTGTGCCTGTGGGACCGCGACGCCGCGGCGCTGGCGCGCGCCTGCGGTGAACTGGGGGCCAAGGCGAGCTCGGTCGTGGTCGACGTGAGCGACCACGCTGGCGTGGCGGCTGCGGTGCAGCAGACGCTGAAGCTGGCACCGACGGTCGACGCGCTGGTCAACAGCGCCGGCATCACCGGGCCCAACACCAAGCTGGCCGACTACCCGGTCGATGAATGGCACAAGGTGATGCAGGTCAACCTCAACGGCCTGTTCTATTGCTGCCGCGAGTGGGTGCCGCACATGCGCGAGCGCAACTACGGGCGTATCGTCAACATTGCCTCGGTGGCCGGCAAGGACGGCAACCCGAATGCCAGCGCCTACAGCGCCAGCAAGGCAGCC
>JBBRVD010000150.1:0-9546 GCA_038247175.1 Burkholderiales bacterium | reverse complement strand
GGGTCGCGGAATCTGTCACTACTACGGCCTCAGGAATCCAGCAGCCCGAGTCCGGACGGGCGCGGCGCAGAATCCGCGCGCAAGGCCGCGATACGATCCTCGAGCGCCGGGTGGGTCGCGAAAAATTGCTTCCAGCCGCCCTTGCCGCGCTGGTCAACGCCACCGTCTGGGGTCTGGCCTGGATTCCGCTCAAGTGGCTCGAGGCACACGGCGTGAGCACCTTGTGGACGACGCTGTTCGTGTTTGCCGCCTGCACGCTGGCCGTGCTGGCGGCACGGCCCGGCGCGCTGGCGCGCAGCTGCCAGTCGCCGCAGTTGTTGTGGCTGATGCTGGCCTCGGGCTTGACCAACGTCTGCTTCAATGTCGCCCTGGCCACCGGCGACGTGGTGCGCGCCGTGTTGCTGTTCTACCTGATGCCGATGTGGGTGGTGCTGCTGGCACGCTGGTTGTTGCATGAAGCCATCACGCTGTCGGCGATCGCACGTGTCGGGCTTGCGCTGGCCGGCGCGGTGCTGGTGCTGGGCCAGGGGCGCCTGGTGCTGCCGTTGCCGACGTCGGCCGCGGACTGGCTGGCCCTGGTCGGGGGCTTGAGTTTCGCTTTGAACAACGTCTTGCTGCGCCGTTTTGCCGCCGTGCCCGACGATGCCCGCGCGCTGGCGATGTTCTCCGGCGCGGTTGTTTGTGCGCCCATCGGCATGGTCGCTTTGACGTTGTTCGGGCCGGGTCTGCCGCCGCTGCAGCTGCAGGGCATGGGCTGGCTGGTGTTGCTGTTGTTCGGATTGGCCGTGCTGGTGGGCAATCTGGCGCTGCAATACGGTGCGACGCGGCTGCGGGCCAACGTGCTGTCGGTGCTGATGCTGGCCGAGATCCTGGTGGCCAGCGTGTCGTCCTGGTGGGCGGGCAGTGCGCAGATCACGTTGACCACGCTGGCCGGTGGCTTGTTGATCGTCGGTGCCAGCCTGCTGGCGATCGTTGCGCGTTCCCCGTCGCCGCAGCCAGTGCATTGATCTGGCGCGGCGCACTGCGTACGCGCGAGCGACCCGCAACTGGCCGGGCCGGCTCAGCCGTTCTGGCGGGCCGGATCGATCGACGCCAGCGCTGCTGCCAGGTCGGGGGTCAGGTTCTGGCTCGGGATCGTGGCGAGCCAGCCACTGCGCTGCGCGATCTCCCGGGGCTGGTGGGCCAGGCCGCATACCACCAGGCGCACCTGGGCATCGGCGCAGCGGCGCGACAGATCGAGCAGTGCGTCGATGCCGGTGGAATCGATATAGATCAGGTTCTTGAAGTCCAGCACCAGCGCTTGCCTTGGCAGCCGCAGTGCAATGTCTTCCACCAGTTTCACCGCGCCGAAGAACAAGGCGCCATACAGCCGGTGGGCCTGCGCGCCATCACCTGCACGCGCCAGCGCGGCATGCTGCTGCCCGTCCAGGCGCTCGCTGCGCGACAGGCTGGAGATGCGGTAGATGAAGGTGATGCAGGCCACCACCAGCCCGACCTCGACCGCCACCGTCAGGTCGAGCACCACGGTCAGCGTGAACACGGCCAGCAGGGTGATGCGGTACGGCATGCGGTAGTTGCGCAACTGCGCGAACTCCTTCCACTGGCCCATGTTCCAGGCCACGTACAGCAGGATTGCCGACAGGCAGGCCAGCGGTATCGTGCCGGCCAGCGGCGCGGCCACCAGCACGATCACCAGTAGCGTTGCCGCGTGCACGATGCCGGAGACCGGCGACGTGGCGCCACTCTTGATGTTGGTGACGGTGCGCGCGATCGTTCCGGTGGCCGGCATACCGCCCAGGAAAGGCGTCACGAAGTTGGCCACGCCCTGGGCCATCAGCTCCTGGTTCGGGTCGTGCCGATCGCGCGTGAGATTGTCGGCGACACGGGCGCACAAGAGCGACTCGATCGCACCGAGAAGGGCCAGCGTGGACGCCGGCACCAGCAGGAAACGCACCGTCGACCACTCGAACTCGGGCAGCGCGAAGGCCGGCAGGCTGGCCGGAATGCCACCGAAACGGCTGGTGATCGTCTCCACCGGAAGGCCGAACAGGTCTACCGCGAGCGCGGCCAGTACCAGGGCCACGATGGTGCCGGGCAGCAACGCAAGCCGCGCCAGCCATCGCGGGCCATGCGCCCAACCGCTGCGCAAGCGTTCCCATACCAGGATCAGCGCCAGCGACAGGCTTGCTACCAGCACCGCCAGCGGATTGACACTGGACGCGGCGCCCCACAGCGCCGTCACCATGCCGAACAGGTCCGCCGGCAGCTTGTTCACCTGCAGGCCGAAGAAATCCTTGACCTGCGAGAACGCGATCAGCACCGCGATGCCATTGGTGAAGCCGATCACGACCGCCACCGGGATGAAACGCACCAGTACGCCGAGCCGGAACAGGCCGAGCAGAAACAACATCACACCCGACATGGCGGTGGCGATGATCAAATTGGCCACGCCATAGCGCTCGACGATGCCGTAGACGATGACGATGAAGGCGCCGGCCGGACCACCGATCTGCACCCGGCTGCCGCCAAGCAACGAGATCAGGAAACCGGCGACGATGGCGGTGAACAGGCCCGCTTCGGGTTTGAGGCCGCTGGCGATCGCGAAGGCCATGGCGAGCGGCAGCGCGACCACGCCCACGGTGACACCGGCCGCGATGTCGCGCGTCAACATGTCGCGCCGGTAACCCGACAATGCATCGACCAGCTTGGGCCGGAAAACAAAAGGCAACCTCATGTCGGGCGAAGGAGCTGGCCCCGTGTTCGGCGCATGTGCGTGTGCCGGCCGTGCGGGCCGGTGGCGGGTGACACTGGCAATCATCATATACGCCTGTGCCGCGTCCATCCCGGCCTCGGTCGCCTGGGTGCAGCAGGTGCAAGACGGCGCGGCAAGCCTACTTCCGGTCGCAATCGGCATATGACCCTGGCAGGCTCCGACATAGACTACCGCGCAAACGGCGCCGTATACAGACTGGCTGGATGCGGCGGCTCCCCCTTTAATGGACCTACTTCATGCGACTGATCCTTACGCTCTCCTGCCCCGACCGTCCTGGCATCGTGCATGCCGTCAGCGGCTTTTTGCTGGCCCAGGGCGGCAACATCGTGGAGGCGGCGCAGTTCGACGATGCGGTGACCGGCGTGTTCTTCATGCGGGTGTGTTTCGAGCTGACCAAGGGCGATGCCCGCGCGACGGCCGAGATGCAGGAGAGTTTCGCGCCGCTGGCCACCGAGTTCGGCATCAAGGCCCGTTTCCACCAGGCGGCGCGGCCGATTCCAACCGTCATCATGGTCTCGCAGCACGGGCACTGCCTGCACGACCTGCTGTTCCGGGTCCGCTCGGGCCTGCTGCCAATCGACGTGCGAGCCATCGTGTCCAACCACCGCGACTTCTACCAGCTGGCGGCGAGCGACAACATTCCGTTCCACCACATTCCGGTCAAGGCCGATAACAAGCTGGCGTCTGAAGCCAAGCTGCTCGACCTGTTCGAGTCCGAGGGCGGCGAGCTGCTGGTGCTGGCGCGCTACATGCAGGTGTTGACGGACGACCTGTGCCGCAAGTTGTCGGGCCGCGCCATCAATATCCACCACTCGTTCCTGCCCGGCTTCAAGGGTGCTCGGCCCTACCAGCAAGCGCACGATCGTGGCGTCAAGCTGATCGGCGCCACCGCCCATTACGTGACCGGCGATCTCGACGAAGGCCCGATCATCGAGCAGGACGTGGCCCGCGCCAACCACGGCATGGACGTGACCACGTTGACCGCGCTCGGTCGGGACACCGAAAGCGCCGTGCTGGCACGCGCCGTCAAGTGGCATGCGGAGCACCGCATCCTGCTCGACGGGCACAAGACCGTCGTGTTCCGCTGAACGGTTTGCCGCGCTGGCGCGGCATCGGCCACAATGCTGTCACCTGTCATCCACGGGCGAGCGCTGGTGTGCCCGCTTGTGTCGGAGCCCGCAAGCACGGGCTCTCATGAACCGCCGCCTGGCGATGCAACTGTCTGACTGCACCCCGACTGAACGCGAGGCGCTCGAGGCCCTGGCCCGTCGCATCGGGCCCGAACTCGTCAACCAGCGGCTGCGTCGCGAAGGCTGCCGCCCGCCCAAGCCGCGCCTGTCGCATCGGCTGATCCAAGCCGGGATTTCGCTCAGCGGCCTGCGCGGCCGCGGCCGGCGCAACCTGCTCAATATCCAGGTGCGCCACAACGACGTCTGGCTCGATCGTCTGCCGGCCGCGTTCGACGGCTTCACGCTGCTGCATGCCAGCGACCTGCACCTGGACATGGACCTGGAGTTCCAGCGCCATCTGATTGCGCGTTTACAGGGGCTGGTGTTCGATGCCTGCGTGTTGACCGGCGATTTCCGGTTTCACGGATTCGGTCCCTACCAGCCCGTGCTCGACGCGCTGCAGGACCTGCGACCGCACCTGGGAGGGCAGGTGCACACGGTGCTGGGCAACCACGACACGCTGCGCATGGTGCCGGGCATGGAGGCGCGCGGTTTCCCGGTGCTGATGAACGAGTCCGTGCCCTTGCGCCGCGGTACCGACTCGATCGCGCTGGCCGGTATCGACGATGCGCATTTTTTTCGCACGCATGACCTGCGCCGGGCGCTGGCCGGCCTGGCGCCGCAGACCTGTGTGTTGTTGCTGTCCCATACACCGGAGCCGTACCGGCTGGCCGAAAACGCCGGTGTGCAACTGATGCTCAGCGGCCATACCCATGGTGGCCAGATCTGCCTGCCCGGCGGCATTCCGGTGCTGACCGAGACACCCGCGCCGCGGGCGCTTGTGCGCGGTGCCTGGCGCTACCGCAGTTTGGCCGGCTACACATCGGTCGGCTGCGGTGCGTCGGTGGTCGACGTGCGGTTCAACTGCCTGCCCGAAGTCACTTTGCACCGGCTGCGCTGTCATCCTGGCTGAGGGCCCACCCTGGCGATGGATGACTTTCGAGACCCCTGCCGCGCGCTACCGTCAGGTGCTGGTGGTCAGGCGCTGCTGTCGGCGCAGGGCCGCGCCGAAACCCAGGCCGAGCAGGATCATCGTGATGCCGCCGGCGGTCACGACCGCGCGGGAACCGATCCAGGCGATCAGGCTGGCCGCCAGCAGGGCGCCAGCAGACTGGCCCATGAACAGGCAGGCGGAAAACAGCGATACCGCGGTGCCGCGCGCGCCCGGTGCCATCTGGGTCGCATTGGCCTGCATCGTGTTGTGGAACATGAAGAAGCCGAAGCCGGCCAGCAGGCTCGCCGGCACGACCGCAGGCCACACCGGCGAGAACGCCACGACCAGGGCGCACAGGCCCATCAGGATGCCGCCGGCCTGGCTCAGCCCGTGCTGGCCCAGCTTGGGGATCAGCCGCCGTGCGCTGGCCATGTAGGCCATGCCGCCCAGGCCGAACAAGGCCACGACCGCGCCCGAGCCCGATACCGACATGCCGATGCCGCGCTGCAGGTGCGACGCCCATATTGCCAGCACGCCGAAACCGGCCGCACCTTCGGCGAATGCGATCAGCAGCACGACCCGTGACCAGCGGCCGGTAAGGATGGGCAGGATTTGCGCGAAAAACGAGCTGCGCACCGTGCCAGCCGGATCGGGCTGCAGGGCGCGGGCCGAGCCGCGTTGGCGGCGCCAGTCCGCCAGCAGCAGCGCACCAACGAGGCCGAACAACAGGGCCATGAAGACAAAGGCCCAGCGCCATCCCAGCGTTTGCGTCAACAGGCCGCCCACCAGTTGCCCCACGCCGATGCCCAGCGTCGTGCCCAGTCCGACCCGGGCAATGGTTTCCTGCAGTTGCTCATAGGGCACGTTGTCGCCGATCCAGGCCAGCGCCAGCGGTATCACCGCCGCCGCGGCCAGGCCTGTGGCCATGCGCGCCAGCACCAGTGCATCCAGGCTGTCAGCCAGCGATGCCAGCACGCTGCCAACGCCGCAGCCCAGCGTGGCCCAGGCCACGATGCGGAATTTTCCCAGCCGGTCGCCCAGCGGCCCGTACACCAGCTGCGCCACGCCGTAGACGACGGCAAACAGCGACACCACCTGCGCGGCCTGCGCCAGTCCGGTGTCGAAAACGCGCGCCAGTTCGGGCAACATCGGGTCGCATATGCGTTGCGCCACCATGCTGGAGAAGGTCGCGAACGACAGCAGCAGCACGGTGCGCCGGGTCGCGGGGGGGATAGGGGTGTGGTCGGCGGGCATGGACGGCTCAACCTGCGCTGCCTCTGCCCCGGCCAGAGCGGGCGCAGCGGCCAGCGCGGGCAGCGGCATTGTAGGCAAGCGGTATGCGCGAGGGCGACGGCCAGGGCCAGGGCAGGCTACAGTTGGTGCGATGACACAACGCCCGGGCCTGTCCACCGCGTAGCGTTGGTGCTGATCCGGGCCGGCATCGTCGTGTCGTCGCGTCGATAGGCCCATGCCGTCTTCGTACTAGACTGGGACGAGCAACACTTCACAGACAAAACGCCGACCGACATGGCCAAATCTGCCCACGCACCCTCCTACTACGCGCACTCGGCCCATGCAGCGCCGCGGCGGCCACCCTTGACCGGCCCGGTCGAGGCGGACGTCTGCATCGTCGGCGCCGGGTATACCGGCCTGTCGGCGGGCATCGCTCTGGCCGAGGCAGGCAAACGTGTCGTGATCCTCGAACAGTCGTCGGTGGGCTGGGGCGCGTCCGGGCGCAATGGCGGCCAGATCGTGCACAGTTATTCGCGCGACCTGGACGTGATCGAGGCCAAGCATGGCCACGCCGTAGCCGAACCCCTGGGTCGCATGATGTTCGAGGGCGCGCAGGTCATCCGCGAGCGGGTCGCCAGGTACGCCATCGATTGCGACCTCAAGGACGGTGGCATCTTTGCCGCCGTGAACGATTCCAAGGCCAAGGGGCTGCTCGAGCAGAAGGCCTTGTGGGAACGCTGGGGCCATCCGGGCCTGACACTGGTCGACCGTCCGGCCGAGGTGCGCAAGCGGGTGGGCAGCGATCGTTACAGCGCCTTGCTGGTGGACCCGACCGGTGGCCACTTTCATCCGCTGAACCTGGCGCTGGGCGAGGCCGCGGCATTCGAGAGCCTGGGCGGCACGATCCACGAAGGCTCGGGCGTGACGCGGATCGAACGGGGCTCTCCCGCCATCGTGCATACGGCGCAGGGCCGGATCCGTGCGCAGCAGGTGATCGTGGCCTGCAACGCCTATGGCGGGAACCTGGAGCCCAAGCTCGCCAGGCGTTCCATGCCCTGCGGCACGCAGGTCATCGCCACCGCGCCACTCGGTGCGCTGGCCGACGAGCTGATTCCGTCCGACTACTGCGTGGAAGACAACAACTTTCTGCTCGACTACTTCCGGCTGTCGGCGGACAAACGCATGGTCTACGGTGGTGGCGTGGTCTACGGTGCGCGCGATCCGAAAGAGGTGAAATCGCTGATCCGGCCGCAGATGGTCAAGACCTTTCCCCAACTGCAGGAGGTGGAGATCGAGTTCGGCTGGACCGGCAACTTTCTGCTGACGCTGTCGCGCCTGCCGCAGGTGGGCAGATTGGCGCCCAACATCTATTTTTCTCAGGGGTGTTCCGGGCATGGCGTGACGTTCACGCACCTGATCGGGCGGGTGCTGGGCGAGGCGCTGCAGGGTGACACGGCCCGCTTCGACGCCTTCGCGCGTCTGCCGCACCACCCGTTTCCCGGCGGGCGCCTGTTGCGCGTGCCGTTCACCGCCATGGGCGCATTGTGGTACCAGTTGCGCGACCAGCTGGGCGTTTGACACACACGAGGAGAACACGAAATGCCTCACGATCGCAACAGCAAGGAATTCGACATCGTCGTGCACGGAGCGACTGGTTTCACGGGCCGCCTGGTCATCGAATATCTGTTGCAGCAATATCCTGCCGGCAGTGGACTGCGCTGGGCCATGGGCGGACGCAGTGCCGACAAGCTGGCGCAGGTGCGTGACGCGGTGAGGGCCCCGCCCGACACGCCGCTGCTCGTCACCGACAGTGCCGATCCGGCCAGCCTGCACGCGTTGATGGCGCGCACCCGCCTGGTATTGACGACCGTCGGCCCCTACCAGTTGTACGGCAGCGAACTGGTCGCCGCCTGTGCGAAGGCGGGTGTCGATTACGTCGACCTGTGTGGCGAGCCGGCCTGGATGCGCAAGATGATCGATGCACATGAAGCCGATGCCAAGGCCAGTGGCGCGCGTATCGTGTTCTCCTGTGGTTTCGACTCGATTCCGTTCGACCTCGGCGTGGCGATGCTGCAGGACGAGATGCGCGCGCGTTTCGGTACCCCGGCAAACCGGGTCCGGGGCCGGGTGCGCAAGATGAAGGGCACATTCTCGGGCGGCACGGCTGCCAGCCTGAAGGCGACGATGGCCGCCGCAAGCAAGGACCCGGGCGTGCTCGACCTGCTGCGCAACCCGTTCTCGTTGACGCCGGGTTTCGAAGGCCCGCGCCAGCCGTCGGGCAACAAGCCGATGCTCGACGAGACACTCGGTCTGTGGGTCGCGCCGTTCATCATGGCGGCGATCAACACACGCAACCTGCACCGCTCCAACTTGCTGCTCGGCCATGCCTGGGGCCAGGACTTCGTCTACGACGAGATGCTGGTCACCGGGGCCGGCGACAAGGGCGAGGCGATGGCCCATGCGGTGGCCGCCGACAAGTCGCTGGGCGGCGAAGGGGGTCCGAAACCGGGCGAAGGTCCGTCGCGCGAAGAGCGCGAGGCCGGTTTCTATGACCTGTTGTTCATTGGCAGCAAACCCAACGGCGACACGCTGCGCGTGGGTGTCAAGGGCGACCGTGATCCCGGTTATGGCTCCACGTCCAGGATGATCGCCGAGGCGGCCGTGTGCCTGCTGCAGGACGCGAAGGATACGGCGGGCGGTATCTGGACGCCAGCATCGGCGATGGGCTCACAACTGCGCGCGCGGTTGCAGAAGAACGCCGGTCTGACGTTTGCCGTCGAAGCCGGCGCGTAGCTCCATCCTCGTGGATCAGCCGGGTGCGCCGGCTGCGGCCGGCTTGCCGCGTGCCGAGCCTACGACGTCGGCGTCGGCGTGCGCAGCTCCGCTTGGCGCCGGCCATCGGTGCCTGGGCGCGGGCGTCGCGTCAGGGCTTGCGCGCGACCAGGCCCACCAGTGCCGAGCGGCCCAGATGGTGTTGCCCTTCGGCCAGGTCGTCCTCGTACATCCGCAACTCCAGCAACTCCAGATCGGCGAATGCCTCGCGCAGCAGTTCCTCGGTATACAGGTTGGCCAGCAGGGGCGGGCCGCCGGTCTTGTACTCGAGCTGCTGGGGCGTGTAGCCCTGCAGGATCAGCAGGCCGCCGGACTTGAGAGTGCGCACCATGTTGGCAAACAGGCGCGTGCGCATCGCCGGGTCGGCGAACTGGATGAAGATTGCAGCCACCAGGTCGTAATGGTCCTGGGGCCAGTGCCACTGGTCACAGTCGGCGACCGCGTAGTTCACCTGCAAGCCGGCCTCGTGCGCCAGCTTGCGGGCCTTGGCCACCCCGACCTCGGAGATGTCGAAGGCGTCGACCTGCAGTCCCTCGCGCGCAAGC
>JBBRVD010000149.1:0-9583 GCA_038247175.1 Burkholderiales bacterium | reverse complement strand
TGACCAACCCGAGCCTGAAGATCTACAAACCCTGGCTGGACCAGGCCTTCATCGACGAGCTCGGCGGGCGCGCCGAGATGTCGGCCTTCATGACCCAGGCCGGCTTCGGTTACAAGATGTCGGCCGAAAAAGCCTACTCCACCGACTCCAACATGCTGGGCGCGACCCATGAGGCCAAGGATCTGGAGCACCTCAATAGCGGCATCAAGATCGTGCAGCCCATCATGGGCGTCGCGTTCTGGCGCGAAGAGGTCGAGGTCAAGCGTGAAGAGGTGACGGTGCGGTTCGAGGAAGGCCAACCCGTGGCACTCAACGGCGTGCAGTTCAGCGACCCGGTCGCGCTGATCCTGGAGGCCAACCGCATCGGCGGGCGCCACGGGCTGGGCATGAGCGACCAGATCGAGAACCGCATCATCGAGGCCAAGAGCCGCGGCATCTACGAGGCCCCGGGCTTGGCGTTGCTGTTCATTGCCTACGAGCGCCTGATCACCGGCATCCACAACGAGGACACCATCGAGCAGTACCGCGACCATGGCCGGCGGCTCGGCCGCCTGCTGTACCAGGGCCGCTGGTTCGATCCGCAGGCCATCATGCTGCGCGAGACCGCTCAGCGCTGGGTCGCGCGCGCGATCACCGGCGAGGTCACGATCGAACTGCGCCGCGGCAACGACTACTCGCTGCTCAACACCGAGTCGCCCAATCTGACCTACCACCCGGACCGGCTGACAATGGAAAAAGGCGAGTCGGTGTTCTCGCCGCAGGACCGCATCGGCCAGCTCACGATGCGCAATCTGGACATCGTTGACACCCGCGCCAAGCTGGGCATCTACGCCAAGACCGGCCTGCTGAGCATGGGCGACGGCGTGGGACTGCCCAGCCTGGGACGCAACAGCGACCAGTAGCCCCACGGGCCACAGTGCGCGAGACGCGACGTCAGACCACCACCGGCTCCGGCTCGAGCCGGATGCCGAAGCGCTCATAGACGCTGGTCTGGATGGCCCGAGCCAGCGTCATCACCTCGCCACCCGTGGCACCACCGCGGTTGACCAGCACCAGCGCCTGGCGCTCGTACACAGCGGCATTGCCGACCGACTTGCCTTTCCAGCCGCAGGCATCAATGAGCCAGCCGGCCGCCAGCTTGACCTCTCCATCGGCCAAGGGGTAGTGCACGATACGCGGCTCGCGCTGGATGATGTCGTCGCATTGCTCCCGCGTCACCTGCGGGTTCTTGAAGAAACTGCCGGCATTGCCCAGCACGGCCGGGTCGGGCAGCTTGGCACTGCGGATTGCGCAGACCCACGCGAAAATCTGTTGCGCATCGGGCGCGGTGATTCCGGTCTCGACCATCTTGCGTTCCAGGTCGGCATACCCGAGTACGGGTTTCCACGGTTTTGGCAAGAACAGCCGCACGTGGGTGATGACGACACGGTCGCGCAGCCCGAAACCGGTCACCGGCGTGCCATCGGGTCTGAACGCGGACTGCGATGCATCGGGTGCCACGTGCTTGAACACCGAATCGCGGTAACCGAAGCCGCACTGGGCCGCGTCCAGCGTATAACGCGCCCCGGTGATCAGGTCCATCGCGTCCAGCGAATGAAAGCGGTCCTGCAACTCCAGGCCGTAGGCACCGATGTTCTGCACCGGCGAGGCGCCCACCGTGCCGGGGATCATGGCCAGGTTTTCCATCCCGGGGTAACCCTGATCCAGTGTCCAGGCTACCAGCGCATGCCAATCTTCGCCCGCACCGACCTCGATGAGGGTGCCCTTGTCGGTGTCTTGCACCACCCGCTTGCCCATGACGTCGATCTTGAGCACCAGCGGCTTGACGTCGCCCGTCAGCACGATGTTGCTGCCGCCGCCGAGGATGAACTTGGGCTCGGCTGCCAGTTTGGGGTCGGCCACAACCTGCTGCAAGACCTCCACACTGGTCACCCGCACCAGCGAAAACGCCTTCGCCACGATATGAAACGTGTTGTAGGGTTGGAGCGGGACGTTTTTCTCGACTAACATGGTCTCATTGTCGCATCGGCTCCCGATGCGAGCCTTTACTCACGCGGTGACACCATGCCCTCTTTCGACACAGTCTGCGAGGCCGATCTTGTGGAAGTACGCAACGCGGTGGACAACACCGTCAAGGAGATCGGCACCCGGTTCGACTTCAAGGGAACGGCGGCTGCGATCGAACTCAAGGAAAAGGACATCACGCTGATCGGCGACGCCGAGTTCCAGCTGGGCCAGATCGAAGACGTGTTGCGCAACAAGATGACCAAACGGGGTGTCGATGTGCGTTTCCTGGACCGCGGCGACGTCCAGAAGATGGGTGGCGACAAGGTCAAGCAGGTGATCAAGGTGCGCAACGGCATCGAGACCGAGGTGTCCAAGAAGATCCAGCGCATGATCAAGGACAGCAAGCTCAAGCTGCAGGCATCGATCCAGGGCGATGCGGTGCGGGTCAACGGCGCCAAACGCGACGACCTGCAGGCGGCGATGGCATTGATCCGCAAGGACATACCCGACCTGCCGCTGAGCTTCAACAACTTTCGCGACTGACGCCAGCGGCATCCACCATGTACCAACAGCGACCCCACCACCGCGCCCTGGCAGCCCTGGCGCTGATCGCGCTGGCTGCCGTATCGCAGGCGCAGGCACAGTCCGTCAACCTGTCGGGCATGCTGGGTAACAAGGCCTTGCTGGTGGTCGACGGTAACGCGCCCAAGCTGGTGGCGCCTGGTGAATCCTTTCGGGGTGTTCGGGTGGTCTCCATCCAGGGTCAAAGCGCGGTGATCGACATCTCCGGGCAACGCCAGACGCTGAGAATTGGCGACGCGCCCATCAGCGTCGGGCGACCGGTGGCATCACCCAGCGGAATGCGCATCGTGTTGTCGGCCGACTCGGACGGTCACTTCGTGGGCCAGGGGTTGCTCAACTCCAAGCCGGTACAGTTCATGGTCGACACTGGTGCCACGACGATCGGTCTCAGTGTGTCCGATGCGGATCGCATCGGCCTGCAGTACAAGAACGGGCAGGCGGTTCAGGTCGCAACCGCCAATGGCATCGTGCCGGGCTGGAAGGTCCGGCTGGCTTCCGTGCGCGTGGGCGATGTCGAGGTGCGCGAAGTCGACGCGGTCGTCACGCCGATCGCAATGCCACTCGTCTTGCTCGGCAACAGTTTCCTGGCCCGGTTCCAGATGACGCGCAACAACGAGCAGATGGTGCTGGAGCGGCGCTACTGATGCCAACCGCCCGCCGCCGCCTGCATGGCCGTACCGTACCGTGACCGTGAACGTCGACAGCGAAACCGAATACGAGGATCTGCTCAGCCTATGGTCGGACCTGGAGGCCGGCCTGGGTATCGTGCTGGGCCACTCTGCCAGCGTCCAGGAATTCGAGCAACGTGTATGGCAATACGATCGGTGGATGCAGGCGCTGCTCGACCGCGACACCGACGTCGGCCTGTATCTGCTGTTCCAGTTGGCGACCAATTCGCCGGTGGGCTACAGCGCCTCGCACGCGTTGGTATGTGCGGTGCTCGCGCACCAGATCGGCATTGAACTGAAAATTCCGCAGCACGAGCGTGACAGCATGGTGCATGCCGCTCTGACGATGAACATCGGCATGACCGCGCTGCAGGACGAGCTCGCCGGTCAGCTGGAGCGGCCAACGCCGAGCCAGCAGGAGGGGATCGATGCGCACACCGCACTGGGCCGCAGCATGTTGTCCGGGCTCGGCATTCGCGACGCGTTGTGGCTCGACATCGTCGCGCATCACCATGACGAAATCACCGACCACAAGCCGCTGGCCTCGCTGACACCAGTGGACCGGCTCGCACGCATCGTGCGCACCGTGGACCGTTACGGCGCCATGATCAGTCCGCGCAAGTCGCGGGCCGGGCGCAGCGCGACCGACTCGGTGCGCTCGATCATCAGCGATGCGGGAGAACAGGCCGACGAGATCGGCCACGCGCTGGTGCGCGCCGTCGGCCTGTGCCCGCCCGGAACCTTTGTGCGGCTGGACAACGACGAGGTGGCGGTGGTGATGCGCCGCTCGCGCAAGGCCAACCATCCGCATGTGGCCATCGTCCTGAACGAGGAAGGCCTGATGGTTGGTCAGCCGCGGCTGCACCGCACCGCGCACGGCAGCCCGCAGATCCGCTCGGCATTGGCCACCGCACTGGTGCGGGTGCGGCTCAATCACCACCTGATACTGCGCCTGGGCGCATATGCGGCCCAGCAGGCCTGAGGGTGTGGGAGGCCCTCACGCCTTCTTGGCGCCGAGCCGCGACTCCGTTCCCTTGAGCAGGCGGTTGATATTGGCTGCATGGCGCCAGGCCAGCAGCATGGCCATCACCGCCATCGCCAGCAACAGGCTCTTGTCCAGGTACCAGGCCACGCCATCGCCAAAGACGTAGTACACCGGCGCAAAGATCGAGGCCACCAGCGAGGCCAGCGACGAATACCGGAAGAAGAACGCGATGATCAGCCAGCTCGCTGCCGCTGCGAGGCCCAGCACCCAGTTGAAACCCAGCAACACACCCAGCGCCGTGGCCACGCCCTTGCCACCCTGGAAGCGGAAAAAAACCGGAAACAGATGCCCCAGGAACGCCGCCAGGCCGGCCAATGCCATCGTGCCCTCCAGCATGCCGTACGGCTTGCCCCACCAGCCGATCAGCGCCACCGGCAACCAGCCCTTGGCACCGTCAAGCAGCAAGGTCACCACCGCCGCCGGCTTGCTGCCCGAGCGCAATACATTGGTCGCCCCCGGATTCTTGCTGCCATAGGTGCGCGGGTCGTTCAGGCCCAGGAGCCGGCTCACGATCACCGCGAACGACAAGGAACCCAGCAAATAGGCTGCCAGAACGGCGAGCACGGGCCACAGGGGATTGGAAGCGTCCATCAACATTGTCTCCGCCAGCGCCGTCGAGTGGCGCTGCAATCGCGCTATTCTGCCAGTGCGCACGACACCGGCTTGGCGTCCAGCAGGTGCACACACACTTGCGGCGCCAGGCCGACCAGGAAACCGCGCCGCCCGCCATTGATCAGGATGCGCGGCAGCTCCAGGATGCTCTGCTCGATGTACACCGGCATTTGCTTGCGGGTGCCGAACGGCGAGATTCCGCCCACGAGATAACCGCTGTGCCGGTTCGCCACGTCCACGGCGCAGGGTTCGACCGACTTGCAGCCGATCTGCCGGGCCAGGTTACGGGTGCTGACCTTGCGGTTTCCATGCATCAGCACCAGCAGCGGGCGGGCGCGCTCGTCCTGCATCACCAGCGTCTTGACCACCGCATACGGATCCTCCCCCAGCACCTGCGCGCTGTGTTGAGCACCGCCATGCTCCAGGTAGTCATAGGGGTACTCGGTGAAAACCACCCCGTGCGCACGCAGCCAGGCGGTCGCGGGGGTCTCACCGGCGTGGGCCTTCTTCGCCATTACTGGGCCGGGTCGCGCAGCTCCCAGCGGATGGCGTCGATACCGGCCAGCAGCTCGGGCGACAAGGCCGTGCCCCAGGCGTCCAGGCACTCGTCGAGCTGGGCCACGCTGGTGACGCCGATGATGGTGCTGGCGACACGCCAGTTGGTATGGCAAAACGCCAGGGCCAGCTGCGTGGGCGTCAAGCCGTGTTCACGCGCCAGCACGTTGTAACGCCGCGCTGCGGTCAGCGATTCCGGCCTTCCCCAGCGCTGCTTGCGCACCGACTCGTAACTGGCGATCCGCGCACCCTTGGGCGCATCCGGTCCCTCGGTGCCACTGTCGTCGTACTTGCCGGTCAGCAGGCCAAAAGCCAGCGGCGAATAGGCCAAGAGCGAGACACCCAGCCGGTGGCAGGTCTCGTCGGTACCGTTGTCGTAGCTGCGGTTGACCAGGCAATACGGGTTCTGCAGCGACACCACACGGGCAAGGCCATGCTGCTCGGCCAGCCGCACGAACTCATGCACGCCGTACGGCGTCTCGTTGGACAGGCCGACATGGCGCAGCTTGCCGGCCTTGACCAGTTCGGACAAGGCCTCGAGCTGCGCATGGATGGACGTGGCCGTACGCTCCTTGGCCGGGTCGTAATAGATCGAGCCGAACGACGGCACATGGCGCTCGGGCCAGTGGATCTGGTAGAGGTCGATCACATCGGTCTGCAATCGCCGCAGGCTGTTCTCGCACGAGCGGCGGATGTCGTCGGGTGTCATGCCCTGGCCCGCGCGCACCCAGTCCATGCCGCGCGCGGGGCCGGCCACCTTGGAGGCGATGACCAGTTTGTCGCGCAGCCCCGGCCGCGCTGCCAGCCAGCGACCGATGATGCCCTCGGTGGCGCCGAAGGTCTCGGCGCGCGTGGGCACCGCATACATTTCGGCGGTGTCCAGAAAGTCGATGCCGCGCTCGACCGCGCGGTCCATGATGGCATGGGCATCGGGCTCGGTCACCTGTTCGCCGAAGGTCATGGTGCCCAGGCAGATGGGCGTGACGTACAGGTCGCTTTGACCGAGTTGGGTTTTTTTCATGGGACTGCGATGGGTATCAAAGCTTGCGAGTCTATGCCCTCGCCGCCCGCTCCTCTTCCAGCAGCCGCAGCACCCGCCGCTGCACCTTGCCGGTGGTGGTCATCGGCAACGTGCCGACGAACTCGATTTCCTTGGGATATTCGTAGGGCGCCAGTTTGCCGCGCACATGGGCCTGCAACTGGGCGATCAGGGCTGTATCGAAGGCCTGCCGCGGTTGTGCCTCGCGCCGCGTGGCGTACTCCGGCGACAACACCACGAAGGCCTTGACCAGCGCACCCCGCTGCGGGTCGGGCTTGGGAACCACGGCTGCGTTGAGCACCGCCGGATGCTTGACCAGGCAGTTCTCGATCTCGCCCGGGCCGATCCGATAGCCGGCGGACTTGAACACGTCGTCAGCGCGCCCCTGATACCAGAGATAGCCATCGGCGTCGCGCGTGGCCAGGTCGCCGGTGCGGCACCAGTCGCCGGTGAACCGGGCCGCAGACGCTGCGGGATTTTTCCAGTAACCGAGAAAGAACACCGGGTCGGCGTGGCCGTGTATATCGAAGCGGTTCACCGCCACATCACCGGGTACGCCAACCGGGCATTCCTGCCCCGCCTCGTCGATGACCATGACCCGGTGGCCCGGATAACCCTTGCCCATGCTGCCGGGTCTGGCGGGCCAGCCGACGCCATCAGCCCGCTGTTCGTTCAAGGCGCAGTTGCCGACGACGTAGTTGATCTCGGTCTGACCGAACATCTCGTTGACGGTCACACCCAGCTGATGGCGGCAGTAGTCGAACACCGCATCACCGACCGCCTCACCGGCACTCATGACGGCCTGCAGCACCAGGCGGAACTGTTGTTTCGGCTCGGGGTAAGCCTTCATCATCGCCTTGAGCGCGGTGGGGAAGATGAAGCTGTGCGTCACCGCATGTTTTTGCATCAGCTCGAACGCGGTCTGCGGACTGAAACGGCCGTTGAAAGCCACGATGGGCCGGCCGAAATACAGGGTCGGCAACAAGGCGTCCATCAGCCCGCCGGTCCAGGCCCAGTCGGCTGGCGACCAGAACACGGCTTGCGAGTCCGATCCGGGCCGCAGCGGGGCGAAACCGAACCAGTTCTGGCTACAGATGAATCCGCTCAGGTTGCCGATCAGGCCGCGGTGCGCGATCAGTGCGCCCTTGGGCTGCCCCGTCGTGCCGCTCGTGTAGATCAATATCGCCGCCTCGTCGGCATGGGTGTCGCAGGCCGTGAATCGGTCCGACTCCTGTTCCAGCACGGCTTCGTATGCCGGGTTGCGGTCGCCGTCGCGATCGCCGACCCGGATCACACTGCGCAGCAGCGGGCAGTTCTCGCGTACCGACTCCAGCGCATCGATGGCCGCGGCGTCGCAGATCGCCACCACCGACTCGCTGTCGTGCAGCCGGAACTCCAGCGCATCGGGGCCGAACAGCATCGACAGCGGCATCGCCACCGCGCCGAGTTGCAATACCGCCATGTAGGCAACCGCGGTCTCGAACCGCTGCGCCAGCACGACGGCCACCCGGTCGCCCCGCCCGACCCCCAGCACCGCCAGCGCGTTGGACAACCGGTTGGCTGCCTGTTGCAACTGCGCGTAAGACCAACGCACTGGCGTGAGCCCGGTGCCGTCGGCGAGCACCGCAATCCGGCTACCGGCATCGGTGCGGCCGGCCCAGCGGCCGCAACAAGCCTGAGCCATATTGAAGCGCTCCGGCACATGCCAGCCAAACCCGCCGTGCATCGCGGCGTAATGGTCGTGCTCCATCACCGCCGGTGCCCTGTCCTCGACTTGACTGCGCGCCACGCCCTGTCTCCTTATGATCGCTGTAATGTACCAAGTCAAAAGACCTTCGCGCACGGTGCGCGTGCCCGTGCGCGGCCTGCACTACAACATCCGCTGCTGGGGCGAGCCGACACCCGGCCAGCCGCCCCTGGTGCTGGTGCACGGCTGGATGGACGTGGCCGCATCGTTCCAGTTCGTCGTCGATGCCTTCTCCGATGCCTTCATGCAAGGCCGTTTCATCATCGCGCCGGACTGGCGTGGTTATGGCGATACCGACGGCGGCGGCGTTGACAACTACTGGTTTGCAGACTACATCGCCGACCTGGACTTTTTGGTCGACCACTTCTCGCCCGATGCACCGATCGACCTGGTCGGGCACAGCATGGGCGGCAACGTCGTGATGTTCTACGCCGGCATCCGCGGCAAGCGGGTGCGCCGGCTTGTCAACCTGGAGGGTTTCGGTGGCCCGGCCACGCAACCAGCGCAGGCGCCGGACCGGTATGCCCAATGGATCGACCAGCTCAAGCAGCACCAGCGCGGCGAACTGGCGCTGCGGCCCTACGACACCGTCGACGGCGTGGCGCGGCGCCTGGCCCAAACCAATCCGCGCCTGGCGCGCGACGCAGACGGCCGCGCCAAGGCCGACTGGCTGGCGCACCACTGGTCGCGCCGCAACGCGCAAGGCCAGTGGGCCATCCTGGGCGAGCCGGCGCACAAGATTGTCAACGCCCAATTGCTGCGCGTCGATGAGTTGCTGGAAATCTACCAGCGCATTTCGATGCCGCTGCTGGCTGTGGAGGCCGAGGACGACGCCATGTGGCAATGGTGGAAAGGCAAGTTCACCCGGGCGCACTATCACGAGCGGCTGCAGGCGGTGGCCGACTGCCGCATCGCGGTGGTCGACGACGCCGGCCACATGCTGCACCACGACCAACCCGGGCCACTGGCCGCCTTGCTGGAGCCCTTTCTGGCGCCCTGATGGGACATGAGAAAATCCGTGGTTGTTTACGACATTCTCCCAACCAGGATCAGCACCATGGACGCAGTACATACCAATCAGATCGGCACTCAACTCGTGGACCTGTCGCAGCGCACCCAAGAGTTACGGGGGTATCTTTGACTACGATGCCAAAGCCGAACGCCTGAGGACAGTCAACGCCTCGCTGGAAGACCCCGCAGTCTGGAACGACCCAAAAAAGGCGCAGGAACTCGGGCGCGAGAAAAAATCGCTCGATGGTGTCGTCGTGTCGCTGACCCGGCTCACAACCGAGCTGGCCGACAACTCCGAGCTCTACGAGATGAGCAAG
>JBBRVD010000148.1:0-9600 GCA_038247175.1 Burkholderiales bacterium | reverse complement strand
TGGTACAACAGACGACCGAGCCGGCGGCCATGGTCTCGGTACTGCTCTATCGTGTCTTCGTTGTGGATGCCGGTGACCAGGCGCTCGTAGGCGATGAACAGCAGCGCCAGGCCGGGGGCCTCGTAGATGCCGCGGCTCTTGGCCTCGATGATGCGATTTTCGATCTGGTCGCTCATGCCCAGGCCGTGGCGTCCGCCGATGCGGTTGGCCTCCTGTATAAGCTCCACCAGGTCGCTGTAATGTACGCCGTTGAGCGCGACCGGCTGGCCCTCCTCGAAACGCACAACCACCTCTTCGCGCTTGACCTCGACCTCGTCGCGCCAGAACGCCACGCCCATGATGGGTTGCACGATCTTGATGCCGCTGTTGAGGTGCTCCAGGTCCTTGGCCTCATGGGTCGCGCCCAGCATGTTGGAGTCGGTCGAGTAGGCCTTTTCGGCCGACATCTTGTAGCCGAAGCCAGCCTTGGTCATGAAGGCCGACATCTCGGCGCGGCCGCCGAGTTCGTCGATGAAGGCCTGGTCCAGCCAGGGTTTGTAGATCTTCAGGCTCGGGTTGGTCAGCAACCCGTAGCGGTAGAAACGCTCGATATCGTTGCCCTTGAAAGTGCTGCCGTCGCCCCAGATATTGACGTCGTCGTCCTTCATCGCCGACACCAGCATGGTTCCGGTCACGGCCCGGCCCAGTGGCGTGGTGTTGAAGTAGGTGACCCCGGCGGTGGTGACGTGGAAGGCGCCGGCCTGCAGCGCCGCGATGCCCTCGGCGGCCAGCTGGCTGCGGCAGTCGATCAGGCGCGCCCTCTCTGCGCCGTATTGCACCGCCCTGCGCGGAATCTCGTCGTAGTCCGGCTCGTCGGGTTGTCCCAGGTTGGCGGTGTAGGCGTAGGGGATTGCACCCTTGAGCTTCATCCAGTGCAGGGCGGCGCTGGTGTCCAGGCCACCGGAGAAGGCGATACCGACTTTCTGGTGCAGTGGCAGATTCTGAAGAATGGTGGCCATGGTGGGTCGGGTTCCTGTATCAGGCGTAGTGGCAGATGTAGTGGTAGGGCGCGGTCACGCGGATGTCGAAATACGCGTTCGCCGGGACCAGGAACGATTCGCCAGCGGTCGAAGCACGCCAGTCGTCGCTGCCGGCCAGCCGGTATTCGCAGCTGCCGGCGACGCACTCCATGACTTCGGCCTGTGCGGTAGTGAAGCGCTGCTCCATCGGCAGCACCACACCGACCGATTTTTTCGTGCCATCGGGCAGGGTCAGGCTGTGGCTGATGCAGCGGCCATCGAAATAGATGTTGGCCTGTGTCGCGACGGACACGTTGTCGATTGCGTGGTGGGTCATGGATGGACAGTGTTCAAGCGGATGGTCGGACGCTGGTGCGCGGCCCAATGATGGCGAGGCTACCGCACCGCCGTGCCGAAACCAGGCCAGCCTCGGATTTTAGGCCACACCCACAGGCAGGCCGAAGTTGCGACAGCTGCTGTCAGACCCGCCGGGACTCCCAGAGTTCGGCGTTGAATCCGACGCTGATGTCCGTGCTATCGGGATCTCCCCAGGCCACGACCGGTCGCTTGATGACGCTGGGGCTGGCGACCATGACCGCACGCGCACCCGGGGCGTCCGCCGCGCTCGCGCGTGCAGTCTCATCGAGCTGGCGCCAGGTCGTGCCTTTGCGGTTGAGCAGTGCCTCCCAGCCGATCTGCGCCATCCAGTGGTCGAGCAGCTGCGCCGTCACGCCGGCCGTCTTGAAATCGTGGAACTGGTGCGGCTGACCATGGTCGTCCAGCCACTGACGCGCTTTTTTGACGGTGTCGCAATTGCGAATGCCGTACACGTGGATGGAGGTCTTCTTCATGTCGCCATCATGCCGCATTCGGGTGCGCGACAATCCGATTCGCATGCAAAAACAGGTTTTCAGGAGGATTGCTTGACCCCCAGCCCCGCCGGACTCAAAACACTCGCAGACTGGCTCGACCATTGCGAGCGTCTGCACCCCAAGAACATCGACATGGGGCTGGACCGGGTGCGTCAGGTGGCCAAGCGCATGGGCATCCGTTTCCAATGCCCGGTGATCACCGTTGCCGGTACCAATGGAAAGGGTTCGACCTGCGCCATGCTGGAGGCGATCCTGGGCGAGAGCGGCTACCGCACCGGCGTCTACACCTCGCCGCACCTGGTTCATTTCGAGGAGCGGCTGCGGCTGCTGGGGCAGGCGGTGGCCGTCGATCCGCTGATCGAGGCGTTCGCCCGGGTCGAGCGGGCGCGCTGCCAGGTGCCGCCGGACGTGTCGCTGACCTATTTCGAGTTCTCGACCCTGGCCATCCTGGACTTGTTGGCAGATGCCAGGCTGGATGTCGTCGTTTTGGAGGTGGGGCTGGGCGGGCGGCTCGATGCGGTCAATATCGTCGATGCCGACTGTGCGGTGATCACCAGCGTGGACCTGGACCACATGGAATTTCTCGGTCCTGACCGCGAGAGCATCGGGCGCGAGAAGGCTGGCGTCATGCGCACCGGCCGGCCGGTTATCGTCAGCGATCCGGTGCCGCCGCAAAGCGTGCTTGACCATGCGCTGGAGATCGGCGCCGATCTGTGGCGCCTGGGGGTGGATTTCAATTTCTCTGGCGACAAGCAGCAGTGGGCCTGGAGCGGGCGCGGCCGGCGGTATGCAGGCCTGGCGTATCCGGCGCTGCGCGGGGCCAACCAGTTGCTCAATGCCAGCGGCGTGTTGGCGGCGCTGACCGCGCTGCGCGAGCGGTTGCCGGTGACCGCGCAGGCGGTGCGCAACGGGCTTGCGCTGGTGGCGTTGCCGGGCCGGTTCCAGATCGTTCCCGGCGAGCCGACACTGGTGCTCGACGTCGCGCACAACCCGCATGCGGCCGCCGCACTGGCCGTGAACCTGGACGCGATGGGGTTTTTCCCCACCACCCATGCGGTGTTCGGTGTCATGGCCGACAAGGACTTGGCGCCGATGTTCGAACGCCTGAATCCGATCATCGACCGCTGGTACTTCACTGACCTGCCGTTGGCGCGGGCCGAGACCGCCGGGCGCCTGCACTCGCGTTGGCAGGCGTTGAACACCCGCAAGGACACGGCGGCGCAGACGTTCGCGGACCCGGTGCAGGCGCTGCGCGCGGCGGTCGATGCGGCAGACCCGGCTGATAGAATCGTGGTCTTTGGATCGTTCCATACCGTGGGCGGCGTGTTGAAGCAAGGCGTACCGCGCCTTGGCGCCAGACACATGAACCTGTAACCCCCCATTCATGGCTTTGTTCAAGTTCCGCCAGGGCCGCGACGAGCAGCCGGCGCCTTCCAAGAAAAATAAGCAACCCGCGCCCACGGTCGAAGCCGTACGCAGGCGTGCCATGCACAGGCTGATCGGCGCCGCGGTACTGGTGCTGGCCGGCGTGATCGGCTTTCCGCTGATCTTCGACAACCAGCCGCGGCCGATACCGGTCGACCTGCCGATCGAGATCGTCGACAAGACAAGGACAAAGCCGCTGGTGCTGCCGGCGGCGCCGGCCGCCGAAAGGGTTGCCGCGGCGCCAGCGCCGGCCAGGCAAGGCACGCCCGAGCCGGCACCCACGCCGGCACCAGCACCAGCACCAGCGGACCCACCTGCAAACACTGCCGCGGCCATCGCATCTGGGGCGGCTGCGGCTGCGCCAGCGGCATCCAGGGCGCCAGCCGCAGTGACCGAGACGCGCACGCTCGATGCCCAGAAGGCGCGTGCCCTGCTCGAAGGCAAGACGCTGTCCAAAGATGCACCCGCTGCTGCGACCAAGACTGCAGCCGCCGATGCAGCCAAGACCCCAGCCAAAAGCGCTACCGTGGCGGACCAGCGTTTCGTGGTGCAGGTGGGCGCTTTTGCCGATGCCGCCAAGGTGCGCGAGGTGCGCGCCAAGGTCGAAACCGCTGGGCTGAAGACCTATACCCAGGTCGTGGGCACCTCCGAGGGTGACCGCACCCGGGTGCGGGTTGGCCCGTTCTCGGACCGGGCGGAGGCTGACAAGGCGGCCGAGAAGATCCGCAGGCTCAAGCTGACGGCGGCCGTCCTGACCCTGTAGCGTGTTGACAGTACCGATGGTTGCCCTGGACTGGATCTTTCTCGTGGTGTTGGCGTTGTCGTTTCTGATTGGCGCCTGGCGTGGCCTGGTTTACGAAGTGTTATCGCTGGGAACCTGGGTGGCCGCGTTTTTTGCGGCGCAGTGGTTCGCGCCGGTGGCCGCGCAATGGCTGCCGATGGCCGGAGCAACCGAGACGATCCAGTATGCAGCCGGATTCGTCGTGGTGTTCATTCTGGCGATGTTCGCAGGCTCCATGCTCAGCTGGCTGATCAGCCGGCTGTTTCAGGTCGCAGGTCTGCGGCCGGCCGATCGGGTGATGGGCGCGGCCTTTGGCGCCTTGCGCGGTGTCGTGCTGATGCTGGTGGCGGCGGTGCTGGTTGGCATGACGCCGATGCAGCATGATGCCTGGTGGACGCAGTCGGTTGGCGGGGATTGGGCCTCGGCGACGGTCAAGGGGCTCAAGCCGGTCCTGCCGCACGAATTTGGCAGGTTTTTGCCCTGACCGGGCCGGGGCCCGGCCATTGCGTCGCTGTCGGCGTATCGGATGCAAGCTAGCAGGATGAATCTATGTGCGGAATAGTGGGGGTTGTCAGTGACGGCCCGGTCAATCAGCTGATCTACGACGCGTTGTTGCTGCTGCAGCACCGCGGTCAGGATGCGGCCGGCATCGTGACGCAGCTCGAACGCAAGTTCTTCATCCACAAGGCCAAGGGCCTGGTGCGCGATGTGTTTCGCACCCGCAACATGCGAGCCTTGCCCGGCAACAGTGGCCTGGGGCAGGTGCGTTATCCGACCGCGGGTGACGCCTATAGCGAGGAGGAGGCGCAGCCGTTCTACGTGAACGCGCCGTTTGGCATCGTGCTGGTGCACAACGGCAACCTGACCAATGCGCAGGCGCTCAAGTCCGAACTGTTCCTGACCGACCACCGGCACATCAATACCGAGAGCGACTCCGAAGTGCTGCTCAACGTGCTGGCCCACGAGATCGAGACCGTGACCCGCGGCCTGCCACTGCAGCCTGCGGATCTGTTCGCTGCAGTACGCAACGTGCACCGACGGGTGCGGGGCTCGTATGCGGTCATCGCGGTGATCGCCGGCCATGGTGTGCTGGCTTTCCGCGACCCGTTCGGCATCCGGCCCCTGTGCCTGGGGCAAGGCGACGGCACGATGCTGGTGGCCAGCGAGTCGGTCGTGATGGAGGGCACGGCGCACCAGTTCGTGCGCAATATCGACCCCGGCGAGGCGGTGTTCATCGACCTGCAGGGCAAGCTGCATGCGCGGCAATGCGCCGAACAGACGCGTTTGAACCCGTGTATCTTCGAATACGTCTACCTGGCTCGCCCGGACTCCACGTTGGACGGCATCTCGGTCTACCAGGCGCGGCTGAATCTGGGCACGACGCTGGCCAAACGGGTGGTGTCGACCGTGCCGCCGAACGAGATCGACGTGGTGATTCCGATCCCCGAGTCGAGTCGGCCGAGCGCCGCGCAACTGGCGCAGGTGCTGGGCCTGCCGTATCGCGAAGGCTTCGTCAAGAACCGGTACGTGGGCCGCACGTTCATCATGCCAGGGCAGGCGGTGCGCAAGAAGTCGGTGCGTCAGAAGCTCAATGCCATCAGCAGCGAGTTCAAGGGTCGCAACGTGTTGCTGGTGGATGACTCCATCGTGCGTGGCACCACCAGCCGCGAAATCGTGCAGATGGCGCGCGATGCCGGCGCGCGCAAGGTCTACCTGGCCAGCGCTGCGCCGCCGGTGCGTTACCCCAACGTGTACGGTATCGACATGCCCACCAGCGAGGAACTGGTGGCGCACAACCGCAGCGTGGCCGAGATCCAGCAGATCATCGGTTGCGACGCGCTGATCTACCAGGATGTCGAGGGGATGAAGAAGGCCATCGGCAGCCTGAACCCGGCCATCACCGGTTTCGATGCCTCGTGTTTCGATGGCATTTATGTGACCGGCGACATCACCGCAGCCGATATCGCGCGCATGAGCGCGAGCCGGGTCGAGACCCGTGAAGACGACGGCGACGACGCGCCGGTTACCGAAAGAAGCAAGGCGAGCGCACGATGACCGAAGAATCCCATTCCCGTGCGTTGCACCGCGATACGCTGGCGGTGCATGCCGCCGTGCCACGCAGCCAGTATGGCGAGAACGCCGAGGCCCTGTACCTGACCAGCGGTTATGTGCAGCCGGACGCCGAAACCGCGGCGCGTCGGTTCGGTGGCGAGGAGGAGGGTTATACCTACAGCCGGCTCGGCAACCCGACAGTGACCAGCATGGAGATACGTCTGGCGGCGATGGAAGGTACCGAGGCCGCCATTGCCACATCGACCGGAATGTCGGCGATCCTGCTGATGTGCATGGCCTTGCTCAAGGCCGGCGACCATGTGGTGTGCTCGCATTCGATGTTCGGCTCCACCATCAGGCTGATTGGCAGCGAATTCGGCAAGTTCGGCGTGCAGAGCACGTTCGTGTCGCAGACCGACATCACGCAGTGGCGAGCGGCGTTGCGGCCCAATACCCGGCTGTTGTTCGCCGAGACACCGACCAACCCGCTGACCGACCTGTGCGACATCCGCGCGCTTGCCGATATCGCGCATGAGGCGGGTGCGCTGCTGGCGGTCGACAACTGCTTTTGCACGCCGGCACTGCAACGCCCGGTCGAGCTGGGCGCCGACCTGGTCGTGCATTCGGGTACCAAGTACCTCGACGGGCAGGGCCGTGTGATGGCCGGCGCCTTGTGCGGCACGCAGAAGATGGTCAAGGAGTCGTTGTTGCCGGTGCTGCGCAGCGCTGGCATGACCTTGTCGCCGTTCAACGCCTGGGTCGTGCTCAAGGGCTTGGAGACGCTGGGTATCCGCATGGAAGCGCAAAGTCAACGCGCGCTTGAACTGGCCACCTGGCTGGAGCAGCAGCCGCAGGTGTCGCGTGTGTTCTACCCCGGCCTGGCGAGCCATCCGCAGCATGCGCTGGCCATGGCGCAACAGTCGGGCAAAGGTGGCGCCGTGGTGTCGTTCGACCTGTGTGCCGGCGATCCACGGCAGGCGCATGTGCGTGCTTTCCAGTTACTGGACACGACGCGCACGATCGGCCTGTGTACCAACCTGGGCGATGTGAAGTCCTTGTTGTCGCATCCGGCCAGCACCTCACACGGTCGCCTCACCGAGGCGCAGCGGCGGTCGGCCGGCATCGGCCAGGGACTGGTTCGGCTGGCGGTGGGGCTGGAGCATGTCGCAGACCTGAAAGCCGACCTGTTGCAAGGCTTTGCGGCGCTGAGTTGAGAGGCAGAACGAGACGACCATGACACGCAAAGTCCGAACCCGCATCGCCCCTTCGCCCACCGGCTTCCTGCATCTGGGCACGGCACGCACCGCCTTGTTCTCGTGGGCGTTTGCCCGTCACTTCGGTGGCGACTTCATCCTGCGCATCGAAGACACCGATGTAGCGCGTTCGAGCCAGGAGGCAGTGGACCAGATCATCGCGGCCATGCAGTGGTTGCAACTCGGGTACGAGGAAGGTCCGTATTACCAGATGCAGCGGCTCGAGCGTTATCGCACCGTGATCGCCCAGATGCTGGCTGACGGCACGGCCTACCACTGTTACTGCCAGCCCGACGAACTCGATGCGATGCGCGAGGCACAGCGCGCCCGTGGCGACAAGCCGCGCTACGACGGCCGCTGGCGCCCGGAGCCGGGCAAGACCTTGCCGGCTATCCCGCAGGGGGTCCCGCCGGTGGTGCGGTTTCGCAATCCGCTCGACGGTGACGTCAGCTGGGACGATCTGGTCAAGGGCACGATCACGATCAGCAACCGGGAGCTCGATGACCTGATCATCGCGCGCGCCGATGGAACGCCAACCTACAACTTCTGTGTCGTCGTCGACGACTGGGACATGCAGATCAGCCATGTGTTGCGGGGCGACGACCATGTCAACAATACGCCGCGGCAGATCAACATCCTGCATGCGCTGGGCGCCGAACTGCCGCTATACGGCCATGTGCCCATGATCCTGGGCCCTGACGGCGACAAGTTGTCCAAGCGCCACGGCGCGGTCAGCGTGATGCAGTACGAGGAGGCCGGTTACCTGCCGCAGGCGATGGTCAACTATCTGTCACGCCTGGGATGGAGCCATGGCGACGACGAGTTGTTCGAGCGGGACACGCTGGTCGAGTGGTTCGACGGCACTCACCTGGCCAAGAGCCCGGCGCAATGGGATGCCGCCAAGCTAAATTGGGTCAACGCCCAGTACATCAAGGCCATGGCCGATGATGCGCTGGCTGTACTGGTGGCGACGCAGATGGCACGCCTGGGCGTGATCGCGGACGACGGGCGACTGGTCGGCATCTGCACCTTGTTCAAGGACCGTTGCGACACCACGGTCGCGCTGGCCCAGTGGGCTTGCGGTTTCTATGCGCCGGTGCAGTCGGAGGCCGCGGAACGCGAGCGGCATGTCACCGACGCAGTACGACCGGCGCTCATGCAACTGGCGGACAAGCTGGCGGGTTGCGCCTGGGACAAGGCAGCGCTAGGCGCGGCGATCAAGGATGTGCTGGCTGCGACCGGCATCAAGATGCCGCAACTGGCGATGGCTGCACGGGTGCTGTTGCTCGGTACCAGCCAGACACCGTCGCTCGATGCGGTGATCGCGCTTTTTGTTCGGGAAGCCGCGATCGAGCGCCTTAGAGCAGCTTGATTGTGTGGCTATAATGCGAGGCTCGGAAGTTGACGGGGCACCGAAAGTGCACCAGAAGTTTGGGGGTATAGCTCAGCTGGGAGAGCGCTTGCATGGCATGCAAGAGGTCAGCGGTTCGATCCCGCTTACCTCCACCAAAATTGCTTCGCACCGAACAGTACCGAAGGTTCCGTCAGAGACAACATAGATAAACAAGAAGATAGACGAAGAAGACCAAATTCCAGTCCCCTTCGTCTAGAGGCCTAGGACACCACCCTTTCACGGTGGCTACAGGGGTTCGAATCCCCTAGGGGACGCCAAGTTTGATGGCGTTTTGCTGGCGCATCCGGCTCAGATGCGGATGCAAGCAGCCTATGGAGTGGTAGTTCAGTTGGTTAGAATACCGGCCTGTCACGCCGGGGGTCGCGGGTTCGAGCCCCGTCCACTCCGCCAGCAATATCAACGGGTTAGCTTCGAACGAGGCTAACCCGTTTTCTTTTGTGGCGGGCTGAGGGGTAAACCAAGGGGTAAACCGTGCAGCGGCTGCGCGCGGTCCGCGACGGACAGCAGCGGACAGGTGCTCGTGGTGTTGGCGCTCGATCTGGCCACTGCGTGAGGCCGTGTGCGAGCGCCTGTGAAGTGGTCTTGAGCTACTCCGCGCCGGCAAGGACTTGCCCCGCGGTCGCTGTGGTGCGAGCCTCGCGCGGCTGATCGTCACCGGCGACCTGTGACCTTGCCCCCGAAAAACGTACCCCTTGCTGAGTGTTTCAATGCAAGCAAGGAGAACGGAAATGACGAAGACAGTGCGGGCGCGCTACACGCTGGAGTTCAGGCAGGAAGCGGTGCGGCTGGTCGAGGGTGGGCAGAG
>JBBRVD010000147.1:0-9638 GCA_038247175.1 Burkholderiales bacterium | reverse complement strand
GCAGATCGAGCAGGTGCTCAAGCGCGACGCAACCTTGTCGTTCAACCTGCTGCGCTACATCAATTCGTCCGGCTTCGGTCTGAGTACCGAGATCACTTCGTTCCGTCACGCGGTGATGATCCTGGGGCTCAACAAGCTGTTCCGCTGGTCTGCGCTGCTGCTGACCATGTCGCGTGAGGGTGGGGTACCACCGGCTGTCGGCCAGATGGCAATCGTGCGTGGGCGGCTGATGGAGTTGCTCGCTGCCGAGTTGCTGCCGGCCGAGGAATACGACAACGCGTTTGTCACCGGCGTGTTTTCGTTGCTCGACACCATGCTCGGCATTCCGATGGAAAAAGCCCTTGGCGCGGTCTCGTTGCCGGAGCCGATCACCGACGCGCTGCTGCACCGCAAGGGCCCGATGGCGCCGATTCTGGCATTGACAGCCGCCTGCGAAACCGCAGACGATGCGAACTTTGCCCGACTCGCCGATGAACTGATCCTGACCAACCACCAGATCAACTGGGCCCACCTGCAGGCGCTGGAATGGGCGGAGACGATGGGCGCCTGACGCGAGTGGCTTCTTCGGCTGCGCTGGCGCCCGGGCAGCGCGTTTCATCACGCGGCCACGGCAGGAACCGGCCCCGGCCCCGCCACTTCTGATCGGCTCGGCAGTCCACGGTACCCGCCTCAACCTGGCGACGTGGCTTTGCGGGCAGTGCGTCTTTGCGCCGGGTTGTCCTCGGTTTTGCCATTGACCATGTAGGCTGCGATGGCATCGGTCAGTTTCTCTGCCTGGCGCACATGGTCATGACCGCTGAGCATGAGGCTGGTCACCAATGCCTCGATCACCAGCAATGCGGCCGTCGAACTGCTGGAGAGCACCGGATGCGCCGCCGCGGCCAGCAAGGTTTCGTGCGCCGCCGGTACCAGCGGTGATGCCATCGAATCGGTGATCACGATCACCTGCGCGCCGCGGTCGCGCGCATAACGGCACAACATCACGGCGTCATTGGCATAGCGGGGCAAGGAGATGGCGATCAGCAGATCGTGCTGCGAGATATTCATCAACCGCCCTGCCGCCACTTCGGTGCCGCCGAACTCGACGACGTTGATGACCTGGCGGCAGAACGGCTGCAGGTACAACGACAACATCGCCGCCAGATGTGCGCTGAGCCCGAAGCCCACGGTGTAGACCGTCTGTGCTTGCAGGATTTTTTGGGCGATGGCCACCAGATGGCGTGGTTCAAGACCCGCGGCGGCGAAACGCATATTGGCCAGGCTGGCCTCCAGACTTTCGACAATGACCGGATGATCCGGTGATGCCGCAGACTCGGTTCTCTTGAGCGCATGCTTGAGCTTCTCGACCGGCTGGTACACCGGTGGCATGGTGGCCTGCAGGGCATCGGCCATGCCCGCACGCAGGGCGGCAAACCCTCCAAAGCCCAGTGTGCGCGCGAACCGGCTGAGCGTGGCTGTCGATGTGCCGGTGTGGCTGGCCAGCTCTTCAATGCCCCAGGCGGTCGCACGCACCGGATTGCGCAGCAGGAAGTCAGCGATTGCGCCATTCGAGCCCCGCGCCTCCAGCAGCACCTGGCGCAGCGCCTGCCCCAGCGACGACCGGGCGAAGTTGGAGTCGACTGTTGCAGTGGCGGTTGCAAGACGAGATGCGGAAGGGGACTTGGGCGGGCGTGGCATGTCGTCGCGGGCTGATGGCAGATCGGGCCCATGGAATGTACGCCAATACGCCAGTTGCCCATGCGGGTTTGTACTGATATTTTCATTTATTGCATTTATGAAAAAAAACGTACACAATCGCCCCCGTCATCTTCTTTCTGTCACGCACCTTCAGGAGCCCCACCCATGATCCGCCAACTCACCGCTGTCTCGATGTTGATCACGGCCCTTGCGCTGTCCACCGCCGCCAGTGCACAAGCACCCGGCTGGGCCAAGATACGCATCGGCGTCGAAGCCAACTACCCGCCCTTTTCGCAGATGAGCCCGGACGGCAAATTCTCCGGCTTCGACATCGATATCGCCAATGCCATTTGCGCCCAGGTCAAGGCCGAATGCACGATGGTGTCGCAGGAGTGGGACGGCATGATGCCCGCGCTCAACGCCAAGAAGTTCGACATGATCGTGGCGTCGATGTCGATCACCGAGGAGCGCAAGAAATCGGCCGACTTCAGTGACTCCTACTACGACATCCCCTCGACCTGGATCGGCAAGACCGGCAGCCTCAAGGAGATCACTCCGGCAGCGCTCAAGGGCAAGAAGATCATCGTCACCCGCAACACGCCACGCGCGCGTTTCGTGCTGGAGCAATACAAGGACAGCGAAGTGCTGCAGGTCGCCAAGGAGGCCGAAGTGACCATGGAGCTGGCCGCCGGACGCGGTGACATCGGCTTCGGCTCCTCGCTGGCGGCCACGGCTGCGTTCCTCAAGTCGCCCCAGGGCAAGGACTACAGCCGGCTCGGAGCGCCGGTAACCCTGGGCGGCGCAGCCCAGGGCGGCGGAGTCGGCATGGCGATGCGCAAGGGCGAGGATGAACTGCGCAGCAAGGTCAATGCGGCGCTCAAGACCATCACGGCCAACGGCGTCTACAAGACCATCAACGACAAGTACTTCGACGTCAACATTCGCGGCGAGTAGCCCTGGCCTGTCCGTAGCGCGCCGCGTTCGCGGCGTGCCCGGCGACTGACTCAGATACCCACCGCATATCCCCGTGTTCCACGGTTATCTTCCCGCGATCCTCGAAGGCCTGGTGCTGACGCTGCAAGTGTCGGCGTTGTCGCTGGCCATTGCCTGCGTGTTCGGCCTGGCAGGCGCCAGCGCGAAATTGTCGGGCTCGCGCGCGGCCCGATGGGGCGCCGAGGTCTACACGACGCTGATCCGCGGCATGCCGGAGCTGGTGCTGATGCTGCTGATCTTCTATGGTGGCCAGATCGGCATCAACCATCTGGCGGAACGTTACGGCTGGGGTTACATCGACATTCCCCCGTTCACGGCCGGCGTGATCACGATCGGATTCATCTTCGGTGCCTATCTGACCGAGACATTCCGCGGCGCCATACTGGCGGTTCCCCGGGGTCAGACCGAGGCCGGCCTGGCCTACGCGATGACGCGCACCCAGGTGATGCGGCGTATCGTGCTGCCGCAGATGGTCCGCCATGCGATACCGGGGTTTGCCAACAACTGGCTGATCATGATCAAGGCTTCGGCGCTGGTGTCCATCATCGGACTCGACGACATGTTGCATCGCGCCGGACTGGCGTCGGCCACCACCCGCTCCCCATTCACCTTCTACATGCTGGTCGCCATGATCTACCTGGCGCTCACCACCGTGTCGATCCTGATCCTGTCGCGTGTCGAGGCTCGTTACAGCCTGGGCGTCAAGAAAGCGCAGTTCTGACATGAGACTGCCCTCCTCACGCTCACTGCGTTCGCTTCCCCCGCAGGACGCCCTCAGCATCTTCGGAGCAGCCGGGCGGTACTGAGATGGACTGGACCATCATCACCGACAGCCTGCCCCAATACGTGGGCGGTATTCGAACCACGCTCACGCTGCTGGCCATCAGCCTGGCCAGCTCCTTTTTGCTGGCCATTCCGCTGGCGATTGCGCGGGTGTCGTCGCGGCGCTGGATCTGGATGCCGGTATGGTTCTATACCTATGTGCTGCGGGGCACGCCGCTTTTGGTGCAGCTGTTCATCATTTACCACGGGCTGGCGCAATTTGAAGCGGTGCGCGAGAGCATGGCCTGGGTGTTGCTGAAGAACGCCTGGTTTTGCGCCTGGCTGGCCTTCACCCTGAACTCGACCGCCTACACCACTGAAATTTTTGCGGGCGCGCTCAAGGCCACGCCCGTGGGCGAAATCGAGGCTGCGCGAGCGTACGGGCTCGATGGAATCCGGCTCTACACCCGCGTGTTGTTGCCCAGCGCGTTGCGCCGCGCGTTACCGCAATACAGCAACGAGGTGGTCGGCCTGATGCATGCCACCGCCATCGCCAGTACCGTGACCCTGGTCGATATCACCCGCGTGGCGCGCGACGTGAATGCCAATCACCTGCTGGTGACCGAATCGTTCGGCGTCGCCGCCGTCATCTATTTCATCCTCACATTCGCGCTGGTTGGCGGTTTCAGGCTGCTGGAGCGGCGATACCTGCGCCACCTCCAGCCGCAATCCCTGACCTTGTCGACCCCGGCCCGAGCCTGAAGCGCGTCCACGCCCCATTCGCATGCAACTCGAAACGCTCGAACTCCAAAGCAACTCCCCCGGCACCCGCCACGACCTGCAGGTACTGCGTTTCGGCAGGCCGGGAGCGGCGCCCAAGGCCTACATCCAGGGAGCGCTGCACGCCGACGAGGTGCCCGCCATCCTGGTCATCCGGCAACTGGAGCACAAGCTGTTGGCGCTCGAGGCCGAGGGCAAGGTGCTCGGTGAGGTTGTACTGGTGCCATTCGCCAACCCGCTGGGTCTGTCGCAACAACTGATGGGACAACACCAGGGTCGATTCGACCTGCGCGATGGCCGTAACTTCAACCGCGGATTCGCCGACCTCACCGACACCGCAGCACGCGCCGTGCAGGACGCCCTGGTCGACGATTCCAACCACAACACCGCGCTGATCCGCGCTGCATTGCGTGCAGGCGTCCAGGCATTGGCCCCCGGCAACCATGCCGACGACCTGCGCAAGCAACTGTTGCGGCTGGCCATCGATGCCGACATCGTGCTCGATCTGCACTGCGACTCCGACGCCGTGATGCATCTGTACGCATTGACGCCGCAGCGTGCGGCTGCCGAGCAACTCGGCGCCGCGCTCGGTGCGCAGGCCGTGTTGCTTGCGACCGATTCGGGCGGCTGGCCTTTCGACGAGGCATGCTCCCGGCCCTGGTACCTGTTGCAGCAACGGTTTGCCGCGCGGCCGATCGATCTGGCGTGTTTCGCCGCCACAGTCGAGCTGCGAGGCGAGACGGATACCAGCCATGAACTGGCCAACCGTGATGCCGATGGATTGATCGATTTCCTGCGCCAACGCGGCGTGCTGGTCGCCGACGAAGCCCAGTTGGTTTCATCGCGGTGCGAGGCCACGCCGCTGGAGGCATCGGAGCCGATCACCGCGCCCCATGCCGGAGTCGTGGTGTTCCACCGCGTCAGCGGCGAACGTGTTGCGGCAGGGGACGCCATCGTCGATCTGGTCAGCCCGGCCAGCGGCGCGATCACGACACTACGCTGCGCCTCGGGCGGCGTCATGTACGCCCGCTGCGGATCGCGCTGGGCCCATCCGGGAAAACGACTGGCCAAGATTGCCGGAACCACATTGGCACGGTCTGGCAGCCTGCTCAGCCCTTGAAAGCGCGATTGGCAATTGCTTGAGCCCCCCTTTGAGATCGAACCAGGCCGCCCATGACCAACGCCATCTACCTGCAAGCCGACAACATCCACAAGCGATTCGGCAGCAACGACGTGCTCAAGGGCGTCAGCGTGACAGCCCGCGCCGGCGACGTGATCTCGATGATCGGCTCCAGTGGCTCCGGAAAAAGCACATTCCTGCGCTGCTTGAACCTGCTGGAGCAGCCGCATGCCGGCACGATATCCGTTGACGGCGAAGTGATGGACCTGGTGCCGGATCGCAGCGGCGCGTTGAAGATTCGCACCCCGCAACAACTGCAGCGTCTTCGCAGCCAGGTCTCCATGGTGTTCCAGCATTTCAACCTGTGGGCGCACATGACGGCGCTGGACAACGTGATGGAGGCACCCGTGCACGCGCTCGGTCTGTCCAAGGGCGAAGCCCTGGAGCGCGCTACGCGGTATCTGCAGCGGGTTGGCGTCTACCACCGCAAGGATGCGTTCCCGGCCCACCTGTCGGGCGGCGAACAACAACGCGTCGCGATCGCCCGCGCTTTGGCGATGGAACCCAAGGTCATGCTGTTCGACGAACCGACGTCGGCGCTGGACCCGGAACTGGTCGGCGAGGTGCTGCGGGTCATGCGTTCGGTGGCCGAGGACGGTCGCACCATGATCGTCGTGACCCACGAGATGAGTTTTGCGCGCGAGGTCAGCAACCATGTGGTGTTTCTGCACCAGGGTCGGATCGAGGAAGAGGGAGACCCCAACCGGGTGCTGCAGCGGCCCGAGAGCGAGCGCCTGCGCGCGTTTCTGTCCAACAGCCTGAAATAGGGACCGAATAAGCGTTTCGACCGCGCGACGGACATGGCCCCTGCGCCGGGCCCCGTGCCCACCCGACAACGTTGCTCAGCCCGGCTGCGGCGAGTCTGGCAACGGCCGCATGTGCCAGGCCACCAGGGCCAGTACCACCGGAACGCCAATCGCCGACATCACCGGGTTGGCGAAGATCAGCGACAACGAGAACAGGTTGAGCAACACGAACACCGGCTTGCCGACGGGCCGCGCCACGTATCCGGTGTAGGCGGCGCCCAGGCCGATGATCGCGACGATGATGGAGATCAGCGCGATCACGAAGGCTGACCAGCTGAAGTTGATCAGCAGCAGCGACGGCGTGTAGACGAAGGCAAACGGCACCAGCGCCTTGCCCATCGACAAGCGGAACGCAGTCATGCCGGTGCGCATCGGTTCGCTGCGTGCGATACCCGCGGCGGCAAACGCAGCCAGCGCCACGGGTGGCGTCACGTCCGCCAACACGCCGAAATAAAACACGAAGAAGTGCGTGGCCAACTGCGGCACGCCGAGCTGCTCCAGCGCGGGAGCGACGATGGCGGCCAGGATGATGTAGGTTGGCGTGGTCGGCACGCCCGAGCCCATGATGATGCAGGCGCCGGCGGTGAACAGCAGACCGAACAGGATCGTGACTTGCTTGAGGTCGAGCAGCTGGAAGCTGTCCAGTGCCACCACACCCTGGGCCACGATGCCCGACAAGTCCAGGATCCAGGCCGAGAACTTGAAGCCCATGCCGGTCAGCGTGGTGATGCCCAGCACAAAACCGACGCAAGCACAGGCCGCGCCGATGCCCAGCGCCGCCTTGGCGCCCATCTCGAAGCCCTGCACCAGCGCACGCGGCCCGACCGCCATGCCAGCCATGCGCTTGCCGTACGGGCCCATCAGCTTCGGAATCCATGAACAGGCCACAGTCAGCGTGATACCCCAGAACGCCGCGAGGAACGGCGTGTATTGCATCAGTAGCAGAGTGACCATCACCACCAGCGGAATGAACAGGTGCCAGGAACTGCGCAGGACCAGCCCGACTGACGGGATCTCGGACGGATCCATGCCGGTGAGCTTGAGCCGCCTGGCTTCCAGGTGCACCATGTACAGAATGGCGAAATAGTGCAGCGCCGCCGGCACGATGGCCACCAGGATCAGCTGTTTGTATGGAATGCCCAGCGTCTCTGCCATGATGAAGGCGGCCGCGCCCATGATCGGCGGTGTGACCTGGCCGCCGCAGGACGCCGATGCCTCCACTGCGCCGGCGAAACGCGGCGAGAAACCGACTTTCTTCATCAGCGGGATCGTCATCACGCCGGTGGTCACGGTGTTGGCGATCGGCGAGCCGGAGATCATGCCGAACAGGCCGGACGACACCACGCTGACCTTGGCCGGGCCGCCGGAGAAACGGCCCGCCGCGATCGTGGCCAGATTCACGAACAACTGGCCCAGCCCGGTGAGCTGCGCCATGATGCCGAACAACACGAAGTGAAACACGAAGGTTGCCACGACGCCGACCGGAATCCCGTAGATACCCTCGGTTCCCTTGTACAGGTGCGCAACGATGCGCGAGACGCTGTAACCACGATGCCCCAACCCGCCAGGCAGATAGGGCCCGAACATACCGTACAACACGGTACCGATGGCCAGCAACGGCAAGAAGATGCCCATCGTGCGGCGCGTGGCCTCGATCACCATCGCGATCGCGATCACGCCCACCATCAAGTCGATCGGCGTGTGTTCGCCGGGTCGCTGCAGGAAGATCTCGTTGAAGAACACCAGCAGGTACAACGAGAAACCGGACGCCAGCGCAGCGAAGATCCAGTCGCGCAGCGGAATACGGGTGTGGCTGCCGTCGTAGGCCTTGAATGGCAACGACAGGCCGGCGATACACAGCAACACCGCGATGAAGGTGACCTTTGCGCCAGTGGGCACCGGATCCGATAGGCTGTTCAGCAGCCCCAACCCCATCAGCAGGTAGAACGCCACCAGGAAGATCGAACTGGTCCACTCCCAGTGGCCCTTCATGCGCTTCTGGCGCGGGAACACCAGGAAACACAGGCCGAGCACGACCGACAGGTGGATCGCGCGGTGCGCGATCTCGTTCTCCAGCCCGAAGCCGGCGGTGTAGTAATGCCAGGCCGACAGCCCGACCGCGACCACGGTGACGAATAGCCCGGCCAGGCCAGCCAGGCGGCGGAAGGTCGACTCGGGGTCGAACTGCTCAATCAGGCGATCAATTTCCTGCTGGGAGGCGCTCATGGGATGCGAGTGGTGGGTCAGTGGGCCGGGCAGTCGACAGCCCGGAATTCAATCGATCGTTGGCTCAGCGAACCCAGCAGCAGCGCCGGGCGAGCACCGATCAACACGCGCATCGATTGCGATGGCAAAGGCAACACGACCAGCGGATGCACCAGCCGGTCCATGTGCAGGCGCCAGCCATTGCCCTCGCGCGTCATGGTCTCGCCAGGACCGGCTGCATACGGCAATCCGTAACCGTCGCCTTCGAAATGTTCCTGCACCAGATGCGCACGCCATGCGCCTTCGTGCGCGCGCCATTCGTAATGGTCAACCACCGGCGTGTCCAGCACGGAGTGCGTGAACGCAATCCGTGCCGCCGGCCGGGCCGGGTCGAGCGCCAGACGTGCCAGCGGACGCTCACTGCGGTGCTCGGTCAGCACCAGCTCGCAGCCGGCGGCAGCCGGGACAGCAACCAGCAGCGCACACGCCACGGCGGCGGCGCGCTGCCAGAGCATCACTTGACGATACCTTTCTCCTTGAAGTACTTCAGCGAGCCGGGATGGATCGGCGCGGTGCCGACAGCGGTGGCCGTGGTCAAGCTGATGTTCTTGCCCTGCACATGCACCTGGCCCATGATGGCGACGTTCTCGTACAAGGCTTTCGTGACCTCGTAGGCGATGGCGTCGGACACGCCGTCATGCGCGGTCCACACCGCCATCACGGCCAGTGTGTCGACCGCAGCGGTCTGGCCCTTGTAGCTGTTGGCCGGCATCTGTACCCGGGTGTAGTAGGGCTGCTGCTTGAGCAACTCGGCGATCTCGGCGCCCGACAGCGGGATCACCTTGAGGTCGTGGCTCTGGGCAAAGTCGGTCACGGCGGCGGTCGGCACGCCGGCGGTGATCAACGTCGCGTCCAGGTTGCCGTCCTTGATCTTGTCGACCGCCTGCGTGAACGACGACAGGTCTTCCTTGACGTCGGAGCGCTTCATGCCGTAGACCGTCAGCAGGTCGGTCAGCAGCTGGTACTGACCAGAGCCGGGCGAACCCGACGAGATGCTCTTGCCTTTGAGGTCCTTGACGCTGTTGATGCCGCGGTCGGCACGGGTGATGAGTTGCACCGTCTCGGGGTACAACGCCCCCAGTGCACGCAGGTTCTTGATCGGCGCGCCATTGAACTGGCCCTTGCCGTTGTAGGCGGCATCCAGGATGTCGGCGGCAACAAAAGCCGACTCGATG
>JBBRVD010000146.1:0-9701 GCA_038247175.1 Burkholderiales bacterium | reverse complement strand
CTCCTGTTGCTTGTAACTCGGATCGTGTTCCTCGTCGACCACGATCAGCCGCAGCGTCGGCATGGATGCAAACACCGCCATCCGGGTGCCCAGCACGATACGGGCCGTGCCCAGATGGGCCGCCAACCAGCTGCGCAGGCGTTGCGGATTCGTCATGCCGCTGTGCAGCGACACCACTGCGTCGGCACCGAATACGGGTGCGAAGCGGGCCAGGAAGCGCTGCTGCAATTGCGGTGTGAGGTTGATTTCGGGCACCATGACCAGTGCCTGTGCGCTGGGTTCGCGCTGCAGCAGTTCCTGCACGCATTGCAGGTAGACCTCGGTCTTGCCGCTGCCGGTGGCGCCGAACAGCAGAAAGGTGCCGTTGCCCTGACGCAACTGCTCCATCACCGCCTGTTGCTCGGGGCTCAGAGCCAGTGCCTGGGCGTCAGCCGCGCTCTTGGTGTCGCTCGCGCCACCGTCCGGCGCCGACGCTGTGGCGGTTCGGGATACCGGTGGGCGACGCAGCCGGCGCTGCAACTGGGCCTGGCTCAGGTCACGCAATTGCGGCGGCAGCGCCGCCAGGGCGACCTCTCCCGGCGCGCGCTGGTAATAACGGGCGGCGAACGCAACCAGCTGGCGCCAGTTCGGTGCCAGCGGTGGCAGTCCGTCCAGGGCGGCCGATACCGGCCGCAGCCGGGAGGCGTCCAGCGCCGGATCACGTTGCGGCGCACCGTCCCACACCACACCCAGCGTTTCGCGCCGGCCCAATGGCACGCGCACCAGGCTTCCGGGAGGCAGTGAGGCTTCACTCTGGTAGGTCAATGCGCCGCCAATCTGGCTGTGCGCCGGCGTCTGGACCAGAACGGGAATCAGGTGCGCCATGGCAAAGCGTTGGTTGGGGCGTCTTCTTGAAGTGAACTTGTGAAGTTGGGCTTAAGTGCTTGATATCTAAGAGCTTTAAACCTCATCCCAGTTTTCTGTGGATAACTTTGTTGATATCCCTGCGCGGCTCGCGCGCAAGCCTTGTAAACAAAGGCTTTTACTGGATTGCCCATCAAAAAAGCAAATCGGCAAACTCTTTGAAAATCAACGACTTGCGTGGGCTATGGGTTTTGTGGCGAGACGCGATAGCCGGCGCCAGCCGTTGCGCACTGCAGCACGATTTTTGTGCATAAGTCAGGGTTCACCAACCTGCCGCGCCGTTATATGTGTTAGGCGGGAGCGGCAGCGTGTCCTGCGCGCAACTGTCGTGACAGCGCATGCACCGCATCGACAAGCGCCGCTACATTTTCAGGAGGAGTGTGCTGGCTGATGCCGTGGCCGAGGTTGAAGACATGGGTCGGACCGACCTGATCAGGGTCGCCCGCGACCGCCCGGTGGGGCGCGCCGAAACTCTCCAGTACCCGCTGCACCTCGGCATGGATCTGCTCAGGTCGAGCGAACAATGCGTTCGGATCGATATTGCCTTGCAAGGCCTTACCCGGGCCGCCGACTTCCCCGCCAACCTGTGCGCGCGCCTGCCCCAGGTTGACCGTCCAGTCCAGCCCCAGCACGTCGCAATCGAGTCGTCCCATCTCGGGCAGCCACAGGCCGCCGCCTTTGGTGAAGACGATGCGCGGGATCACGGCACCGCCGTGCTGTCGCTTCAGTTGTGCCAGCACCCGCGCGGTATAGGCCAGGCTGAATTGCTGGAAGGCGCCGTCGGCCAGCACACCGCCCCAACTGTCAAAGATCATCACCGCCTGCGCGCCAGCCTCGATCTGCGCGTTCAGATAGGCCGCCACCGCTTCGGCATTCACTGTCAGCATCTGGTGCATCAGGTCGGGACGCGCGTACATCAGGGTCTTGACCAACCGGTAATCGTCCGAGCCCGCGCCTTCGACCATGTAGCACGCCAGGGTCCACGGGCTGCCGGAAAAGCCGATCAACGGCACCCGGCCCTGCAAAGCCTTGCGGATCGAAGTGACCGCATCGAACACGTAACGCAGCTTGCCCATGTCCGGCACACGCAACTGCTGTATGGCGGCTTCGTCGCGTACCGGATGGGCAAACCGGGGCCCTTCGCCGATGGCGAAACTCAGTCCCAGTCCCATGGCATCGGGTATGGTCAGGATATCGCTGAACAGGATCGCTGCGTCCAGCGGGTAACGCTCCAGCGGCTGCAGCGTGACCTCGGTGGCGTAGTCGGTATTGGTGGCCAGCCCCATGAAGCTGCCGGCCTTGGCACGGGTCGCGCGATATTCGGGCAGGTAACGCCCGGCTTGGCGCATCAACCAGACCGGCGTATGGTCGGTGGCCTGGCGCAGACAGGCGCGCAGGAACGTGTCGTTTTGCAGCGCCGCATACGGGCTGCTGGCTGGATGTTCAGTCATGCCTGTATTGTGGCAGCACGAGTGGCCAGCCCGACTGGGCAGGCCGGGCTGCCCGGCTACTCAGACGATGCTCGGTGGCTCCGGCTGGGATGCCGCCAGCAGTGCGGGTCTACCCTGCTGCTCAGGTCTTGTATTTGATCGAGCATCCGTAGGGCCGCGTTGTTGCGGCGCTGATCGCTTGCCCGGCCGTGGCCTGTCGAATGCCTTGCTTGACATAGTTGACCGCTGTCTTGATGTCGTCGACGCGCGAAGACGGGATGCTGTCGATGCCACCGGCATAGACCAGCAGGCCCTGGGGATTGATGATGTACATGTGCGGCGTGGTACGCGCGCCGTAGGCCTTGCCGGCCGTACCCTCCACATCCATCAGCGTATGGGTGGCCGCGGCCTGCTGGGTCTGCATCCAGCGCGCCAGCTGTTCGGGCACCAGGTAGTCGGCGCTGGCCTCTTCGGTCGAGTTGATCGCCAGCCAGACGGCGCCAGCGGCTGCGGCTTCTTTCTGGGTGCCCTGCATGTTGGCGCTGCCATAGTGCTTGCGCACATAGGGGCAACCGGGATTGACCCATTCCAGCACCACATGCTTGCCCCGGAATGCGGACAGGCTGACCGGTTTGCCGGTAGTGTCTGGCAGGCTGAACTCGGGTGCCTTCTGGCCCACCGACGGGGCAGCGAAACTGGTACCGGTCCAGCCGAGGCCGGCCAGGGCGGCAGAACTGATCAGGGTGCGGCGCAACATGGGCAATCTCCTGTAAAAAAAGGTTTCAACAAGGACAAGAAGGCAATCGGCACATCACAAACGCGACAGAGCGGCGCGCATGTCCGACACGCTCAGGATCTCCGACATCAGCACCGGCGCGCGGCCAGCCTGGTACAACACATAGACCGGCACGCCGTTACGGCCAAGTTGCTGCAGCGCCGCCGTGATGGCCGGATCGCGCCGGGTCCAGTCGGCGCGCAGCAGCACCACCTGCTTGGCTGCGATATCGGCCAGCACCGCCGGGTCGCTGAGCGTGGTCTTTTTGTTGTATTGGCAGGTGACGCACCAGGCGGCGGTGAAATCGACGAACACCGGGCGGCCCGAGGCCACGATCTGGTCGACCCGTCCCGGCGCCCAGGCCTGCCAGGGCCCGTCATCGCCCTGGCGTGCGACGGCAGCCGGCTCGGTCACATAAGGCCCGACTCCCCAGGCCAGGCCCAGCAGGACCGCGAGCGCGACGCTCCCGGCCAAGACCCGGCCGCGGCCTGCCAGCGTGAGCGTCCATGCCACGAAGGCCACGGCGACCAGCAGTGCCAGCAAGGCACCGGCGCCGTCAATGCCACTTTGTTGTCCCAGAACCCAGACCAGCCAGGCGACCGTGGCGAACATGGGAAACGCCATGAACTTCTTCAGGCTGTCCATCCAGGCGCCGGGTCGGGGCAAGGCGCGTGCGACCGCCGGCACCATGCTCGCGACCAGATACGGCAGGGCCAGGCCCAGGCCCAGCGTGGCGAATATGGCGAGCGCCTGCAGCGGTGGCAAAGCGACCGCCAGCCCCAGCGAGGCGCCCATGAACGGCGCGGTGCAGGGTGACGCAATCGCCACCGCCAGCACGCCAGTGAGGAACGCGTCGGCCACCGGATGGCGCGGCTGGAAACCGGCCAGGCTGGACGGCACGATCTGCGCAAACTGGAACACACCAGCCAGATTCAGCCCGATCAGCGTGAACAACAGCGCCAGGCCGGCGACGACAGCCGGGTTCTGCAACTGGAAGCCCCAGCCCAGGCTCTCGCCGGCACTGCGCAATGCCAGCAACAGCATGCCCAGCGCGACGAAACTGACCAGCACGCCGGCGGTGTAGGCGATGCCGTTGATGCGATGCGCCCTGCGATCGTCGGCGTGGCGCGCGAAACCCAGCACCTTGATCGCCAGAATCGGGAATACGCAGGGCATCAGGTTCAGGATCAGGCCGCCGATCAGCGCGCCGGCGAGTGCGGCCCAGAAACCGATGGTCGCGCCGGACGATCCGCCGAACAACGCCGATCCGCCGCCGGCCTTGGCGTCCAACGCAGCCCGCAAGGCGGTGGACTCGGGCGCTGGGCCGCCCGCTGCAGGCCATGTGCCGATGACCGGCATCTCCACGCGCCGGCCCTGGCCATCGAGCGCCAGCACCACCGGCATCATCGCCGGACTGTTGCTGCGCTGCGGCGATAGCGGTACCTGCGCGGTCCAGATAGAACCGTTCCAGGATTGGCCCCATTCGGCAGCGGTCGCGATGACCTCGGGTATCTCCGGGAAGAACGCCAGCGTGCGACCCTGCCAACCGGTCGGCAGGCCGTGCACCGTGAGCCGGATCGTCTGGCCGTCGATGGCCAACCGGTTGTCCGGTGCCTGCGGCAACGCGGTCGGGGCGCTGCGCCAGGCCGCGTCGAACGCGGCGCCATGGCCGGCGGTGGAACTCTTGAGCGGAACCTGCAGCGTGAACTGGCCTTCTTCCGGAATGCATTCGGTCTTGCAGACCAGCCATGCGGCCGACAGTTTGATGGTCAGGTTGTCGGATAGCAACGGCGCCTGGAACTGCGGACCGATGGTCAGCGGAACCGGCAACAACACCGTGCCTTCGTAACCGTAGTTGGCCAGCGTGCCGATCGGTATCTTCTTGGGTAGCGGCCACTCGATGTCGCCGGCCGTCACGCCCTCGGGCAGGGTCCATTGCAGCTGCGTTGGCAGTCCGGAATCACCGGCGTTTTTCCAGTAGGTGTGCCATTCGGGCTTGTGTGTCAGTTGCAGGCCGACCCAGACCGTCTTGCCCGGCCCGACGCCGTCGGGTGCCTGGGCGACGAGTTCGGCCCGCACCTGTGGGGTGGTGACGACAGCACCAGCGCCCGTGCCGCCGAGTTGCGCTGTGGCAGGCACGGGGGCCAGGGAGGCACTTGCCAGGGTCAGCAGGGCCAGCAGGCGGGATAAGAACGGTGGAAGGATCATGGACACGGTGTGAGACACGCTGGTGGACAAAGTTCCGGTGACGAGCAGCATGTTGCCGTCCCGGGCGAGGAACCGGTTGTTGTGGTCGAGTTGGTTGGTGGACTCTGCCGTAGGCGCCTGGCCGCCGTTCAGCCCGCGAAACCCAGCACCACACGCCGTGTGGTCGCGCTTTTTTTCTCGATCCTGGTCACCAGCACGGCACCGATCTCGGCAGTATTGGCCACGTGGGTGCCGCCGCAAGGTTGCAGGTCGATCGGGTCAGCGAACCCGATACGCACGGTGCGGATGCTTCCGCTGCCGCGTGGCGGCTGTACGCTCATGCTCTTGACCAAGGCCGGATTCGCGTCGAGTTCGGCGTCGCTGATGGCGCCGATTGTCACCGGGTGGCCAGCCGCAACCAGTGCCGCAATGCCGGCGGTCAGCAGATCCTTGTCCAGCGGATCGGTCATGTTGAAGTCCAGCCGCGCATAGTCGGACGTGATCGAGCAGCCATTGACGAGCTGCGGCACCAGGTGGCACAGCAGGTGGGTGGTGGTGTGAAAGCGCATCAGCCGGTGCCGGCGTTGCCAGTCGATACGCGCGCTCACGGTGTCGCCAACCACCAGCGGTGGCGCGCCGGCAGCGTCGAGCGGCGTGGCCGGCAGATGGCAGATGTCGCTGGTGTATCGGCCCTCGGCGTCCTTGCCCTTGCGGGTGTCGGATACGGCGATGTCGCGACCGGCCCCAGATCCCCGCGTGATGATCAGCGTGCCCGCGTCGCCGGCCTGGCCGCCACTCATCGGATAGAACAGCGTGCGGTCCAGCACGATACCCTGCGGCCCGATGGCGGTGACCGTCGCGCTGCATTCGGTCAGGTAAGAATCGGCGCGAAAAAGTTCCTGAGTCATGGCGGCCAATAATAGCGACATGTTTTGTCCATCGCCCACCGCGCCGGCAGTGATCCTGTGCACGCTCAATGCGAAGTACATCCACGCCTCGCTCGGCCTGCGTTACCTGCTGGCCAACATGGGCGATTTGCGGGATGCCACCGTGCTGCGCGAGTTCACGATCGCACGGGATCCGGTCGAGCTGGCGCAGGAACTGCTGCAGACGCTGGGGCCCTGCCCGCAGCAGGCGCAGGTCATCGGATTCGGGGTCTACATCTGGAACGTGACCCAGACCTGCGCGCTGGTGCAGGTGTTGCGCGAGCTGCGTCCGGCGCTGAAGATCGTGCTCGGCGGGCCGGAGGTCAGCCATGAAACCGAGCAGCAGGAGATCGTGGCGCTGGCGGACCATGTCATCACCGGCTGGGGCGATATCAGTTTTCCAAAATTGTGCCGGGCCCTGCTGCATGGCCCGCGGCCTCTGATGAAAGTGCTCGCTGGTGAGCAGCCGCCGCTCGATGCGATCGCGCTGCCCTACGCCGAATACACGGCCGACGACCTGGCGCACCGGTTGCTCTACGTGGAGGCGTCGCGCGGCTGCCCGTTCCAGTGTGCGTTTTGCTTGAGCGCGCTGGACATGACCGCCTGGGCCTTTGATGCGGACCGGTTCCTGGGTGCACTCGACCACTTGGTCCGGCGCGGCGCGCGCAACTTCAAGTTCGTCGATCGCACCTTCAACCTGAAGATTGCCGCCGCACTGCGCATCCTGCAGTTTTTTCTGGACCGGCTGCCGGGCGAAGGCGAGCCGCCACTGTCTGTCCATTTCGAGGTCATACCAGACCATCTGCCAACGCCGCTCAAGGCCATGATCGCGCGGTTCCCACCAGGCGTGTTGCAGTTCGAGGTCGGCGTGCAGAGTTTCAGCGTGCCGGTGCAGCAGTTGATTGCCCGGCGCCAGGACAACACGCGCACCGCGGACAACCTGCGCTGGCTGGTCACCGTGTCCCACGCGCACCTGCACGCGGATCTGATCTTCGGCCTGCCGGGCGAGGACATGGCCAGTTTCGGTGCCGGCTTCGACCGGCTGCTGGCGCTGGGTCCGCATGAAATACAGCTCGGTGTGCTCAAGCGTCTGCGTGGCACGCCGATCACCCGGCTCGGTCCGGAGCATGGCATGGTCTACGACCCGATGCCGCCCTACACGGTACGTCAGACCGCCAGCGTGACAGCAGCCGACCTGCAGCGGTTTGTCCGTCTGGCGCGGTATTGGGACCTGCTGGCCAACTCCGGGCGTTTTCAACGCAGTCTGCGGTTGTTGCTGGACCTGCCTACGTCCGACGGCCGGACCGGCCAAGGCCAGAATGCGTCTACGGCCGCCGACCGGCACTCGCCCTTTGCCAGCTTGCTCGATTTCAGTGACTGGTTGTGGGCCCGCACCGCCATGACCCACGGCCTGACGCCCGAAATGCTGGTCGACCGGTTGCTGGAGTACCTGCATGGCGAGCGCGGCATGGATGCCGAAACCTGCCGCCGCAGTTTGCTGGCGGACTACCTGCACAGCGGCGCGCGGGCCCGTCCCGCGGCCCTGCGCGACCTGCTGCCACGCGGCCGCAATCCGAACCCGCGCCGGGCCGGCGCGCTACAGGCGCGGCAGGCACAGCACCGCGAGGGTCGCGCTGCTGTCGCCCCGGTGCCGGCCGATCTGGAACCTCAATCAGCCGACAGGGTATAACCCGGCATCCTTTTTTCCGGCACGCACCATGGACCACACGAACGCCAAACCCGAAACCATTGCCGCCCAGGGCCTGGGCTGGATCGACGAAAAGACCCGCGCCATCACGCCGCCGATCCATGTCTCGTCGACGTATCTGCGCGACGAGGACAACCAGTACCGTTCCGGGCGGATCTATGCACGCGCCGACAACCCGTCATTCGACCAGGCCGAGGCGGTCATCACCGAGCTCGAGCATGGCGCCGCCAGCTTGCTGTTCGCCTCCGGCATGGCGGCGGCGACGGCGGTTTTCCAGGCGCTGGCACCGGGCGACCAGGTACTGGCGCCCAAGGTCATGTACTGGTCGCTGCGCAACTGGTTGCTGAACTTCGCGACCCACTGGGGCCTGCAGGTCGAGCTGGTCGACATGACCGATCCGGCTGCGGTGCAGGCGGCCATCGTCCCTGGCAAGACCCGGTTGGTGTGGATCGAGACACCAGCCAATCCGCTGTGGACGATCACCGACATCCGGGCCACCGCGGCAATCGCCCACGCCGCCGGCGCGGTGCTGGCCGTCGACTCCACCGTAGCCAGCCCGGTGCTGACGCGCCCGCTGGACCTGGGCGCCGACATCGTCATGCATGCGGCCACGAAATATCTCAACGGCCACTCCGACCTGATCGCCGGTGTGCTGGTGACACGCGAAGACAACGCCATGTGGCAACGCATACGGACCGTGCGCGCCCAGGTCGGCGGCACGCTGGGTTCGTTCGAGGCCTGGATGCTGCTGCGCGGCATGCGCACCTTGTACCTGCGGGTGCGCGCGGCCAGCGCGTCGGCCATGCAGATCGCGCAACATTTCCACGGCCATGCGCTGGTGCGCGAGGTCCTGTACCCCGGCTTGCCCGGCGCCCAGGGACACGGCGTGGCGGCGCGTCAGATGATGGGCGGATTTGGTGGCATGTTGTCGATCCGGGTCCAGGGCGGCGAGGCTGCGGCCGTGGCGACAGCTGCCAGGGTCGCGCTGTGGAAACGTGCGACTTCCCTCGGTGGCACCGAAAGCCTGATCGAGCACCGCGCCAGCGTCGAAGGCGCGGGCTCACCGGTGCCGCCCGATCTGCTGCGCCTGTCGGTCGGTATCGAGCATGTACAGGATTTGATCGACGATCTCGAGCAGGCATTGCGCCAGGCGCAGCCGGTCGCGCGCGCCTGAACAGGCCGCGGCGGGTCGCGATCGGGGTCTTTTGGCAGGGGCTTGTGACTGCCCGCGGATCGGACTATGCGTAAGCCGATAAAATAGAATCTCGTCAGGAGAGATACGTCTGGCCGATTTTTGGCCGGTGAGCCGTGTTCCGTGCAGGGCTTGGGCCCTGTTGGGCCGCTTGGCTTGTCTTCTGTCGTAGTCAAGAAAAAGACGGCACCAGCCGGTGAATTGGATTGCGATTCGCCTGGCCCAAGTCGCGATGGCTGGCCCGAATTCCTGTTGACTGCCTGAGCACCACGTGTCGCATCCATGATCATTTCATCCATCACCACATCACAAGGGGCGCACCATGGCCAAAGCTGAGGCGAAGACCGCCGTCAAGGCCAATGGCCTGCGTTACAAGTCCAAGGCATCGGGCTCGCCCTTTGCGGCGGCCGCGTCGTTTGGTGGCGCCACCATGTCCTGCTTCATGTGCGGCAAGCACCGTCCGCGTTCGCTGATGGGCACGCGCAAGGTGGCGGGCAAGTCGCAGACGGTGTGTGCGCCTTCCTGCAAGGAACTGGACGCGCAGCTGAGCGGCAACTCCTCCTGAGGCAGATACCACGGG
>JBBRVD010000145.1:0-9829 GCA_038247175.1 Burkholderiales bacterium | reverse complement strand
TCGCCCCCAACCACCCGCTGATCGCCGCCAGTTGCCTGACGGGCCATCAGCGTGCCATCGCACGCAGTTGTGCGAGTTGCGCACGCGCCAGCACACCCGCCTGCGTAGCGAGCGCCGGGTCGAACCAGGTATCGGCCGTCTCCCGGCCTGCGCTGACGCGCATCGCATCGAGATTGGCACGCATACGAGCCGGATCGAGTCGGAGACGGGGCAAGGCGCCAGCCATGGCGCGCGCACTTCCATGCACCGCCATCAGCAACAGTGGCCACTCGGCCAGTTCCGCCTGCCACGCGCCCAGGGCGCGTTCATGCTCCTGCGGCATCGCCGCCAGCAATGCCGCCACCCGCTGGGGTGCACGCTGAGCGGCGGCGAGCGCCACCATGCTGGCCACCGGGTTGTGCTTGTGCGGCATGTTGGTCGGCCCGCCGCGGCCCTGCTCCACCGGCTCAGCCAGTTCGGCCACCTCGAACTGGCTCATCAGCACCACATCCCGGGCGATCTTGCCCAGGCTGCCGGCCAGCAGGCCCAACTCGCAACCCAGGCCAACCCATTCGTCGCGCTGGGTGTGCCAGCACGCCATGGGCCGGGTCAGGCCCAGGTCCCGGGCCATGATGGTGATGATCGCATCGGCCTTGCCGTTCATGCCGGCCAGCGTGCCCACCGCGCCACCGAGTTGCAGCTTCAATGCGCGCTGGCCCGCCACCCGCAGGCGCCGCAGGCTGCGCACCAGCGGCGCCGCCCAGCCGACACACTTGAGTCCAAAACTGGTCACGGACGCGGGCTGGGTCAAGGTGCGGGCCAGCATCGGGGTGTCCGCATGGTCGAGCGCCAACTGCACCAGCGCGTCGACCGACGTCCGCACATCGGCTTCGATCAGGGCCAGCGCCCCCTGGCTGACCATGGCCATCGCCGAGTCGATCGTGTCCTGGCTGGTACATCCCCGGTGGACATGGGCAACCGCCGCCGGGTTGAACAGGCCGACGGTCTCCTTGAGCATGCTGACCAAGGGTATCGCCAGGCTACCGGAATGCGCGCTGTCGCGCACAATCCGGTCGACATCGAACAACTCCACCTTGCAGGTGCCAATGATGGACTGGGCCTCGGCCTCGGGAATCAACCCGCTGGCCGCCTGCGCCCGCGCCAGCGCGGCCTCGAAACGCAGCATGGCATCGACGAACGAGCGTGCGCCGAAAGCGTCCATCGCCTCGGGCGTGGACAGAAAGCCCTCGAAGATGCTGCTCATCGCGCGACCCGTGGCGCGGTCAGACCCGCACGCGCTGCTTCAACCGGATCCGGTTGGGCAGCGGCACCGAGCGGCGCAACACGCTCTCGCCCAGCCACAGGGCCGACCGTCGCGCCCGTTGGGCCACGGTCGGCAACGGGATCTGCAGGTAGTCGTCGTTGAAGACCTCGAAACTGTAGTCGCCCCGGTATCCCAACTGGTGCAGCTTGAGCACCAATGCGGCCAGATCCTGGCTGTGGACACCTTCGCCCGGAAACACCCGGAAATGGCGTGCAGTGGCCATTCGCTCCTCGACCGACTTGATCTCGTTCCACATGAAATCAGCCAGTTGCACCAGGAACAGTTTGCGGGGGTCGATGAGCTCCAGTTCGTCCAGCGGCGTGTTGGTCGCGAACATGTGGAACGAGTCGAAGCCCAGCCCCAAATTCGGCATGTCGGCCTGCGCCACGATATCCCAGGCCTGCGGATACTCGTTGATGGTGCGCCCCCACGACAAGGCCTCGTAGGCGATCTTGATGTTCATCGGGATCGCGAGCATCGCCAGCTTGCGCAGGTCACCCACCAGCGCGTCGGCTTCGCTACTGGCGTGTACCGAGGTGGAGGAACAGGCCAGCAACAGGCGGCAATCCAGCGCATGGCACATCTCCAGCATCGACTTGGCGATATCGACCTTGTATTCGTGCAGGTGGCCGCTCAAACCCTCGAAATCCCGCAGCACCTGGAACCCGGTGACCCGCAAACCGCTGGCCCTGACGGCTGCCACGGCCGCCTGCCAGCCGTCGGCGTGGCCGACCAGATCGCGCGCGGCCAGCATGACCTGCGAGAAACCCGCCTCGCGAATCGCCGCCAGCTTGGCCTCCAGCGGCCCCGCAAGTGAGATGGTGTCCATTCCGAAATCGTCGAAATTGCCCTCGAACTGGCTCATGATCGACCCTTTCGCGTCAAGCGGCGCGCAGGTTGTGCACCAGCTCGAATGTGACACTGCCCATCGCGGTGCGTGTCAAGGCTCCGCGCAGCTCGGCCGGGTCACCGACCACGGCCACGAATTCCACCCCGCGCGCGCGCAAGGCCTCGGTCGCAGCCGGCACGTCTGGCGCTCCCAGACCGATCCGCTGCAAGCACTCGTCGTCGTCGATATCCAGCACACCGGGCTCCGGCTCGATCAGTTGCAGAAAGAAACCATCGCACGGGCTTTGCAGGATACGGCCCTTGGGCAGGATGCCAAAGCGCTGCGCGTCGGGCACGGCCTGGAAACCGAACAAGGTGGCGTAGAACTCGTTCCAATCCTCGGTGCGGTCGTTGCCGATGTACTGGACGATGCCGAAGAAGTGCAAACCAGCCACTGCCGGCGGATGCGGATCGACCGTGGGTATCGGGGTGAAGTCCACGTCGTAGATCGAGAACTCCTGGTAGCGATCGACAAGATAGATACGGCTGGTTCCCGCGCCGTGGATGGCCGGAATGTTGAGCTCCATCACCTCCACCCGCGCCGGCACCGCCCAGGCGCCGCGCTCGAGCGCGCGCCGGTAGGCGGCACCGGCATCGCGCACCCGCAGCGCGATGGCGTTGATCACCGGTTGTTCGGTCAGCGCCGAGCCGCTGCTGTGTGCGTTGACGATGACGTTGATATCGCCTTGCCGGTACAGCAGCACCTCGCGCGAACGATGGCGCGAGATCGGCCGAAACCCCATGCGCTCGAGCACCTGCCCGAGTGCCTGCGGCTTGGACGTGGCGTATTCGATGAACTCGATGCCGTCCAGGCCGAGCGGATTGGGCCCCTCATCGACAGATTCGCGTTCAGCGGCAGTCGCTTGTCGTGGTGACATGGTCGAATTCCTTTCGCATCCCGTTGTTCAGGCAGTCGCATCGTCGTTGTCGGCGGCGACCTCGGCCAACGCGGCCCCACCCAGGAACAGCCGCTCGATATTCGGATCGGCCAGCAGCTCCGAGGCGGGTTTGTGCAACACCAGCCGACCCGATTCCAGCGCAATCGCATCGTCGGACACCTTGAGTGCGCTTTTCACGTTCTGCTCGACCATCAGCACGGTTGTACCCTGATCGGCCAGTTTGCGCAGCAACCGGAACACATCCCGCACCAGCAAGGGTGACAGGCCGATCGACGGCTCGTCGATCAACAGCACCTTGGGCCGCAGCAACAATGCGCGGGCGATCTCCAGCTGCTTTTGCTCGCCGCCCGACAAGGCCGAGGCCTGGCTGTGCAGGCGCTCCCTGACGCGCGGGAACAGCTCCAGCACGCCCGCAATACGCTCGTGGGTCGTCTTCATGCCCAGTGTGATGCCACCGAGCTCCAGGTTCTGGAACACGGTCAACTGGCTGAACAGGTTGCGGCCCTGCGGCACGAAGGCAATGCCCTGGTCGAGCAGCGCCTTCTGGGTCGATCCGCCAACCTCGACGCCGTCGAGCAGGATGCGGCCCTGACGCGGCTTGAGCAGGCCGAACAAGGTCTTGAGCACCGTCGACTTGCCGGCGCCATTGGGTCCGAGCAGCAAGGTGATGCTGCCCCGGCGCACCTGGAACGACAGGTTGTTCAGGATCATGAAGTCCTTGTACCCCGCGACCACGTCGTCGAATGCGATGCAGATGTCATGGGCCATGGTCACTCTCCCAGATAGGCGTCGAGCACCTGCCGATTGGCCCGGATCTCGGCCGGCGTGCCGATGGCCAGCACCTGCCCCTCCACCATCACCATGATGCGATGGCACAGGTCCATGACGAAGTCCATGTTGTGCTCGATCACGACAAACGAACGCGTGCTGCCGATTGCGGGCTTGCTGTTCAGTTCCTTGAGCAACCGGGAGATACCCCCGACCAGGCTCGGGTTGACGCCGGCGCAGGGTTCGTCGAGCAGAACCAGATCCGGCTCGCTCATGAACGCCATCGCAATGTCGACCAGCTTTTGCTGACCATAACTGAGCTCGCCCGCCTTCTGGTGCGCCACGGAGCGGATGCGGAACTGGTCGATCAGCGCGTCGGCCTTCGCACCCAGGCCGGAGTCCGTCGGCGCAAAGATGCGGCTGAACATCGAGCCCTGGTGTTCCTGCGCGGCCACGATCAGGTTGTCGCGCACGCTCATCTTGCCAAATACCTGCAGCGTCTGGAAAGTGCGCCCGACGCCGCGCCGGTTCAACTCCAGCGGACCGAGCCTTGTCACGTCTTCGCCGTTGAGTTCGATGGTTCCCGCGTCGGGTCGGATCTGGCCCAGCATGCTGTTGAACAGTGTCGTCTTGCCGGAGCCGTTGGGGCCGATGACACCAAAGATTTCGCCCGGCTGCACCTCGAAGCTGACACCGCCGACCGCCTGGATCGCGCCATACGCCTTCTTCAGGCCGCTGACCTTGAGCAGCGGGCTGCCCTCGGGCCTGTCATGGTTGTGGTTGCGGGCGTGCGTCATGCCTTGGCTCCCGCGGCCTGCGCCGCCTTGGCGCGTGTCCCGGACGCCAGGCGCGACTGCTTGCGGGCGCGGATGCGGTCGGGGATGCTGAGCAGGCCGTCCGGTAGCCAGATCATCATCAACACGACCGCGACACCAAACACGAACAGGTACCAGGCCTGGGCAAATCGCAGCCATTCCGGAAGCAACACGCCGACCGCTGCGCCCAGCACCGGACCGAAGAAATATCCCGGCCCGCCCACGACCACCATCAGGTACATCATGATCGACGAGCCCACCGCGAACGGCCCGGGCTCGATGTACTGCACCAGGCTGGCGAACAAGCCGCCGGCCACGCCGGCATACGCCGCACCGATGGCAAAACTCAGCAGCGTGTAGGCCCGGGTGTCCACTCCCAGGCTCTCGGCCCGGATCGGGTTGTCGCGCAGCGCGGTGAAGGCCTTGCCCCAGGGACCGCGGAGCAACCCCCACAACAGCGCCGCCAGCAGCAGTGCCATGACCAGCGTGAAGTAGTAGTAGGCCAGGTTGCCATCCAGGCTCGCACCGAACACGCTCGGGCGAGCGATGTTGTTGATGCCGAAGGTGCCACCGGTCAGCCATTCTTCATTGCGCATCACCAGCCAGACCGCTGTGTTGAAACCCAGCGTCGCAAAGGCCAGGTAGATGGTCTGCACCCGCAGTGCAGGAAAACCCAGGATGATGCCGACCACGAAGCAGATCAGCGCCGCGGCCGGCAGGCCGAGCCAGAAACTGACGCCGGCCTTGAGCAGGATGGCAACCGTGTAGGCTCCGATGCCGAAAAATGCCGCATGGCCGAGCGACTTCTGCCCGGCGTAGCCCACGGTCAGGTTCAATCCCATGGTGGCGATGATGAACACCAGCCAATATGTCAGCAGGTAGATGCCGTAGTTCTTCAGGAACTGCGGCGCCACCAACAGAGCCAGCAAGGCCAGCAGCCCCAGCCCGAGCGTGGACTTCTTCATACCTTCCTCTCTTCCTTGCGTCCCAGCAGGCCTTGCGGCTTGAACAGGATCACGACCATGAAGATCACCAGCGCCACCGCGTCCTTGTATGACGGCGAGATGTAGGCTGCCGCCAGGTTCTCGCTGACGCCGACGATCAGCCCGCCGAGCAAGGCGCCACGCGAGTTGTTGAAGCCACCGATGATGGCGGCGAAAAATGCCTTCGTGCCCAGCGACTCGCCCATGTCGAACTTGGCCAGGTACGTGGGCGCCACCAGCAGTGCCGCGGAGACGGCCAACACGGCGTTGATCGCAAACGTGTAGAAGATCATGCGCGGCACGTTGATGCCCAGCACCGAGGCGCTCTCGGAGTTTTGTGCCACCGCCTGCATCGCGCGGCCGGTGACCGTCCTGGCCAGAAAGGCCTGGGTTGCCAGTACCAGCACCAGCGCGACAGCGAATGTACCGACGTCGGACAAGGTCACCGTCACGCCGGCCACCTTGAAAAGTTCATACGGGAACAAGGACGGGAATGGATACGCCTCGGCGCTGTAGCCGGCCCGCATGCCGTTGCGCATCGCAATCGACAGGCCGATCGTGGCAACGACGATGGGCATCATGCCGTACTTGAACAAGGGGTCGACCACACCACGCTTGAACACCCAGCCCAGCAGGAATACCGCTACCAGGCAAGCGGCCAGGAATGCGGCCAGCAACGGCAATCCGGCCGATACGAACGCAATCATGATGAAGGCGGGCAACATCACGAACTCGCCTTGCGCGAAGTTGATCGTGCCGCTGGCCTGCCACAACAGCGTGAAACCCAGCGCCGCCAATGCGTAGATCGCACCGGTGGCCATGCCACTGAAGAGCAGTTGCAGGAAATCTGTCATGGAAACCCCCGCATCGGCCGGTGGCGCAGTGCCGTGCGGCAGACACCCGTGCTCGAACTGGAAAACCCGGCCGTGCGGCCGGATGGTGTGGACTACTTCTTGCCGACAGCCGGCAAGGTCTCGATCACGACCTGCTGGCCGCCCTTGACCTCGACCAGAAAGCTCTCACGGTCCATGTCGCCCCGCTCATCGAACGTGACGTCGAGCAGGATGCCGGGATACTGCTTGACACTGAAACTGCCGCCGCGCAGGGCCGCGGCGACAGCCTTGCGATCGAGCTTGCCGGCCTTCTCGATCGCGGCCTTGAGCAGGTACACGCCGGTGTAACCCTTGATGCCGTTGTGATCCGACACCGATTTGTACTCCTGCTGGTACTTCGCGCCGAACGCCTTGAACTGCGGTGCATCGACGGTCAGGCCGACATGGGCCAATGCGCCATTGGCGGCCTCGCCAGCCAGTTCGATCACCTTTTGTCCGGTCAGCGTGGTCTCACCGATGATCGGCTTGCTCCAGCCTTGCTTGCGCAACTCGCGCAGCGCGCGCGCCGACTCTTCCTCGTTGGTGTAGACGAATACCGCGTCGGCATTGCTCTGCTTGGCCTTGAGCACCGCAGCCGAGAAATCCACCTGACCGGCATCGGTCGAGATATCGGCCACGATCTTGGTCGGGCCGCCCTCGAGCAGTCTGGTGATCGCATCGCGACCACCTTTGCCAAAGTCGTTGTTCACATAGATCACCGCCAGTGTCTTGGCCTTGCTGTTGATGTAGCGGGCCACCTTGGGAAAACTGGTCGACTGACCGAAGCTGGTGCGAAACACGTACGGGTTGCCCTGTGCGGTGACGGACGCCGCCTCGCCACCGGTGAAGTTCGGGATTTCGGCGCGCTGGCTTTCGGCCATGCTGACCATGATGGAGCCCGAGAACACCGGGCCAAAGATCGCAAAGCTGCCGTCATCGGCGGCCTTTTGCGTCAGGCCCTTGGCCACGCCGGGGTTGGTCTGGGTATCCAAGGTCGTGCTCTGGATCTTCTTGCCCATGATGCCGCCGGCCGCATTGATTTCCTTGACTGCGAGTTCGACACCATTCTTGAAGTTGGTGCCGGCGGTCGCGCCTCCTCCTGACAACTCGACAATGTTGGCGATCTTGATCACGTCTTGCGCAAAGGCGGTACCGGCGCAGGCCAGTACCGCGCAGGCGGCGAGCAACTTCAGGGAATGGCGTTTTTGCATGAAAAGTCTCCTTCAGGTTGAAAATCAAGCGGACCGAGACAGCCATCAAATGATCGTTTATCGCTCAAATGAATCTCAGTTGGCCGAAATTTAAGCGTAAAGACGCCAATAGAAAAGCATAAAGTGGCGATACAGATCGATGATCATTCCGAAACGGTCGATCATCGATCGAATTGCGGGTTTTTACTGATCGGTATGGGTCAGGGCCGTACCCACAATCGGCGCATGCCAACGCCTCCGCCCTTCGGCCCCACTCTGGCCAAGCGCGACTGGATCGCCGGCCTGGAAAAAGGCCTGTCGATCATCGAGTCCTTCGACGACGCCTATCCCCGCTTGACGGCAAGCCAGGCAGGCGAACGCTGCGGCCTGACCCGCACGGCGGCGCGGCGCTATCTGCTGACACTGCAGAACCTGGGTTACGTGGCTGGCGACGGCAAGTTGTTCTGGCTGACACCGCGGGTGCTGCGACTGGGACAGAGTTATCTGGAATCAGCGCGGCTGCCCCGCATCGTGCAGCCGTTTTTGCAGCGCATCACCGCGGGCACGCAGGAGAACGCCTACCTCAGCGTGCTGGACGGCGCGGAATCGGTCTATATCGCGCGCAACGGCGCCAATCGCGGCATGAACACCGGCTTCGTGCTCGGCGCGCGGGTGCCGGCACAGGTGACTGCGGCCGGGATGCTGATGCTGGCCATGGGCGACCAGGAGCAACTGGCGGTTTGGTTGGAGCAAGTCGCGCTCCAGGCCTATACCTCGCACAACATCACCAGCAAGGATCGGCTACGGGTCGAGTTCGCCCGTATCCGCGCCAACGGCTGGGCGATCTCCGAACAACAACTCGAATTGAACTTCCGCGGAATCGCGGTTCCCTTGCTCGACCGCCACGGCAAACTCGTCGGCGGCCTGAACGTGTCGATGCCCATGGGGCACGAGAGCAGCGAAGACGCGATCCGGCGCGTACTGCCCGTGTTGCGGGAGACCGCGCGGGCCATGCGCAACCTGATCTGACCGGCGGCCCTGCGTGTGGGCTCGTCCTCAGCGCAAGGGCACGGCAAACCCGCGCTGCACCGCCGCACGCGCCATCATCGCCTCGTACCAGCGCTGCACATGCGCAAAATCGGCCAGGTCGACCTGATGCCGCTCATGGCGCCAAACCCAGCCGAGGATTGCAAAGTCGGCGATCGACAGTTCATCGGCAAAAAATGCCCGATCGGCCAGGCGCCGGTCCATCACGCCATACAGGCGGCGGGTCTCGGCCATGAAGCGCTGCAGGCCATATCGCTTGTCGTCCTGGTTCTGCAGCGCAATGAAATGATGCACCTGCCCCGGCATCGGACCGAAACCAGCCATCTGGAACATCAGCCATTCGAAGGCGGCGATTCGCTTGAGCGGATCCCTGGGCAGGAACTGGCCCGACTTCTCGGCCAGGTAGATCAGGATGGCGCCGGACTCGAACACGCTGACCGGCTCACCCGTGGGTCCCGTCGGATCCACGATGGCCGGGATCTTGTTGTTCGGACTTATCCGCAGGAACTGCGGCTGGTTCTGCTCGCCCTGGCTGATGTCGACGACATGCACTGCATAGGGCAGGCCCATCTCCTCGAGCGCAACGCTGATCTTGCGTCCGTTGGGGGTATCGAATGTGTACAACGCAATGGTCATGGAAGGTCCTTCTCACGGTGGATTGCAGTGCAGGCGTCCTGGAAACGGCCCGCGGAACACAGGGGAGTCTGTCGCTGACAGGATAGGCCGGGCCTCGGCCCATGGCCCGTCGGCAGGCCCGTCGGCAGGCCCGTCACAGGCTGCGCTCGACCATGGCCCGCAGCGCCGGTGTCACCGCGGGCAGGGTGCCGAACCAGTGCGCAAATGCCGCACGCGCCTGGTGCAGCAACATACCCAGGCCACCGACCACCGGATTGCCGCGTACGCGCGCCGCTGTGAGCAACGGCGTTTCGAGCGGCACATAGACCAGGTCCGACACCAGCGCTTCGGGTGGCAACGCGTCCAGCGACAAGTCCAGCGCCGCCTGCCCGCTCATGCCCTGGCTGGTGGTATTGACCAGCAGGGCCGCACCGGCAAGTGTCGCGTGG
>JBBRVD010000144.1:0-9861 GCA_038247175.1 Burkholderiales bacterium | reverse complement strand
GTACGGTTGTAGGCTCGGCCCAGCGCATCAGGCACCGTGTGGGCCAACTGCGCCTCGATCACCTCCGGCTGCACATTCAACCGTTCTGCCGCCATCGTGCGGGCCATGGCGCGGAACCCATGCGCTGTCATCTCGTCATTGCTATAACCCAGCGCACGCAGAGCGGCACGTACCGTGTTTTCGCTCATGCAGCGCGCGCCGCCGCGTTCCGACGGGAACACGTAGCGACCATGCCCGGTAAGGGGTCTTAGCTCTTCCAGGATCGCCAGTGCTTGAGGCGCCAGGGGCACAAGGTGCGGGATGCCGTTGCCCTTGTCGGCTCTCTTGCGCTTCATCAGTTCGCCGGGCACAGTCAACATGGCGCCATCCACGTCCAGCCAAGCCCATTCCATGGCGCGCAATTCGCCGGGGCGCAAGAGAAGCAAGGCCGACAACGACAGTGCACTGCGGGTCACAGGGCGGCCGCTGTACGCCGCTATGTTGCGCAACAGGTCACCGGCTTGCTCCGGTTGCGTGATAGCAGCAAAGTGCCTGCGCGTGGCGGATGGCAACTGGTCCCGCAGATCCGCGGCCGGGTTGCGCTGACATGCGCCTTCGCCGATCCCGAAACGGAATACCTGGCCGCAGGCGTCCTTGACCCGATGCGCTGTTTCCACGACGCCACGCGCCGTGATGCGGCGCAGACAGACCAGCAGATCGGGTGCCTCGATATCGGCGATCGGCCGGCGGCCCAGCCAAGGAAAAACATGTGTCTCCAGGCGCGAGAGCGTGCGCTGCGCGTGCGCCGGGGTCACCTTGGACTCATGCACCATGGACACCCACATTCGGGCAACATGCTCGAACGTGCCAGGCCCGGGCAGGCCGGCATCGGCCAGCGCCTTGGATGCCCTCTCTCGCGCTCGTTCCGCCTTTTCGGCCTTCCTGTTCTCACTGGGGTCCTTGCCTGCGGCCACAAGCTTGCGGATATCGTCGCGGCGCTGGCGGGCATCCTTGAGCGACACCTCTGGGTACGTGCCAAGGCTCAACAAGCCTTCCTTGCCGTCGCGCCAATACCGCAAACGCCACCACCCGGCGCCGGTAGGACGGGCTTCCAGTACCAACCCCCCGCCGTCGCTGATCTTGCGCGGTTTGCCTACCTGAACCGCCGCTTTGAGGGTCGCGCGAATGGTCTTGTCTGCGAGGATGCCGGTTGCCGCCATACCGGGTAACTTTCTGCCACATAGGGCCGCTTGGATGCAGTTACCCGGTATGTTACCCGGTCAGAAGCTGGATGTGTGTGGACTTACCCGGTCCTATGAGGACATGAAAAAAGCCCCAAGTCGTTGATTTACTTGGGGCTTTGGGCCTTTGTGGACCTATCTGGAAGTAATTTTGGTGGCGCTTCACGGATTCGAACCGCGGACCTGTGGATTATGATTCCATCGCTCTAACCGACTGAGCTAAAGCGCCATCTGGGCTGTCTTGCCCCTGCACTGGCGCTCGACAGCCGGAAATTATAACCACGCTTCAAACCGCCTCGGTCCGAGGCGTTGCGAAGCCAGGTACCCGGGACTACCGGTTCTGGAACGCGGCCTTGCGCTTGTTGACGAAGGCGTCCATGCCCTCCTTCTGGTCGTCCGTTGCGAACAAGGCATGGAACAGGCGGCGCTCGAACATGATGCCGTCAGCTAGCGAGCCTTCGAAGGCCCGGTTCACCGATTCCTTGGCCGCCATCACCGCCACCTGCGAGAACTCGCAGATCAGCAAAGCCGCTGCCAGTGTCTCGTCCATCAGCTTGTCCAGCGCAACGACCCGGCTGACCAGGCCGGCACGCTCGGCCTCGGCCGCGTCCATCATGCGGCCGGTCAGTGCCAGGTCCATCGCCTTGGCCTTGCCGACGGCGCGCGGCAGGCGCTGGGTGCCACCGGCGCCCGGGATGATGCCCAGCTTGATCTCGGGCTGGCCGAAACGCGCGTTGTCGGCAGCGATGATGAAGTCACACATCATCGCCAGCTCGCAACCGCCACCCAGCGCAAACCCGCTGACCGCCGCGATGACCGGCTTGCGCACCTGGCGGATCTGCTCCCAGTTGCGGGTGATGTAGTCGCCCTTGTACACGTCGGCAAAGCTGTAACTCGCCATGGCACCGATGTCGGCGCCCGCGGCAAATGCCTTTTCGCTACCCGTGATGATCATGCAGCCGATGGCCGGGTCGGCGTCGAAGGCCTTGAGCGCGGCGCCCAGCTCATCCATCAGCCGGTCGTTCAGGGCATTGAGCTGCTTGGGACGGTTCAGCGTCACCACGCCAACCTTGCCGCCTTCGGTACGGACCTGGATCCATTCATCACTCATGTTGGTTTCTCCACGGGGTTCATGCAGCCGGTCATCGTAAGGGATAACGCGGCCGGGCTCGCGCTGTTCGATGGTAAATTGACCGTTTTTGAAGGAGGCACCACAATGTCCGAATCCACTGTTCTGTACGAGGAACACGGCGCAGTGGCCGTCGCCACACTCAACCGCCCCCAGGCGCTGAACAGCTTCAACCGCCAGATGCACCACGACCTGTGGGCCGCACTGGACAAGGCGGAAGGCAACAGTGCGATCCGGGCCCTGGTGATCACTGGCGCTGGCCGCGGATTCTGCGCCGGCGCCGACCTGTCCGAATTCGACTTCACTCCCGGCCCGGATCTGGTCAAGCGCGCCGACCCGGGCCCGATCATCGAGCTGCAATTCAATCCGACGGTGCGCCGGCTGCAGGCGCTGCGCATGCCCTCCATCGCGGCCGTCAACGGCGTGGCAGCCGGCGCTGGCGCCTCTTTGGCCATGACCTGCGACATCGCCATCGCCGCGCCGGGCGCCAGCTTCATCCAGGCGTTCAGCAAGATCGGCCTGGTGCCCGACGCCGGCGGCAGTTGGCTGTTGCCGCAGCGCCTGGGCCTGGCCCGCGCGATGGGCCTGGCGCTGACGGGCGACAAGCTGCCGGCCACGCAGGCGCGCGACTGGGGCCTGGTCTGGGACCTGGCCGACGATCCGCTGGCGGCTGCGACCGCGCTGGCGCAACGCCTGGCCACCATGCCGACCAAGGCTCTTGTGGCCACCCGCGCACTGCTGCAAGGTGCGCAGACCCGCTCGCTGGACCAGCAACTCCAGGTGGAACGCGACACCCAGTCTGCCATGGGGGCCACGCACGACTACATCGAAGGCGTCACTGCGTTTCTGCAGAAACGCCCGCCCGTGTTCACAGGGCAATAGACCATGCACGGCACCAACCCCGCCAGCACGGGCGCCTGCGCTCCGGCGAGCGCGGCCGCGCAGCCGCCAACCGCCACCGACCCGCAGACCCTGGCTCGCCAGGTCGGGGCCGCGATGTTCGCGGCCGACACTGCATCGCGCGAGTTCATGCAGATGGAGCTGATCGAATGCGCGCCCGGCCGTGCGACGATGCGCATGGCCGTGCGCGCCGAGCTGCTCAACGGGCACCAGATCTGCCACGGCGGCTTCATCTTCACGCTGGCCGACTCCACCTTCGCCTTTGCCTGCAACAGCTACAACAAGACGGCGGTGGCCGCGGGATGCAGCATCGAGTTTCTGCGCCCGGCCCGCCTGGGCGACAGGCTGACCTGCGTCGGCCAGGAACAGACCCTGCAGGGTCGGCATGGCATCTATGACATGCGGGTCACGAACCAGAGCGGCGAGGTGGTGGCCATGTTCCGCGGCAAGAGCGCGCAGATCGCGGGCTCGGTCCTGCCGACCGGCTGACGCGCGACGCACCTGGCTTGCATGCCGCCATGCCAGCACGCCGCTATCGGGCGCCGGCAAACCGCAGCCGCGTTCAGGTGGCCTCGTCCAGCCACAACCCGAGCTGCTTGGCGTCACGCACCGCCAGCCGCCAGGTGGTCTGACGCCGCGGCAGGCTCAGAGCCAGCCGCAATACGCGCCGATCGCGGGCGACCAGCGCCACGACGCTGCGCGCCCCGCCGGCATACAGTGCGAGGTCCTCCAGGCGCTGCAGCCGCCAGCATTGCGTCGCCCGCCCCCGCCCGACCTCCACCGCCAACCATTCATCGCCAGCGGCGAAGCCGGCCCGCTCGGCTGCGCTGCCCCGTAACACGACACGGATCTGGACGCCGACTTGTTCGGCCACCCGCAGCCCCAGGGCCTGCGCCGCCTGCGCCGGCTCCTCGAGCACCGCGACGCCCTGGTGCTCGAGCAGATCGCGCAGTGGCAGGTCCTTCCTGCCGTGTACCCAGGCCGCAATGTCGCGCTGCCACGAGCGGCCGGTCAGCAGCTGCAATTCATCCAGCAGATCCTGCTCGGTCATCGGGCCGCCGTGGCAGCGCCGCCACAGGCCGCGCATCAGGTCGTCCAGTGTGGCGCTGCCCTGCGCACGCAGACTCAGGTCCAGGCACAGGGCAACGCAGGCGCCCTTGGTGTAGTAGCTGACGGTGGCGTTGGGCGTATTGGCGTCCTGCCGGTAATACTTGACCCACGCGTCGAAGCTGGCCTGTGCCACGCTCTGTACCTGGCGTCCGGGTGTCTGCAATACCTGGTTGATGGTCTTGGTCAGCGAGCGCAGGTAACCGATATCGTCCAACAGGCGCGCGCGGCGCAGCAGCAGATCGTCGTAATAGCTGGTGAAACCCTCGAAGAACCACAACAGACGCGTGTAGTTTTCCTGGCCATAGTCAAAACGCGTGAACTCCGCCGGACGCAGGCGCTTGATGTTCCAGGTATGGAAATACTCGTGGCTGATCAAGCCGAGCAGCGTCGTATAACCATCGGGCTGCCGGGCCGGGGCGCCCTTGGCCGCCGCTCTGGGCAGATCCTTGCGTGCGGCGATCAGCGCAGTGCTGTTGCGGTGCTCCAGGCCACCATACGCGTCGTCCACCGCATTGAGCAGGAAAACATAGTCCTGGTGCGGCGGCCGACCGGCCGGTCCACGGGCCTGGCCATGCCACAGCGCGATTGCAGCCACACAAATACGCCGGGTGTCTTCGAGCAGGCGTTTCCCGTCGAAACCCGCAGCGGCGCCTGCCACCACCAGCCGGTGCCGCACGTCACCAGCAACAAAGCGGCCACTCCAGAAGGCACCCAACTCCACCGGGCAGTCGACCAGTTCGTCGTAGTCCCGCGCCAGATACTGGCCCCAGCCACGCCGGTCGACCTTGACCGGAGCCAGACCGGTTGCCACCTGCCATACGGCGCGTTGCGCTGCACCGACCAGATCCACCCGATGCGGCTCACCGGCCAGCCCTTGCACCTGCAGGAACAGGCTGGTGCCGTTGAAAAATCCGCGTTCGGCGTCCAGCCAGGCGGTGCGCACCGAGTCATCGTGGGCATGCACTTGATACTGCAACTCCAGCGGCTGCAGCGGATCGCACTGCACCTCCCAGTTGCTCTTGTCGATCTGGCGCACTTCGCGGGCGCGCCGGCGCTGGCGGGCAGTCAGGTTTTGCAGATTTTTCGTGAATTCGCGCACCAGGTAGCTGCCGGGGATCCAGACCGGCAATGAAACCCGCTGCGTGGCCTGCGGGCGTTCCAACGTGATCGTGACCCGGAACAGATGCGCGTGCAGGTCGGCCAGTTCGACCCGGTAAACCACCCCTGCCCCGGCGGCAGGCAGGTTCGTCATGGACCGATCATGCCGGCGGCCCGGACGGCGGCTCCCAGGCCCCGTCCGCTACTTGCCATCACCCAGGAATTTCTCGACCTGCGCCGCGTTGATCGCACCGGGCACCCGCTGGCCATCGGCAAAAATCAGTGTCGGTGTGCCGTTGATCTTGTACTTGCGGCCCAGTTCAACGTTGCGCGTGATCGCGGCGACGTCGCACGCCGCCGTCACCGTCGAACCGAGCGACTGATCCCGTACCATATAGTCCACCCAGGCCTTGGCGGGCTCCTTGGAACACCAGATGCGCCGCGACTTGTCGACCGAGTCCGCCCCCAGGATGGGATACAGGAACATGTGGATCGTGATGTTGTCGACCTTCTGCAGGTCGCGCTCGAAGCGTTTGCAGTAGCCGCAGTTCGGGTCTTCGAACACGGCCAGCTTGCGCTTGCCATTGCCGCGCACGACGGTGAACGCATCCTTGAGCGGCAAATCTTCGAAAGCCACCGCCGACAACTTCTCGACCCTCTCCTCGGTCAGGTTGCGGCGGGAGCGGGTATCGATCAGGCTGCCCTGGATCAGGAAGTTGCCCTCGGCATCGGTGTAAAAGATATCGGTGCCGTTGATCCGGATTTCATACAGGCCCGGCATCGGACTCTTGTTGACCTCGTCGATCTTTTGCAGTTGCGTAATGCGCTCGCCCAGGTTCTTGCGGATCAACGCCTCCTGGGCCAGCGCCGGCAATGTCACCGCCAGCATGACCGTGACGATCAGGTATTTGAAAAAACTCATGTGCGTCCCGTCGGTGAAGCAGGGCCGGAACCCGGCCGGTTGGAATCTGGTGTGCCATCCGCCTGGCCCATCGCCTGGCGCGCCACCCAGCGCTTGAGCAGCCCGGAGCGATCGAAGCTGAGCATGCCCCAGTGTCGCAGGCTTTGCCAGGGCGCACCGGCATGCCCGAACAACTGCTGCAGCCCGTCGGTGGCAGCTGCCATGACCGCCACGTCGGCCTTGCGCGCGCGCTCATAGCGACGCAACATGCGCGGGTCATCGACCCCGCGCCAGTAGCCTCGGCCGTGGATGGCCGCAGCCAGCTCCTGGGCATCGGCCAGGCCCAGGTTCAGGCCCTGCCCCGCAAGCGGGTGCACCGCATGGGCCGCATCGCCAGCCAGCACCCAGGCCTGCCCGTCGTGCTTCCCGCTCCAGCGCTGGGCCATCACCCGCCGCAGCGGCCAGGCGGCGCGGCTGCCGGCCAGCTGCATGCGGCCGAATTTGCCGTCACAGGCGGCTTGAAGCTTTTGCTCGAACATCTCGGGTGGCGCCTGCAGCAGTTCGTCTTTGGACTCGGCCGGAATAGACCACACCGCGGCCACCAAGTTCCCGCCTTCTCCCTGCATCGGCAACAAACCGAGGATGTCGGTCGGGGTGAACCACTGGCAAGCCACCTGCCGGTGCGGCAACGCACAAGTCAGCCGGGTGGCGATTGCCCATTGAGGATACCGGGTGACCTCCTGCTCTACGCCAAATTGCGTGCGCGAGGCGCTGGCGCGGCCTTCACAAACGACCGTCAGGCAGGCATCCCGGGGCGCATCGAGGATCTCGATCTGGGGCTGGAACCGCACCGCTTGCGCCAATTGGGCTTCGAGCACCGGCACATCGACAATCCAGGCCAGCGCGGCCACTGCGAGCGCCTGGGCATCGAAACTTACGGCAGCTGCACCCGTTTCCTGCACCTCCATATGGGTTACCGCGGTCACATCCGGTGTCTGGGGCCAGCATCGCAGCTGCTCGAGCACGGCACGCGAGCGCTGGTTCAATGCATAGGCCCGGACGTCCGCCACACCGGTGGCAGAGCCCACCACCATCCCCACCCGCAGGCGTTCGCGCGCCAGCAACAACGCCAGCACATGGCCCACAATGCCACCGCCACGTATACAGACATCCAGTGATCGAGCCATCGCGATCATTCTACGGACCTCACAGGCCCACCGTCGTGCCTGGGCCAGAGAGGCACCGCACACCGATGCACAATACTGCTTTGACGCATCTGCACCCCAACTCGTCTCTCGCCGTGACCACTTCCAACCCAGCCCCCTTCGACGTCCAGGGCACAATTGCCCGCCTGTTCATCTACCCGGTGAAGTCCTGTGCCGGCGTGGAGCTGACCGAGGCCATCCTGACTGAAACCGGCCTCGACCTGGACCGCAGCTGGATGGTCGTGGAGGACGGCGGCATGTTCGTGACCCAGCGTGAGCAGCCCCGCATGGCGCTGATCCGGCCGCAAGTCCGGGGCGACGACATCGTGCTGCGCGCACCTGGCATGCTGGCGCTGCACCTGCGCATCGACGTGGTTGAGGCCGTGACCGAGGCCCGGATATGGGACGACGTCGTCACCTGTTATGACATGGGCGATGTCGCGGCCCAGTGGTTCAGCGACTTCCTGGCGCCGCAACGCCCCCCCGGCGCACCGCCGCGACCGTTCCGATTGGTGCGTTTCGACCCCGAGCATCAGCGCCTGGCCAGCCGGAAATGGACCGGCGACATCAAGGCCCAGAACCAGTTCAGCGACGGATTTCCGATGCTGGTGACCAGCACCGCCTCGCTGGACGGGCTGAACCGACGCTTGCAGGCCAACGGCCTGGGGCCGGTCACGATGGAACGTTTCCGGCCGAACATCGTGCTCACCGGCATCGACGAACACGACGAAGACCGGATCAACACCATCCATGTCACCACGCCCGACGGTGCGGTGTTGTTGCGCCCGGTCAAGCCCTGTGTGCGGTGCCCGATACCGAACATCGACCCCCAGACCGCGTCGAGCAGCCCGGTTGTCGGCGACATGCTGCAGACTTACCGGGTCGACCCACGCATGGGCGGCGTGACCTTTGGCATGAATGCAATCACCATCGACGGCATGGACCGGGTGCTGCGGGTCGGCCAGCCGTTCGGGGGCCATCTGCAGTTCGACTGAGCGCCCGATCGCCGCTGCGCCGTTGCCGCACTGGACCATGGCTTACACTGGTTGCCCGTTTTCCCGAGGTATCGCATGAGTCTGAAGTGTGGCATTGTGGGCCTGCCCAACGTGGGCAAGTCCACGCTTTTCAACGCCTTGACCAAGGCCGGCATCGCGGCCGAGAACTACCCCTTTTGCACCATCGAACCCAACGTCGGCGTGGTCGCGTTGCCTGACGCGCGGCTGGCACAACTGGCCGACATCGTCGAGCCAGAAAAAATCGTGCCGGCCATCGTCGAATTCGTCGACATCGCTGGCCTGGTCGCCGGCGCCAGCACTGGCGAGGGCCTGGGCAACAAGTTCCTGGCCCATATCCGCGAGACCGACGCCACCGTCAATGTGGTGCGCTGCTTCGAAGACGACAATGTGATCCACGTGGCCGGCAAGATCGACCCGATCTCCGATGTCGAGGTGATCCAGACCGAACTGTGCCTGGCCGACCTGGCCACGGTCGACAAGAGCCTGGTGCGCTACACCAAGGCCGCCAAGTCGGGCAACGACAAGGAAGCCGCGCGTATCGTCGTCGTGCTCGAGAAATGCCAGGCGGTGCTCAATGAAGCCAAGCCGGTACGTGCCATCGACTTCAGCAAGGAGGAACTGGTGGTGCTGGCGCCTTTCTGCCTGATCACCGCCAAGCCGGCGATGTTCGTGGCCAACGTGGCGGAAGACGGTTTCGAGAACAACCCGCTGCTTGAGCGGCTGCAGGAATATGCGGCGAAGCAAAAGGCCCCGGTTATCGCGATCTGCGCCAAGCTCGAGGCCGAGATGGCCGAGATGAGCGACGAAGACCGCCAGATGTTCCTGGAAGAACTCGGCCAGAGCGAACCGGGTTTGAACCGGCTGATTCGCGCCGCGTTCCGGCTGCTGGGCCTGCAGACCTACTTCACCGCCGGCGTCAAGGAAGTGCGCGCCTGGACCATCCATGTTGGCGACACCGGCCCGCAGGCGGCTGGCGTGATCCACACCGATTTTGAAAAGGGCTACATCCGCGCCCAGACCATCGCCTTTGACGACTTCATCACCTTCAAGGGCGAGCAGGGCGCCAAGGACGCGGGCAAGATGCGCGCCGAAGGCAAGGAATATGTTGTCAAGGATGGCGACGTGATGAACTTTTTGTTCAGTTCCTGAACTTGAGGCTGAACCTGAAGTTGCCGGAACGCTGAGAATTAAAGCCTTTTTGGCCTGTAGCGCACGACAGGCGTGCGCATGCAGCTATTGCTTTGATAGCAATTCAGGCTTTCTGCAGTTGTGAAGATGCCCG
>JBBRVD010000143.1:0-9867 GCA_038247175.1 Burkholderiales bacterium | reverse complement strand
TGGCCGTCGCCGGCTTCTCGGTGCCGGTGTTCGTGGTCGGCTACATCATGGTTTACTACGTATCGCTGCAGTGGCGCTGGTTGCCGGTGCAGGGATACAAGGAACTGTCCGAGGGCTTCTGGCCCTGGCTGCGGCACCTGATCCTGCCCTCGTTTGCGCTGGGGCTGGCCTATGTCGCGCTGATCGCCCGCATCACGCGCGCCAGCATGCTCGAAGTACTGGCGGAAGACTACATTCGCACCGCCAGTGCCAAGGGTGTGGCCACCATGCCGATGCTGCTGCGCCATGCCCTGAAGAATGCGGCGGTGCCGATCATCACCGTGATCGGCATCGGCGTGGCGCTCTTGATCTCGGGCGTGGTGATCACCGAAAGCGTGTTCAACATTCCGGGTATCGGGCGGCTGGTCGTGGACGCGATCGCGCGCAGCGACTATCCGATCATCCAGGGCTCGATGATCGTCTTTGCCGGGGTCTATGTGCTGATCAACCTGGCGATCGACATTTCCTACTGCTTCTTCGACCCCCGGATCCGGTACAGCTGATGGACACGACCATCCCCGCACCACGTTCGAACACGGCCGAATTCATCCGGCGTCATCCCACGATCATCGTCGGCGCAGTGCTGCTGTTGGTGATCACTCTGGCCGCCCTGCTGGCACCCTGGATCGCGCGCGACCCGATCGCCTTCGAGCCGATCAACCGGCTCAAACCTCCTGGCAGCGAATTCTGGCTCGGCACCGACAGCCTGGGTCGCGATATCTTCGCGCGCATGGTCTACGGCGCACGCATCTCGCTGATCGTCGGCTTGTCGGTGGCCGTCATCGCCATCGTCAGCGGCGCGATCATCGGGCTGCTGGCCGGATACTTCAGGGGTGTCGACGCGGTGGTCATGCGCCTGATGGACGGCATCATGGCAATCCCCTCCATCCTGCTGGCGATCGCACTCGTCGCCCTGCTGGGATCGAGCGTCATGGTCGTGATCATCGCGATCTCGATTCCCGAGGTGCCCCGTGTGACCCGCCTGGTGCGCGCCGTCGTGTTGTCGGTGCGCGACCTGCCATTCGTCGAAGCGGCGCGCTCGAACGGAACCCGGGTCGGCAAGTTGCTGCGCCGGCATATCCTGCCCAGCACGATCGCACCGCTGATCGTTCAGGCCACCTACATTTGCGCCTCCGCGATACTGACCGAAGCCGGGCTGAGTTTCCTCGGCGCCGGCACGCCGCCCGAGATCCCGACCTGGGGCAACATGATCGCCGGCAACCGGCTCTACCTGCAGATCGCGCCATGGACCATCTTCGCGCCCGGCATCTGCCTGGCTCTGGTGGTGCTGGCGGTCAACCTGCTCGGCGACGGTCTGCGCGACCGGCTCGACCCAAGAATCTCCCGGGGCATGTGATGGCGACACCGGTCCTTCAGGTCGAAGACCTGCATACCCGCTTCTTCACCCGCGACGGCGTGGTGCGCGCCATCGAAGGCCTGTCCCTGAGCGTGCAGGAAGGCGAGGTGCTGGGCATCGTCGGCGAGTCCGGCTGCGGCAAGTCGGTGACCGCCTTGTCGGTGATGCGACTGATTCCGCCCAAGGCGGGCCGGATCGTGCAGGGTTCGGTGCAATTCGAAGGCAAGGATCTGGCGCACCTGAGCGACGCCGAGATGCGCAAGATCCGCGGCAACCAGATCGCGATGGTGTTCCAGGAGCCGATGACCTCGCTCAACCCGGTGCACAGCATTGGCGAGCAGATCGCCGAGGCGGTGCAGATCCACCAGGGGCTGTCGCGCAGCGCCGCAATGGCGCGGGCGGTCGAAATGCTCAAGCTGGTGCGGATTCCGGATGCGCAGCGGCGCGTGGGCGACTATCCGCACCAGTTCTCCGGCGGCATGCGCCAGCGTGTGATGATCGCGATGGCCTTGTCGTGCAACCCCAAGCTGCTGATCGCCGACGAGCCGACCACCGCGCTGGACGTCACAATCCAGGCCCAGATCCTCAAGCTGATGGTCGAGCTCAACGGCCGGGTCGGCGCCTCCATCATGCTGATCACGCACGACCTGGGCGTGATCGCCGAGACCGCGCATCGGGTGGTCGTGATGTACGCAGGACGCAAGGTCGAGGAGGCCACGGTCGACGCCTTGTTCGAGCGACCGGTGCATCCGTATACCCGGGGCCTGATGGCGTCGATTCCGCGCGGGCGGCAGGGCGCGCGCACCCGGCGCCTGAGCGAGATTCCCGGCATCGTGCCCTCGCTGCGCGAGAACGTGCCGGGGCAACCGGCGTTCCAGGGATGCGCGTTCGCGCCACGCTGCGGCTTCGCGCAGCCGCGCTGCCGTGAGCAGGCGCCACCGCTGCTGCAGTACAGCGCCGGAGCGACGGCGCAGGTCATCGACGGCCCGGCGCCGGTGGGCGCCCATCTGGCCGCGTGCTGGGAGATCGACAAGGTGTTGCAATCATGAGCACGACACCAGCGACGGCGGCCACTGCTGATGCAAGCGCGAAGTCGGGCGGCAGCGTGTTGCGCGTCGAGGGCCTGAAGAAATACTTTCCGGTGCACCGAGGCGTGTTGCAGACAGTTGCCGGCCATGTCAAGGCGGTGGACGGCATCTCGTTCTCGATCCAGGCCGGCGAAACCCTGTGCCTGGTGGGCGAATCGGGCTGCGGCAAGTCGACCGTCGGCAAGACCGTGCTGCGACTGCAGGAACCCACGGCCGGCCGTATCTGGCTGGGCGACACCGAGGTCACGCAACTCGGCGACGAAGGCATGCGCGAACACCGGCGCGAGGTGCAGATGGTGTTCCAGGATCCGTATTCCTCGCTGAACCCGCGCATGCGGGTCGGGCAGATCATCGCCGAGCCGCTGGAGAACTACGGCCTGGCCCAACGCGGCGCCGACGGCGAAAAGCAGATTGCCGGCTTGCTCGAAAAGGTCGGCCTGCGCCCGGATGCGATGGCGCGTTACCCGTTCGAGTTTTCCGGTGGCCAGCGCCAGCGCCTGGGCATCGCCCGCGCGCTGGCGCTGAACCCCCGGCTCATCGTCGCCGACGAACCGGTCTCGGCGCTCGACGTCTCGGTGCAGGCCCAGGTGCTCAACCTGATGATGGACCTGCAGGACGAGTTTGGCCTGGCCTACCTGTTTGTCTCGCACGATCTGGCGGTAGTCGAGCATATCGGGCACCGGATCGCCGTGATGTACCTGGGGCGTATCGTCGAGTTGTCGACACGCGACCGCATCTTCGGCCAGCCGCTGCATCCGTATACCGAGGCGCTGATGGCCGCGGCGCCGATCGCCGACCCCAGGTCCAAGCGCGATCGGCTGGTCATCGAGGGCGATGTGCCCAGCCCGATGAACCCGCCGCCCGGCTGCCATTTCCATACCCGTTGCCCGTACGTGCTGGACCGCTGCAAGGTGGAAGACCCGCCGCTGTTGCAGATCGCGCCCGGGCATGTCGTCGCCTGCCATCTGCGCACACCCGAGACGCTGGCGGCAACCACAGCCGCCGCGTGATGGACATTCTCCAGCGACTCGGGGTCACGCGGCGCATCAACGCTGCAGGCACGCTGACACGCCTGGGCGGCAGCCTGATGGAGCCCGAGGTGCTCGAGGCGATGTGCGCGGCGGCCGCCGCCAGCGTCGACATCGCCGAGTTGCAGACGGCTGCGAGCGAACGCATCGCGCTGGCCACCGGCGCACAGGCCGGCATCGTCACCTCCGGCGCATCGGCAGCGCTGACGCTGGCCACCGCCGCCTGCCTGGCGCGCTGGGACGTCGCGCGCATGGCCGCGCTGCCCGACACCTGCGGCATGCCGAACGAAGTGCTGATGGCGCGCACGCAGCGCAACAGCTACGACCATGCGATCCGGGTGGCGGGCGGGCGTATCGTCGATATCGGCCACAACGACCGTGGCACCGGCGCCGGTATCCGTGGCCTGGAGACCTGGGAGGTCGAGGCCGCGATCGGCCCGCAGACGGTGGCCTTTGTTTTCGTCGCCCATGCGGCATCGATGGCCAGTCTGCCGATGGTGATCGCGACCGCGCACGCGCACCATGTGCCGGTGATCGTCGACGCCGCGGCGCAGTTGCCGCCGCGCGAGAACCTGCGCCGCTTCATCGACGCAGGCGCAGACCTGGTGCTGTTCAGCGGCGGCAAGGCGATCGGCGGACCCCAGGCCAGCGGCATCCTGGCCGGCCGGCGCGACCTGATCGGCTCGGCATTGGTGCAGATGATGGACATGGACGTGCATCCGCAAACCTGGTCGGCCTCGCCGCTGATCGACCGCTCGGCCTTGCGCGGCATTCCGCACCACGGCATCGGCCGCGGGTTCAAGGTCGGCAAGGAAGAAATTGCCGGCCTGCTGGTGGCGCTGGAGCGTTTCATGCAGCGCGACGACGCGGCCATCCATACGCGCCTGCGCGAGCGCCTGCACACGATGGCTGACGCGCTGGCCAGCGCCAGCCCGGTCCTGCGCACGCACCTGGATGCCGAAGCACCCATGCCGACGCTGGAGTTGCATGTGACCGGCGGCCATGCTGCGGCGCTGAGCCACGCACTGCAGCACGGCGATCCGCCGATCCATCTTGGCGAAGGCCGGATGGACACTGATATCCTGACCCTCAACCCGATGACCGTACGCGAGGACGACGACGCAACCGTGGTGCGTTGCCTGCTTGCGGCCTGCCAGAAGCTACCCACACCATGACACAAGCACACCATGAACTGATCCTGCGCGGCGCGCGCGTGATCGATCCGTCGCAAGACATCGACCGGGTGAGCGACGTCGCGTTTGCGGGCGGCAAGGTCTCCGCCATCGGCGATCAGTTGCCCGCCGGCCCGAACACCGAGATCCGCGAACTCAAGGGCAAGATTGTCACGCCCGGCCTGATCGACCTGCACACCCATGTCTACTGGGGCGGCACCTCGATCGGCGTCGATGCGGTGCAACTGGCGCGTACCAGCGCCACTGCGACCTTCGTCGATGCCGGCACCGCCGGGCCGGCCAACTTCCCCGGCTTTCGCAAACATGTCATCGAGCCGGCGATGCCGGTGCGTATCCTGCCGCTGATCAACCTGTCGTTCGCCGGCATCTTCGCTTTCTCGCACACGGTCATGGTCGGCGAATGCGAAGACCTGCGGCTGCTCGACATGCGCGAGTGTGTCCGCGTGGCGCGCGACCACCTGGACCTGATCGTCGGCATCAAGGTTCGGGTTGGCCGCGGCGCCAGTGGTAACTCGGGCATCGCACCGATGGACATGGCGCTGGAGGTGGCGGAGGAACTCGGCCTGCCGCTGATGGCCCACCTGGACCACCCGCCGCCGTCGCGCCTGGACGTGATGTCGCGGCTGCGCAAGGGCGACATCCTCACGCACTGTTTCCGCCCGTTCCCCAACGCGCCTTCGCTACCCGGTGGCGGCGTGCGGCCGGAGATCGCCGCGGCGCGCGAGCGCGGCGTGATCTTCGACATCGGCCACGGGGGTGGCTCCTGCGGCTTCAAGACCAGCCGCGCCATGCTCGAGGCCGGTTTCAAGCCGGACGTGATCTCGTCGGACGTACACATCCTGTCGATCAACGGGCCGGCCTTCGACCTGTTGCAGACGCTGGCCAAATTCCATGTGCTGGGCATGAGCCTGCCCGAAGTCGTGGCCAGCGCCACGGTGAACGCGGCCCGGGCCATCCGCCGGCCCGAACTGGGCACGCTCAAGCCCGGCGCACTGGGCGAGGCCAGCATCTTCGAATTGCTGGAGCAGCCCACCGACTACCGTGACGTGATGGGCGAGGTCATCCACAGCAACATCGCTTTCAAGGCGCACGGCCTGGTGCTCGACGGCCGCTGGTGGACCTGAACCCCCCGTCGCCCGCAGCCGCATCCATCGGAGTGACCATGACTACCCGCAACCCTTCCATGATCTTCACCGACGTCGACTATGACGCCCAGGGCAAGCAGGTCGACTGGCTCTACCTGCCGCATTCGGTCACCCGCTCGGCCTATGGCGCGCTGGCGATACCGATCGCGGTGATCCGCAATGGCGACGGCCCCACCGTGTTCCTGATGTCGGGCAACCACGGCGACGAATACGAGGGCCAGATCACGCTGGCCAAGCTGATTCGCGAACTCGAACCCGAACAGGTGCGCGGACGCATCATCATCCTGCCGGCGGCCAACATGCCGGCCGCGATGGCGGGCGCGCGGGTCTCGCCGATCGACCAGGGCAACCTGAACCGCGCCTTTCCGGGTGACCCGCACGGCACGCCGACCTGGGCCATCGCGCACTACATCGACAGCGTGTTGTACCCGATGGCCGACTTCCACCACGACCTGCACTCGGGCGGTTCATCGCTCAAGTACGTGCCGTTTTGCTCGATGCGTCAAAGCGGCGATCCATCGCTCGACGCGCAATCGCTGGCCGCACTGCAGGCGTTCGGCGCGCCGCTGAGCCTGGTATGGGCCTACAACCCCGAAGGCCGACTGGCCGGCGCTGCGGCCGCCCGGCGCGGCCTGGTATCGCTCGGTGGCGAATTCGGCGGCGGCGGCGACGTGAACCGCTCCAGCCTGGCCATGCTGGAGGGCGGCGTGCAGCGGTTCCTGGCCTTTGCCGGTGTACTGGCCAACACACCGGCGCCCGAGCCGCGAACGGACATGCGCATGATCGAGGTCTGCAGCCGGGAACACTATGTCTACGCCAATGAAGCCGGCTTGCTCGAGCCGCTGGTGGACCTGGGCGCCGAAGTCCGCTCTGGCGATCCAGCCGGGCGCATCCACTTCATCGACAACCCGGGGCGCGAACCCGTCACCTGCCACTTCCGCCGCGCCGGCATGGTCGTGTGCCAACGCCATTTCGGCCGCGTCGAACGGGGTGACTGCGTCGCGCACCTGGGCACCGACGTCTGATCGTCACGCTTCGCGCAAACTGTGGCCCGATTGAACCTGCAAACGACAGTTGAACCTGCAAACGGGTTGAATGCGTCCCAACGTACCCCGATGAGTGCGCCAGGCAAGGCGAGAACAGCCCGAATGACCTTGTTGACCAGGGTGTATGCCCGGTTTACCGGCCTTGCGAGGCGTGGACACTGATACGCTTTCGGCTATGGATTTCACCGTTGGCGTTTTGCTTGTTACCTTCATCTTGTCGGTGCTTGCGCTCTTCGTGTTCATCGCCTCGATGTCCAAGGGCTTGTTTGGCGGTGGTGGCGCTGCCGCAGTGCAGATTTTTGACGCCAACGAGTTGGGGGCGGTGGAGGACCCCGCCGCAACCCAGGCGCAGCGCAGCAACCTGCAGCAGGCGATGGACCCGGACAGCAGCGCCGATCAACAAAGTCGGCAAGAAGTCATCACCCGGCTGCGCGTGGATCAGAGCAGCTCGCTGGTGGTCGGCGTGTGCCTGACCCTGTCGGTGATCTGGCTTGTGCTGGCCTCGCTGGCCGGGTTGATCGCCTCGTTCAAGCTGCATCTGCCGGACTGGTGGGTCGCGCAGGAGTGGGTTACTTTCGGCCGGATTCGCCCGATCCATCTCAACCTGGTCGCCTACGGCTGGTGCTCGATGGCCGGTATCGGCGTGGCCCTGTGGCTGATCCCGCGCCTGTTAAAGACCGAACTGGTGGGTGCACGGTATGCATTGCTCGGCGGCGCTCTGTGGACGGGCGGCGTGATCGCCGGCACGATCGCGATCGCCACCGGCCATTCCGACGGCCTGGAGTGGCTGGAGTACCCGTGGCAGGCGGACATCCCGATGGTGATCGGCGGGGCGCTGGTCGGCTTTCCATTGTGGTTGACGCTGCTGCGGCGCAAGGTCAAGCACCTGTACGTATCGGTCTGGTACATCGGCGCGGCGCTGTTGTGGTTCCCGATCCTGTTCCTGATCGCCAACTGGCCGGACCTGCATTTCGGCGTCCAGCAGGCAACGATGAACTGGTGGTACGGCCACAACGTGCTGGGCCTGTGGTTCACGCCGCTGGGGCTGGCCGCGGCGTACTACTTCATACCCAAGGTACTCGGCAAGCCAATCTATTCCTACAACCTGTCGCTGCTGGGTTTCTGGTCGCTGGCGTTCTTCTACAGCCAGGTCGGTGGCCACCACCTGATCGGTGGCCCGGTGCCGAGCTGGCTGATCACGATCTCCATCGTGCAAAGCGTGATGATGGTGGTGCCGGTGGCCGCGGTGGCCATCAACCAGCACCTGACCGTGCTGGGCAACTTTCGTGCGCTGCTGTATTCGCCCACGCTGCGCTTCATCGTGCTCGGAGCGATGATGTACACCGCAGCGTCGGTGCAGGGTTCGCTGCAGGCGCTGCGTGTCGTCAACGACGTCACCCATTTCACCCACTACACGGTGGCGCACGCCCACCTGGGGCTGTACGGCTTCTTCACCATGGTGATGTTCGGCTCGATGTACTTCATCATGCCGCGCGTGATGAAGTGGGAGTGGCCGTTCCCCTGGATGATCTCGCTGCACTTCTGGCTCGTGGTCGGCGGCTTCGCGATCTACTTCATCGCGTTGTCGTTTGGCGGTTGGTACCAGGGGCTGGCGATGCTCGACAAGGACGTTCCGTTCATGCAGTCGGTGGCGCTGACCTTGCCCTACCTGGAAGCGCGGTCGGTTGGCGGCACGCTGATGACGCTGGGCCACCTGGTCTTCGCGGCGCACTTCGTCATGATGGGCTGGAAGTTCGGGCCCAAGCGCCTGGGAGCGGCACTGCTAGTCTCGCCACGATCGGGTGCCCGTGCTGCGGGCCCGATCCCTGCCGCAAGCACGCCATGAGCTTTGATGTCGGCAAATTCGCGATGGACGAGCTGCGGATCGTCGTGGGCACGATGGTGATCCTGTCCGGCGCGACGGCGCTGCTGGTGGTGATGCCCTATCTGCTGCTCAGGGACGAGCCGCCACCGCCAGGCCTGAAGCCCTATACCGAGCTGCAACTGCAGGGCCGGCAGGTCTATATTGCCAACGGCTGCGTCTACTGCCACTCGCAGCAGCCGCGCGACATTGCCCAGGCGCCCGACGCGACGCGCGGCTGGGGCCGCGCATCGGTATCGGCCGACTATGCCTACGACACGCCCCACCTGCTGGGAACCATGCGCACCGGCCCGGATCTGCTCAACATCGGTGCGCGCCAGCCCAGCGCCGACTGGCACCTGGGTCACCTGTACCAGCCGCGCGCTTACACACCTGGGTCGATCATGCCGGCCTACCCCTATCTGTTCGGGGTGCGAGAGGGCGCGGCCCAGCCGGGCGAAAAGGTGGTCAACTTGCCGCCGCAGTGGGTCAAGCCGGGGCAGGTCGTCGTCGCCAAACCCGAAGCACTGGCGCTGGTCGATTACCTGCTGTCGCTCGACCGCACGTATCCGGCGCTCAAGCCCTTGCCGGCGCTGAAGCCCTTGCCGGTGCCCAAGCCCTCGGCCGCTGCAGTCACGCCGAAGGAGGGTAGCTGATGGCTGAACCCGAACGACCACTGGACGACGCCGCCACCCAGCGTGAACTGGCCGACCCCGACGAGCGCGTGAACCCGCTGCCGTGGTTCTTCATCATGTTCCTCGGTGCGATGGGCATGTGGGGCGGGTTCTACATCGTGGTCACGCCCTCGGGCGAATCCTCAGCCTATGGCGACCAGCGCACGGTGAGCACGCTGCGGCCGGCGGTCGCCGCCGTGGGCGCGGTGCCGTCGATCGACGGCAAGCAACTGTACAGCGCCAAGTGCGCGGCCTGCCATCAGGGCAGCGGACTGGGCGTGGCGGGCGTGTTTCCGCCCCTGGTCGCATCAGAGTGGGTGGTCGGTAGCGAGAAGATTCTGTCGAGCATCCTGTTGCATGGCGTCAGCGGCCCGTTGGAGGTCAAGGGCAATCTCTACAACGGAATGATGCCCGCGTTCGGCACCCTGAGCGACCC
>JBBRVD010000142.1:0-9894 GCA_038247175.1 Burkholderiales bacterium | reverse complement strand
GTGATTGTGCCTGCAGACCCAGCCTGCGCAAACAGGGCGCACCCGCCAGACCCGTGCATCGACAACCTGCCGGCGCCGCGCGGCAAGAAGCCGCCCCGACCCGATCTCCCTCCAGTCGCAAATTTTCCTTGCGCCCCCGCATAATCCGGCCCCATGCTCACTCTCACCCATGCCCAAGCCTGGGCCGTGTTGTCCGGCGCCATCCTGTTCGAGGTCGCCGGCACCACCTGCACGCGCCTGTCCGAAGGTTTCACCCGGCTCGCGGCGTCGGTGCTGATCTTCGTGTTCTACGCGGTGTCGTCAACGCTCAACACCCTCGTCACCCGGGTGCTGGGCCTGAGCGTGGTGTATGCGGTCTGGTCGGGCGTGGGCACGGTGCTCACCGCGTTGATCGGCATCTACTATTTCAAGGAGCCGGCAACCGCGGCCAAGCTGGTGTGCATCGGGCTGATCGTCACCGGCGTGATGGGCCTGCATGCAGCCTCCCGGATGCCGGTGGCAACATGACGCCGAACGAGATTTCGATTGCGCTGTACAAGGACAAGGCCGCCAGCTACGACCGTTCAGCCGCGTTCACGATGCCGCTGCGCAAACGCACCATCGCCCTGCTGCAGTTGCAACCCGGCCAGGCGGTGCTGGACGTCGGAGCCGGTACCGGGCTGAGTTACCCGCTGCTGCGCGAGGGCGTGGGCGAATTGGGCCGGGTACTGGCGTTCGAACAAAGCCCCGAGATGTTCGCCGTCGCCCGCGAGCGTGTCGCGCAGATGGGCTGGGCCAACGTCTGGCATGCCAACGAACCGGCCGAGACCGTGCGCCTGCCCGCCCTGGCCGACGCGGTGCTGTTCAACTACACCCACGACATCTGCCGCACACCGCAGGCGGTGGGCAACATCTTGCGCCAGACGCGGCCCGGAGCCCGCGTCGCAATGGCCGGCATCAAGTTCTTCCCCTGGTGGACGGGGCCGCTGAACTTGCTGGCCTGGATGAAGAACCGCCCCTACAACGCAAAACCAGCCGATCTGTGGCAACCTTGGAGCTTGGTCGCCACCCACTGCCATGGTTTCGCGTGGCATAACACGCAGTGGGGCATGGGCTATATCGGCAGCGGCATCTACACGGGGAACCTGGCATGAACTTGCGTCGCAGACAGTGGTTGATCGTCCTGGCAGGTATGCCGCTGGCTGGCGCGGCACGGGCGCAGTCGCAGCCGGGCGAACCGTTTCGCACCGTGACCCTCGGCGGCATGGAGCGCGTGATGCTCGAAGGCCACGACCCGGTGGCGTACTTCACGCAGGGCGCCGCGATCAAGGGCGATGCGGCCCTGCAACTCGACCATGCCGGCGTGCGCTGGTATTTTGCGAGCGCAGCCCACAAAGTCGCGTTCGAGCGCAACCCAGTGCAATACATGCCGCAGTTTGGCGGTTATTGCGGCAACGGCATCAACTACGCCATTCCCGGCGGCGGCGGCGGCGGGCCCAACACCTGGCGCATCTACCTCGGTCGCCTGTATGTGTTTGGCGGCCAGTCGGCGCGCGACCATTTCGAGATGGACACCGAGCTCAACATCCGCCGCGCCCAGCAGTACTGGGACGCCGAGGTGGCCGGTTCCAACCCGCAGTTGCAACGTCTGCAGCGCATGATTTTCCGGGTGCCGCACTATCTGAGCGACGCCGCCCTGCAAGCCCAGTGGGAAGCCAAACGCGCCGCAGGAACCTTGCCGGTCATGCCCGGCGCGCCGCAGGTCGTGCCGGCCGCGGCCGCATGACGCCACCGCGGTAGCCATTTTGGCGCGCAGGGCTCGCAAGCCCGTCGGCGTCATGGGCGGTGCAAGCGGCGCAAGGCGGGTGCCTGTGCCAGTGTCTCCCGGTATCCCGCCGCGATGGCCCTCAAGCGGAATTCCTGCGACAGGTTGACCCAGTAACCGAAATCGGGCTTGAGCACCAGGTCGGCATGCGCCGCATCGGCATCGACCAGCGCCTTCTTGCGCAGGTCGGCGTCGCGGTACCGCGCGGCCTCGGCCGGCGGGTTGCCCAGGTGAACGGTGGCATCCACCGCCAGCACCCGCTGCGCGCCCAGCATCCGGGCCAGGCGCACCGGCAGTGGCATGGTCCAGTCCGGATCGACATACTGCTGACCGCGGATATGCACCGGCGTGAACTGGCCTTCGATCGCCGCGGACGCCTGAACGGCCAGGCCGGCGTCGCCCGCGGTGAAGGCAATCGCCTGGCCATCGGAGCGGCGCGTTGCGACACAGGCCATGGCCAGCGGCATTTGCTCCAGCCGTGGCACCAGGGCCAGGCGCCGCACCAGTTCGGCGATCGGCGCGCCGCTCAGGTTCTCCGGCCGGCCCAGGGCCAGGCGCGCCAGCGACAGCGGCTGGACTTGCAGCGCCAGGGTCTCGATCTCGGCCACGCCCATGCCCGATGCACGCAGGCTGCCCACCATCGCTCCGACCGACGCGCCAACGATCAGATCGGGTGCCAGGCCCAGCGCATCGAGCGCCTTGAGCACGCCGACATGGGTGAATCCACGCGGGCCGCCCGAGCTCAGCACCCAGGCTGTGCGAACCGGCTGGCGCAGCGGCAGGTAGCGGGGCGCGTCGGGCCCGTCCTGGTTGCGGTTCGGCGTGAATGCACAACCTGCCAGCGTGCCCGCGATGCCCAGCAGCATCACGCGCCGGCCGGTCATGACGCGGCGGCTCCCGGCACCACCGCCGGATGCGGGAGCGCCGGCGCATGCCCGGCTGCGCCACGCTGCGACGCGTCCAGCGGCAGGTCGGCATACGGCGCCGGCCAGCCGAGCAGCACACTGGCCATCTCGCAACGCCGGCGCAGATCGGCCTCGTTCTGCCCGCCCAGATGGACGATGCCGTATCGGTGACTGCCCAGCCATTTGTGGTCGCGCGCGGTGGAACCGGCCGACTTCGGATACACGAACAACATGGCGCCCGGGTAGGCCTGCTGCAGGGCCAGCCGTTGCCGCCCGCCGGGCATGACCACGGCGTCGCCCGGTCGGAAGGACCGGTAGACAAAACTGGCCGCCGCGCCGGCAGACGGCACACGCACAGGCACCGTGGCCGGGTCGCGGCCATGGGCCAGCGCCAGCCCGATGGCATGCAGGTCGACACCCAGCACCCGCTGGTACAGGTCGGAATACTGCGACGCCATGCGCGGGTTGAACTCGATGACCGTCAGCCGGTCGGCGGCCGCATCGTAGAAGAACTCCATATTGAACAGGCCGTGTGTGAAACCGACGGCTGCCAGGAAACGGTGCGCCACATCCAGCGCGCGCGCCTGCACTGCCGGCGCCAGACGCGTGGGCACTTGGTGCCGCATGAAAGCCTGGGTGTGCGGGTACATGATGGCATCGACCACACCGACGGCATGAGCCTGCCCTTGGAACACATAACCGTCCAGGTTGTACTGCTCCGCCTGCACCGGCATCTCGAGCAGCATGCGGTGCGCGCTGGGCATCCGTGCGCCCAGCCGGGCCCGCACCATGCGCTCGAACGGTTCGACCAGGCGCCGGATGACCCACAGCTCCCACCAGCCGAATCGGGTGTGCTGCTGCAGCTGCTGCCGGTTGTCCACCCGACGCGCCAGCACCGAAAACGCCGCTTTCACCGGTTTGACGAATACCGGGTAGGGCAGCCCTTGCGGTATCGGTGCCCCGTACTCGGCATCGAGCAGCTGGAAGGGGATATTGGCCTCGGGCGCGACTTGCTGCAACACCTGGCGGGCATGGTACTTGTGCTGGCAGGCCAGGATCGCATTCACCGGTGTTCCGGGCCAGCCCATGCGTTCAGCCAGCAAGGCCGCGGCCAGCGCACCGAACTGCTCATGGTGCGACACGACGGCCTGCCAGCCCCGATCGCGGGCGCGCCGCGCCAGGCTGTCGACGTAACGCGCCATGTCGAACCAGGCCAGCCGCGCGTTGCTCGGAAAACTGAACAGGTCGAAACCTGCGCTGTCCAGTTGCAGGCCCATGGCCCGGGCCGCCGCCGCATGCCCGATCGCGTCCCAATCATGGTTGAACAGGATCAAAGTACGGGGTGTAGCGGGCATAAGGGCAATGGAGGCGCGAAGCAACAGGAATGGTCAGCTCTCAGCGGCTATTGTGGCCGCCGCCGGCGCATGTCTGCGAGCCCGATGCACTTGGTCGATGAAGACCCGATGTCCTTACAGACAAAAAACGGCTTACGCCCGCGCAGCACAGGGCTGCGGCTCCACTCAGCCAGCGCCATCACGGACCCGACCGTGAACGATACTGGCATCCATGCGATGCAAACACCTGTCCGTGGCCCGCGCGCCACACGCTGGCACCGGGCGCCGATGAGCGACGCTGGGGAACGCCATCGGCTGATGACCCTGGTACTGGCCCACCCCTGGCGCGTGATCGCCGCCTGGCTGGCAGCGATGCTGGTCGGCGTGGTGCTGATCGCGCAACACGCTGGCACGGCTTTCTCGACCCAGGTGCAGCGCTACGATGACTCCGGCTCGAGCCGCGCCGAGGCCCTGATGCGCGAGCGATTCGCAGACCGGCCGGAATCCGCCCAACCGAACGAAATCCTGGTGCTGCATTCGGCCAGCATGACTGTCGATGACCCACGCTTCCAGGCGCAGGCGCAGGCCGTCGCAGACCGTCTGGCGGGCCTGCAGGGCAACACCATCACCTGGGCGCTGAGTTATTTCGCCAGCGGTGATGCCACCCTGGTCTCGGCCGATCGCCACAGCACGCTGGTGCCGATGCGGGTGCGCGATCCGCAGCGCACGATCGGATCGATCCAGCAAGCCCTGGGGCGCCCGGACGCTGGGGCATCCGACCTGCGGTGGTATCTGGTCGGCCGCGCCAGTGTGGGCACTGAATTCAAGACGCTGGCCCAGCAGGACCTGCAGGCCGAGCTCAGGATCGGCCTGCCGATGGCCCTGCTGGTGTTGCTGGCCGTGTTCGCCACCGTGGTTGCGGCCCTGGTACCGATACTGGTCGCGACGGCCGCGATCATCGTGGCGCTGGCGATCACCGTTGTGGCGGGCCCGGTCATGCAGGCCTATTTTCTGGTCACCAACATGATTGTCATGATGGGCCTGGCAGTGGGTATCGACTATTCGTTGTTCCTGCTCTCCCGCTACCGGGAGGAGCGCTCTACCGGCCGCTCATCACACGCCGCGTTGACGCTGGCCAGCGCATCGGCCGGCCATGCAATCGCCTACAGCGGCGCCACGGTGGTGCTGGCGCTGCTGGGTCTGCTGATCATTCCCACCAACGTCTACCGCAGCCTGGCGGCCGGCGCGATCCTGGTCGTGTTGTTGTGCCTGCTGGCCTCGTTCACGCTGCTGCCGGCACTGGTGGCAGTGCTCGGAGACCGGCTCGACCGCGGTCGGATTCCGCTGCCCGCATGGGGGGGCGAGGGCCGTCTGTGGGACCGGCTGACCGGCCTGGCGATCCGCTTTCCGCTGTCTTGCCTGCTGCTCACCACCGGTCTGTTGCTGGCCCTCGCCGTACCCGCGCTCGACATGAAGACCGGCTTCTCCGGCATCGACAGTCTGCCCGCGGAGTCGCCGTCGCGGCGCGGCTTCGACCTGATCGAACGCGAATTCCGCACCGGCACGATCTCGGAGGCCATCGTCGTGGTTGACGGCGCTATTGCCTCGCCACCGGTGACGCAGGCGATCGGGAGACTCAGGGCGGCGCTGACAGGCGACACCGCCTTCCTGGTCGACAAGGCCGCGCTGCAGGTCAATCCAACCGGCGACCTGGCCGTGCTGACGATCCCGATGACAGGCGATGCGGAAAGCCAGGGTGCGCAATCGGGCGTGCTTCGGCTGCGCGAGCAGCATATCCGCGCGGCCTTTGGCGGCGTGGACGCGCAAGCCGTGGTCGGTGGCAATGCGGCCGGATATATCGATTTCTTTCACCTCACCGATGTCTATACGCCGCGGGTGTTCGGCATCGTGCTCGCGCTCAGCTTCCTGCTGCTGGCACTGGCTTTTCGCTCGCTGGTGGTGCCGCTCAAGGCGATCGTGCTCAACCTGCTGTCGGTGGGCGCGGCCTACGGCCTCATGGTGCTGGTGTTTCAGCGCGGCATCGGTGCATCCCTGTTCGGTTTTCAGCAGGTGGCACTGATCGAGGCCTGGATACCACTGTTCCTGTTCACCATCCTGTACGGCCTGTCGATGGATTACCACGTGTTCCTGCTCAGCCGCATTCGCGAGCACTTCATGGCCAGCGGCGACAACACCCAAGCCATCCGGTTGGGTGTGCGCGCGACCTCGGGCGTGATCACTGGCGCCGCGCTGATCATGGTGGCCATCTTCGCCGGTTTTGCCAGTGGTGAACTGGTGATGTTCCAGCAAGTCGGTTTCGGCCTGGGTGTTGCCGTACTGCTCGACGCCACGATCGTGCGCTCGTTCCTGGTACCAGCCGCCATGACCCTGCTAGGGGTGCACAACTGGTACCTGCCGGCCTGGATGCTCCCCGCGCGCAAGGATCTTCCGCGGCGGCTGCGGCCGCTGCTGCAGCCCCAGCGTTACCCCGGCAGCGTGCGGCGGGTCGACGTTGTCGAAACCCATATCTCCTGGGTGCTGCTGGCGGGCGACAGCGCCTACAAGATCAAGAAGCCGGTGCGGCTGCCGTTCCTGGATTTCAGCACGCTGGAGTTGCGCCAGCGGTTCTGCCAAGACGAACTGCGGCTGAACCGGCGGTTCGCCCCCGACCTCTACCTGGAGGTGCTGGCGCTGCGCGACGCACCGCACAAAGGGCTGCAGTGGGGTGGATCGGACGGAACGATCCTGGACTATGCGGTGCGCATGCGCCGTTTCGACGAGGCCGGCCGGCTCGACCATGTGTGCCAGCGCGGCGCACTGACAGCGGAGCACATCAGCGACCTGGCCGATACCGTGGCCGCGTTCCACCGACAGGCCGCAGTGGCGCCCGCCGCCTCGCGCTTCGGCTTGCCGGAGCAAGTGCTCGCGCCGGCGCTGGACAACTTCGACGATCTCGGAGCGCGCATGGCCGACAGCGGCGCGGAGCCACCACTGGCCGGGCTGCGGGAATGGACCGTTTCGCAACATCACGCGCTCACGGAACTGATGCAGGCGCGCCGCGCGGACGGTATGGTGCGCGAATGCCACGGCGACCTGCACCTGGCCAACATGGTGCTGATCGACAACCGGGTTCGGATGTTCGACTGCCTGGAGTTCAACGAAGACCTGCGCTGGATCGACCTGGCCAACGAAATCGCATTCACCTATGTGGATCTGCTCGACCACGACCAGCCCGGCCTGGCCAACTGGTTTGTCGATGAGATGCTGAGCCGCAGCGGCGACTACGCATGCGTGCGGCTGCTGCCGTATTACGCGGTGTACCGGGCGATGGTGCGGGCCAAGGTCGAGGCGATCCGCGCCGGGCAGTCGCATCACGGCATGGACAAGGCCGCGCACTACCTATCGCAAGCCCAACAGCTGGTGGCGCCTCGGCGGTCGCGTCTCATCATCACCCACGGGCTGGCCGGATGCGGCAAGACAGTCGCCTCGAACCGGATACTGCAACAGGACGAACAGGCCCGCACATTGCGCCTTCGCTCGGACGTGGAGCGCAGGCGCCTGTTCGGACTGGAACGCAACGAGCGCACCGGCGCCGATATCAACACCGGCATCTACGACAAGGATGCGCACCAGCGCACTTACACCCATCTGCAGGACACCGCGCGCATGCTGTTGGCTGCGGGCTGGTCGGTCATCGTGGATGCGGCGTTTCTCAACCGCGGCGAGCGCGACAGCTTCCACGCGCTGGCAAAGGCCTGCGACGCCGACTTCGCGATCCTGGCGCCGCAGGCGAACGTCGACGAGTTGCGCCGGCGCATTTGCGCACGCCAGGCCAAGGGAGCCGACGCGTCCGAGGCGACGCTGGAGGTGCTGGAGCGGCAGTTGCAATGGATCGAGCCGCTGGACGCCGGCGAGTGCGCCCGCGTTATTGCGGCTTGATACCGGCCGCCTTGATCACCTTGGTCCAGGTGTCGATCTCCGACTGCACGAACGCGGTGTAGTGCTTGCCGCCCTGCTCGGGAATGATGAAACCCACCGAGCCCATGCGCTGCTTCACCGCGTCCGACTGCATGACCTGCACCAGGGCCGCCTCGAGCTTGCTGACGATGGGTTGCGGCGTACCCTTGACCACCGACATGCCGGACCAGGACAGGGCTTCGAAGCCTTGGAAGCCGGATTCGGCAATCGTGGGCACGTCGGGATACAGGGGGTTGCGCTGGGCGCTGGTCACGGCCAGAGCCCGCATCTTGCCCGCTTTCACATGCTGCAGCGCGGCGTCCTGGTTGATGAACATCATTGGAATCTGGCCACCGAGCAGGTCGCTGAGCATCGGGCCGCCGCCGCGGTAGGGAATGCCGGTCATGAAGATACCGGCGGTCTGCTTGAACAGCTCCATCGCCATGTGGCCGGAGGCGGCGTGCGTGAAGCCGTAGTCGAGCTTGCCGGGGTTGGCCTTGGCATACGCGACCACGTCCTTGAGCGACTTGAACGGCGTGTCCGGGTGCACCACCAGCACATTCGGACCGGAATGCACCTGGGTGAGGTGGATGAAATCGGTCATCGAGTTGTACTTGAGGTTGGGATCCAGTCCATGCGCAACCGCATTCTGGCCCACGCCGGTCTGCACCAGGGTATAACCGTCGGGCGCGGTCTTGGACGCGCGGTCGGTGCCCACAATGCCTCCGGCGCCGCCGATGTTCTCGACCAGCACCGGCTGCTTGAGCAGCTTGCCCAGTTCATCGGCCACCATACGCGCCATCACGTCGCTGGTGCCGCCGGGCGGGAAGGCCACGATGATCTTGATCGGTTTCGTCGGGTAGTCGGTCTGCGCCCCAGCGCCCATCGACGCGGTGAGGGACAGGGCGGCGGCCAGGGCCAGGCCAAGAATGTTTCTGCGCGACATGAAAGTGCCTCCGATGAATGGTTGAATGAAAACGCGAACGGGAGAGGGAGTGCGTGATCGGGGTCGGGGCGGCGGGCTCAGGTCACCGGCGCCGGATTGAACAACACCAGCGCGTTGTGCAACTTCCAGTGTTCGGCCCAGGTCTTCTTGCCGCTGGCCACGTCGAGCATCAGCTGGAACAGTTCCCAGCCCATCTGCTCGATCGTCATCTCGCCGGTGGCGATTCGGCCGGCGTCCAGGTCCATCAGGTCATGCCAGCGCCGCGCGAGTTCGCTGCGGGTGGCGATCTTGATCACCGGTACCTGCGCCAGCCCGTAGGGCGTGCCGCGACCGGTGGTGAAGATGTGCAGGTTCATGCCTGCGGCCAGTTGCAAGGTGCCGCAGATGAAGTCGCTGGCCGGCGTGGCCGCATACAGCAGGCCCTTGCGATCCGCCCGCTCGCCCGGCGGCACCACACCCATGATCGGCGCCGAGCCGGACTTGATGATCGAGCCCATGGCCTTCTCGACAATGTTCGACAAGCCGCCCGCCTTGTTGCCAGGTGTGGTGTTGGCGCTGCGGTCGACCTTGCCGCGTTCCAGATATCGGTCGTACCAGTCCATCTCGCGCACCATCGCCTCGGCCACCTCGATGCTCGCGGCGCGGGCGGTAAGCTGGTCGATTGCATCGCGCACCTCGGTCACTTCCGAGAACAGGACGGTGGCGCCGGCCCGCACCAGCAGGTCGGTGGCAAAGCCCACGGCCGGGTTGGCGGTGACACCCGAGAAGGCGTCGCTGCCGCCGCACTGCACGCCCACGACCAGGTCGGACGCCGGGCAGGTCTCGCGCCGACGCCGATTCAGCCGCTCCAGGTGCAGCCGGGCTTGGCGCACGATGGAGTCGATCATCGACATGAAGCCGACATGGCCGGCGTCCTGCAGGCATACCACATCCAGTACCTGCGGCTGT
>JBBRVD010000141.1:0-10061 GCA_038247175.1 Burkholderiales bacterium | reverse complement strand
TGGCGCGCGCATTGGTCAACGATCCGCAACTGCTGCTGCTCGACGAACCCACGACCGGGCTGGATCCGCAGGCGCGGCACCTGATGTGGGAGCGGCTGCTGGTGCTGTTGCAGCAGGGCAAGTCGATCCTGCTGACGACCCATTTCATGGACGAGGCTGAACGCCTGTGCTCGCGATTGCTGGTGATCGATCATGGCCGCAAGATCGCCGAAGGCACGCCGCGGGCATTGATCCGCGAGCACCTGGAGCCCGATGTGGTCGAGGTCTACGGTGTGGGCGTAGCCGCATGGCTCGATGCCCCGGTCAGGCAGCTGGCGGCACGGGTCGAGGTCAGTGGCGAGACGGTGTTCTTCTACACGCACGACGCCAGGCCGCTCTTGCTGGCGCTGGCCGAACGGCCTGAACTGCGCACCTTGCACCGGCCCGCCAACCTGGAAGACCTGTTTCTCAAGCTGACCGGCCGCCAGATCCGGGAGGACGGCTGACGATGGCGCCGCGCGACGAACCGGTGCCGGCAGCACCGATGGCACGCCAGGGCGGACCGCAACGCGGCGGCCTGTCGCCGTGGCGCGCGCCGCAGCTGTCGCTGCGGTTCTGGCCGGTGTTCCTGCGCAACCTGCTGGTCTGGCGCAAGCTGGCCATTCCCAGCCTGGTGGGCAATATCGCCGAGCCGCTGATGTGGCTGGTGGCCTTCGGTTACGGACTGGGCGCGCTGATCGGGCAGGTCACCGTGCAGACCGTGGGCGGTCCGGTCCTGGTGCCCTATATTCTGTTCCTGGCCAGCGGCAGCATCTGCATGAGCGCAATGAATGCGGCATCGTTCGAGGCCCTGTATTCGGCGTTCTCGCGCATGCATGTGCAAAAGACCTGGGACGGCATCATGAACGCGCCGGTGCGGCTCGACGACATCGTGCTGGCCGAGATGCTGTGGGCGGCGTTCAAGGCTGTCTTCACCGCCACCGCCATCCTGGGTGTGATGCTGGCGCTGGGCATCAGCCACAGCCCCAAGCTGCTGCTGGCCTGGCCGGTGCTGCTGCTGGTGGGTATTGCCTTTTCATGCATCGCGCTGATCTTCAACGCGCTGGCCAAGGGGTACGACTTCTTCACCTATTACTTCACACTGTTCCTCACGCCGATGATGTTCCTCAGCGGCATCTTCTTTCCGCGCGAGCAGTTGCCGCCGCTGGTGCGTACGATCACCGACTGGTTGCCACTGACCAGTGCGGTGGAACTGGTGCGCCCGCTGTTCATGGACCAGTGGCCCAGCGACGGCGTGCGTCCGCTGCTGGTGCTGCTGGCCTACACAGTTGGCGCGTTCTGGATCGCGCTGGCGCTCACGCGCAAGCGATTTCGCGGATGACGATGCCCGGCAGGGGTTTCCTGGGCATTCTGATGCTCGACACCCGGTTCCCGCGACCCATCGGCGATATCGGGAACCCGGCCAGTTTCGCGGAACTCGGCATCGCCGTGTGTTACCGCACGGTGCACGGTGCGTCACCGCAACGTATCGTGCGCGAGGGCGACCCGGCTTTGCTGGCCCCGTTCATCGCCGCTGCAACCGAGTTGACGCAGCAGGGCGCCCGCATGGTGTCGACCAGTTGCGGCTTCCTGGCGCTGTGGCAGACGCAACTGGCGCAGGCCCTGGCGCCGGTGCCGGTCGTCAGTTCGAGCCTGCTGGCCTGCGCGCGGCTCGCGCGGCCGGGCATTGTCACGATCGACGCCGCCTCGCTGGGTGCGCCAACCCTGCGTGCGGCAGGCGTGCCCGCGGGTACGCCGGTGCAGGGCGTCGTGCCGGGCTGCGAGTTCCAGCGCAAGATCCTGGGCAATGAGACCGGCATGGACCTGGTTCAGGCCCAGGGCGACGTGGTGAAGGCGGCCAGGACGCTGGTGCAGGATCATCCGCAGATCGACAGCATCGTGCTCGAATGCACCAACATGCCACCCTACCGCACTGCGGTGATGCAGGCCACCGGCCGGCCGGTGGTCGATATCGTGACCGTGCTGCGACAGGCCTGGGCTGCTTTGCCTCCCGAACGCTGATCACGCCTTATCACGCTGGTGTTCACGCGATATGCGGCTCGGGCACGCGATCCTGCCGAGCCGCGACAACGTCCACCACAGCGTCAACGTCCACCACCGTGGAAGGGGACTGCGCTGCTGCGGCCTTGATCATGTCGGCGGCCTTCTCCGCGATCATGATCACCGGAGCATTGGTGTTGCCGCCGACCACACGCGGCATGATGGATGCATCGACGACGCGCAGGCCTCGCAGGCCATACACGCGCAATTCGGCGTCGACGACGGCGTCCGGGCCGGTGCCCATGCGGCAGGTACCTACCGGGTGGTAGATCGTGTCGGCATGGTCGCGGATGAACTGCTCTATCTGCAGGTCGGTCTGCGCCGCGGCCGACTGGGCGAACTCCTTGCCGCCGTAGCCTGCGAGAGCCGGTTGCCCAAGGATGTCCCGCATGATGTGAAAGCCGCGGACCAAGCGGTCCATGTCGTCGCGGTCGGCCAGGAAGTTGGGGTCGATCAGCGGCGCGTCCGTCGGGTCCTTGCTCGCCAGGCGCAGGCTGCCCCGGCTGCGGGGCCGCAACAGGCAGACATGGCAGGAATGCCCATGTCCGAGAATCGTCTTGCGGCCATGATCGACCAGGATGCCGGTGACAAAGTGCAGCTGCAGGTCGGGTATGGGTTCGTCGGGCGCACTCTTGATGAAGCCACCCGCCTCGGCGAAATTGGTCGTCAGCATGCCGGTGCGCTGCCGGCGCCATTCGAACATGCCCCGGATCGACCGCACCAAGCCGTGCGGCGAGATGCCCACCAGGTCCTTGGCGCGCGGCGCATGCGTGTTGATCACCACGTCCGGATGGTCGTGCAGGTTCTGTCCAACGCCGGGCAGGTGGTGCAGCGTGGCGATGCCGTTCTCCAGCAGATGGTCATGCGGGCCGATGCCCGACAACATCAGGATCTGTGGTGATTGCAGCGCTCCGGCGCACAGCAGCACCTCGCGCCCCGCACGCAGTTGCTTGAGCTGGCCTTCATGCCGGAACTCGACACCCACGGCGCGTTTTCTCTCGAGCAGGATGCGGGTGGTCAAGGCGCCGGTGAACAGCTGCAGGTTGGGCCGCGCCAGGTGGGGTGTCAGGTAGGCCTTGGCGGCGCTGAACCGTTCGCCGTCCTTGTGCGTGACCTGATACAGGCCTACGCCTTCCTGCTGCGGACCGTTGAAGTCGTGGTTCTCGCGGAATCCGGCCTGTACGCCGGCCTGCACGAACAGCGATCCGAACGGATTGGGAGAGGTCAGATCCTTGACGTTGAGCGGGCCCCCGCTGCCATGCAGTGCATCCGCGCCCCGTTCGTTGTTCTCGGAGCGTTTGAAATAAGGCAGCACCTCCTCGAACGACCAGCCCGGATTGCCCTCGGATGCCCAGTGGTCGTAGTCGCTGCGATGCCCACGCGCGTAGATCATGGCGTTGACCGAACTCGACCCGCCCAGCACTTTGCCCCGCGGCATGTAGCCGCTGCGGCCGTTCAGGCCCGGTTGCGGCGTGGTCTCGAACTTCCAGTTGGCCTGTCCGTTCTTGGCCAGCAGCACCAGGCCGGCCGGACACTGGATCAGGATGCTCTTGTCGACCGGGCCTGCCTCGAGCAGGGCCACGGTCACCGTGGGGTCTTCGCTCAGCCGCCCTGCCAGTGTGCAGCCGGCCGAGCCACCGCCGATGATGATGTAGTCGAACATGTGTGCGAACTTCCTTCCCGATAGGTCCTCGCGCATCGGCCACCGGGTTTGGCAGCAACAATCCGCATCGCGCCTGACCGTGAGGCGCCGCGGACGCACGATTCCAGACCACCAACCATAGTCCAGTTTCGGCCGTGATGTGTAAGGAGTGCTCTTTAATGCGCCCACCTGGAAACCCTGCGCCGCTGTCCAGCGATCGCCACGCACGGTGCGTTTGCCGTGGATTCGGGTACTCTGACGCCACTGCACAAGCGCATCAAGGCTGGCAGCTGTTGGTAGCGGACCCGCTCGAACGACGACGAGTCGAGCGTTCTCGTGTCGCCGGCGGCCACTGGGCGCATGAGCAAGACCCGTGCCGCGCCTATGTCAACCCGCCCTGTCCGGGGCATTTTCAAGAAGGAAGCACCATGGTCACCCCAGTCGAGAAAGTCATCTACCAGGCCCACGCCACCTCCACCGGCGGACGCGACGGCAGCACCCGCTCCTCCGATGGATTGCTCGATGCCAAGCTGGCGGTGCCCAAGGAGATGGGCGGCGCCGGCGGTGGCATCAACCCCGAGCAACTGTTCGCTGCCGGTTACAGCGCCTGTTTCATCGGGGCGATGAAGTTCTTGGCCGGGCAGCAAAAGGTGTCATTGCCCGCCGATACATCGATTGACGCCGTCGTGGGTATCGGCCAGATTCCAGCGGGTTTTGGCATCGAGGTGCAACTGGCGGTGAAGGTGCCCGGCATGGACCAGGCCGCCGCACAGGCCATCGTCGACAAGGCGCACCAGGTCTGCCCGTATTCGAACGCCACCCGCGGCAACATCGAGGTGACGATCAGCGTCTCTGTGTGATCGTCCGAAGCCTCAGGCGTTCGGGCGCATGATCTCCGGTGGCGCGTCGGTGGGCACGTCGATCTGCCGACCGGTGACGGTGGCCACCTCCCGGCGCAGGTGGCGCACTTCGACGCGCAACAAGCCGATTTCATGCATCAGGTCGCGCTCGACCTCGCGCTCTTCGGTCCCGACGAACATGGCCGCCAGTGATGCGGTGACCAGCGACAACACCGCCAGGCCGAGCAATACCACGACCACCGCGAAGGCGCGTGCCGGCAACGTGGTCGGCACCAGATCTCCGTAGCCCACTGTGGCCGCCGTCGTGAAGGCCAGCCACATGGCGTCATGCAGGGTCGGCGTTTGCGGCTCGAGTATCCAGAAACCGACCCCGCCCAGCAGCAGGATCAAGAGGCACAGGGCCAGTGAATACCACAACCCGTGGCGGCTGATGTGGCGGTGACGGGCGAAACGGTCGGACATGGACAGACTTTACGCCGTTGCCCTTCTGGCCGTCAGAGCGTGCTGCTCGCACCGACCCCGGGTACGGTCCATGCGGTCAGTCGGGTGCCAGCGCGCATACCACTGCGTCGCCGGCCCGGACGAGCCCCGTCGAAAGTACCCGGGCAGTGACACCACCATGACCCCGCATCGCGTTGGTTCCCCCCGGTCCGAGCAACTCTTCCATGCGCGAGCAGGGTTCGCAAGGCCCGGTGATCTCCAGCACCACCTGCGTGCCGACGCGCAGCACCAGGAACTGGTCCCGAAACAGGCTGCGCGCTGCCAGCAGGTTGATGCCCGACACTACCAGGTTGCGGCGCAGCAACGCAGGATCGGCACCGCCTGGCAAACCGGCCAGCGCGGCGATGACCGGCAGATGTTCGGCCTGTAGCAGCGTGACCTGCCGCTTGCTGCTGCCGCCCGGCTTTGCCGCATCGCCGAAGCGGTCGCCGATCAGGCCATGTCCTGTCACCGCCTCGGCTTGCGGCGCACTGATCATCGGCGCACGTCGCGCTGGCCGCAGCAGAATCGCTTCCAGGCGACCGGCGCGGGGAAAGTGGCTGGTAAGCTCGCGCAGCGTCATCATGGCAGGCGCCGAGCCCGACCACCGGCGCTCCTGAGGTATCCATCCGGCCTGTTATCCATCAGACCTTGGGCTGGCACATCGGCGCTGCGAAACAGGATCGGCGCCGGCAGTTGCGGGTTGGACATCGCGATCTCGAGTGGGATGTGCAGGATGGTCATGGAAGTCGACGTGGCGGTTGGCGCATGCGCAATGTCCGGATCGCACTATATCAATCGGGACCGACAAGGTCACAATCGGACCGGATTTCAAACCACTCGATGGAAACCTGAACACATGCGCAAGGTCCTCGACCGCAAAGCCGTGCTCTGCATGCTGATGTTGTGCCTGATATGGGCTCTGCAGCAGATCATGCTCAAGGCCACGGCAACGGACTTCACGCCGATATTCCAGCTCGGCCTGCGCTCGGGTGGCGCGGCAGTGCTGGTCGTGCTGTTGATGGCCTGGCGCGGCGAGCGACTCTCGCTGCGCGACGGGACGCTGCCCGCGGGTCTGCTGGTGGGGTTGTTGTTCGGCATGGAATTTTTGCTGGTGGGAGAAGGGCTGCGCCACACCAGTGCATCGCACATGGTGGTGTTTCTCTACACGGCGCCGATCTTTGCTGCGCTGGGCCTGCACCTGCGGTTGCCGGCGGAGCGGCTGGCGCCACTGCAGTGGCTGGGTATCGCGCTGGCGTTTGGTGGCATCGCCATTGCCTTCATCGGGCGTGATGCGGGCAACACGCCCTTCTCGAAGGACATGTTGCTTGGCGATTTCATGGGCCTGATGGGTGGCCTGGTATGGGGCGCAACGACGGTGGTCGTGCGCTGTTCCCGGTTGACCTCTGCGCCAGCGACGCAGACGCTGCTGTACCAGTTGGTCGGCGCGTTCGTTCTGCTGACTGGCGTTGCCTTGGCCACTGGCCAGACCCACTTCAACCCGACGCCGCAGGTCTGGGCCAGTCTGCTGTTCCAGGTGCTGGTGGTGTCGTTTGCCAGCTTCCTGCTGTGGTTCTCTCTGATGCGCACCTACCTGGCGTCACGCCTGGGCGCCTTTTCGTTCCTGACCCCCTTGCTCGGGGTCATGCTGGGCGCGCTGTTGCTGGGCGAGACGATCGAGACGCACTTCGTGCTGGCGACCGTGCCGGTGCTGCTGGGCATCGTGCTGGTCAGCGGCCACGGCACCGTGGTGACGTTATGGCAACGCGCACGCGGCGCCGAGCCGCAGTCCTGAAGTCCCGACAGGCCTGGCGCGATTCCCGCTGCGCGGCGCATTTTCGGCTTCAGTCGCCGCGGCCGGCTATTTGACCAACCCGGTCATCGGCGCCACCTGCTGCGCCCAGCGGCCGCCCTTGACCATGTCGATCGAGGCATATTCGGGGCTCACATGGTTGCCGACGAAGGACTGCTTCGAATAGGTCGTGAAATCCTGGTGCGAGACACCCTGGGCAGCCTTGGCGAAACTCTCGGCGGTGAGATTCTTGCCCGCCGCCTGCACACTCTTGATGAACCAGTCGGTGTACGAATAGGCATTGGCTGCGTTCTCGTCCGGGTCGGCATTGAACTTCTGCTTGAACGCCGCCTGGAATTTCTTCGCATCGGCGTCGGTGGAGTCCGGCCCATGCAGCTTCCAGCCGCCGATGCCATACAGGCCTTCGACTGCATCCTTGCCCAGCGCAGCGACGATGCCGCTGCGGCCCGGCAGCGTGGTCAGCACCTTGACTTCCTTCCAGCCCAGCTTGCGCACTTCGGCCATCACCGCCACGGTCTCGCGCACCACGGTGCCGGCCACAATCACATCCACATTGGCGGCCTTCATCTTGGCGACCTGCGACGAGAAGTCGATATCGCCAGCCTTCCATGCGGCCTCGGCGGCCGGCGTCAGGTTCGCTTCCTTGAGTGCGGTATTCATGCCGGCCCTGACCAGATCGCCGAACGGGCCTTCCTGGTAGATCACGCCGATCTTCTTCGCGCCCCAGTTCTTGATCGCCCAGGACACGCCGGTGGCGGTCGTGCTGTCGTAGTTCTGCACCGTCGTGAACAGCAACGGGCTGTTGCCCGAGACCTTCTGGATGATGCCTGACGCAGCCCAGGGTGCGAACACGATGACACCGGCATCGGTGGCCATCTTGACCGTGGCCGCGTTCGGGCCTGAGCCGAACGGGTTGAGGATGGCGAACACGTCGTCGCTCTTGGTCAGTTTCTGCACCGCGCGCACGGCCAGCTGCGGCTGGCTGCCGTTGTCTTCGACCACCAGGCGGAACTTGCGGCCATTCACGCCGCCAGCTGCGTTGGCCTCGTCCAGGCGCATCTGCATCGCGTTGCGCAACATCGGCATGCCGGCCGCCACCGGACCGGACAGGTCGAGATGGGTGCCGATGACGATTTCGGTGTCGCTGACGCCGCCGGCGAATGCCAGCGAGGCGCCCAGGGTGGCGGTGAGGCCGATCAGGAGGGACAAAGATTTCTGCATGGTTTGCTCCTTATGAAAATACAGGTTGATGTCGACAGGGATGGAACGGAAAAACTCGGTACGGCGGATTGTGGGGCACTCAGTCCCTATTCAGGCGGAATACATGGCGGCAATCAGTGCGGCGTATTTGACGGCGATCACCTTGCGCTTGAGTTTCATCGTCGGTGTGAGTTCTTCGTCCTCGGCGCCGAGCAGCTCGGCGATGATGCGGAAATCCTTGATCTGCTCCACCCGGGCCAACTGCAAGTTGGCCTGTTCGACCTGCGATCGAATCAGCTGCACCACTTCGGCCGTACGTGTCAGGCTGGCAAAGTCGGTATAGGGCACCTGGCGTTCCTGCGCAAAACGCGCCACATGTTCCTGGTCGATCATGACCAGCGCGGTGAGGAAATGGCGGCCGTCGCCGATCACCACCGCGTCGGTGATGTAGGGGCTGAACTTGAGCAGGCTCTCGATATGGCTGGGCGTGATGTTCTTGCCGCCCGAGGTGATCAGGATGTCCTTGATCCGGTCGCGGATCGCCAGGTAACCCAGGCCATCGAGTTCCCCGCAGTCACCGGTGCGCAGCCAGCCGTCGGCGTCCAGCGCCTCGGCGGTGCGGTCCGGGTCGCGCCAGTAGCCGGCGAACACATGCGGCCCGCGCACCTGGATTTCACTCTCGGCGCCAATGCGGATCTGCATGCCGACGCCGGCGACCCCGGCCCAGCCGAGCCGGATGCCGCCCACCGGTGTGGCGGTGCAGAAGCCGCAGGTCTCCGTCATGCCGAACGCTTCGCGCAACTCGATGCCGATCGACAGGAACCAGCGGATCAGTTCCGGTGGCACCGGCGCCGCGCCGGTCAGCGCCGTCTTCACGTTCTGCAGGCCCAGGAAGATGCGCAGGTTACGGAACGCCGCCGCGTCGAACAGGCGTTCGCCCAGCGATGGCGGGGTTGCCGCCTGGCCATCGAGCCGTTGCTGGACCCGTGTCCGGTTGCCGGCCAGCGCCCGCCGGTAGGCCCAGCGCGCGGGAGCGATCGCGTCGCGCATGAACAGATCGATCTGCGAGTACATCTTCTCCCAGAACCGCGGCGGTGCGAACAGCACCTGCGGCGCCACCTCGCGCAGGTCGTTGAAGACCGTACCGGCGTTTTCCGGGAAATGCACCACCAGGCCCACCGCCAGCGGGTTGAACACGGTGGACATGCGTTCGGCAATATGGCACAGCGGCAGGAACGACAACGAGCGGTCACCGGGCGCGGCGTCCAGATAGGCGGTGGCCTGGCCGATCTGGAACACCACGTTGCGGTTGGACATCATGGCGCCCTTGGGCGCACCGGTGGTGCCCGAGGTGTAGACCAGGAAGGCGGTGTCCGATGGTTTGCCGGCATCGATGGCGGCGTCGAAGTCCGCGCCGCGGCTGCGCGCCAGCTCCATGCCGCGGGCCAGCAACGCGTCGAAGAACAGGACCCGGTCGTCGCGCAGCTCGCGCAGGCCTTCGCGGTCCATCACGACGATACGCTGCAGTTCCACGCAGGCGTCGCGCACGGCCAGCGCCTTTTCCAGCTGCTCCTGGTTCTCGACCAGCAGCACCCGCGCCTGGGAATGCTGCAGGATATAGGCGACCTGGTCACTCGACGAGGTCGGGTAGATGCCGTTGCCCACCAGGCCCATGCATTGCCCGCCCATGTCGGCATACAGCCACTCGGGCCGGTTCTCGGCCAGCACGCAGATCACGTCGCCGCGCTGCAGGCCCAGGTCGGACAGCGCAAGCCCGATCGCACGCGCATGCGCGAAATAGGCGCTCCAGCTGACGGTCTGCCAGATGCCACGGCGCTTGTGGCGCAGCGCGCCCGCCTCGCCCCAGGCCTGGCACCGCGCGCGGAACACCGTGGCCGGGGTGTCGCAATCGAGGAAAGTGCAGGAATTCATCAGCATGCTCAGGCTAGCGCCAGGTCTTGCGCCGGCTCCAGCGTTGTGCGGTTCC
>JBBRVD010000140.1:0-10104 GCA_038247175.1 Burkholderiales bacterium | reverse complement strand
GGCAAAAGGCAGGACCTGACCCCACGGGGCGCACGCAGGTTATGGTGCCGCTACGCAAGAGGCAAGGCCTGGCCCCATCCAACATACTCCAGACGTATGACGGAGCAGGTCAGCCGGCGGGGTAGGGGGCAAAAGTCAGGACCTGACCCAATACTGTTCGCATAAGGCCGTTCGCCCTGAGCTTGTCGAAGGGTGTCGCAGGGCTTCGACAAGCTCAGCCCGAACGGAAAATGGACTATGTGAACAGTATTGGGACCTGACCCCACGGGGCGGGTGTTGCGTGCGCGCTGCTATCGCAGTAGTATTCCTACTTCTTATTCTTACCAGAAGGTCGACGATGTTGGTAACCGAAAAAGGTCAAGTCACAATCCCAAAGCACATCCGCCGCGCTGCAGGCGTGGCCCCTGGAAGCGAAGTGTCGTTTAGCCTGGAGGGCAGCAAGATCGTGATCACACCGATCGGAACGGGTGTACGAGAAGACCGCCGTGCGAAGCTGCGGGCGGCCGCTGCCCACGTGAGAGACAGTTTGAGCCAGGAATTCAAGCAACTTGGTGCTGACGAAATCATGCACTTCCTTCGTGGCGACGAGCTTGCCCCAGCCAGCACCCGCCGTGCCCGCCGCTAGTCTCACGCACTACGATGGCAGCGCCGGGACTCTGGTGGATACCAACATATGGGTTGACTGTATCGACGAAACCAGTACGTGGCATGACTGGGCCGTGGATCAATTGCAGACTTGCAGCGAGCGCTCACCGCTGCACATCAACCTGATTATTTACACTGAACTGCTGGTCCCTGGGCCAACGATTGCGGCGTTAGACGAATTTCTGGATGTGTACGACACGCAGCGCAGCCCTCTTCCGTGGTCATGCGCGGCGCTGACCGCGAAAGCATTCGGTCTCTACCGGCAACGAGGTGGCTCCAAGCAGGTTCCAATGCCCGACTTCTACATCGGCGCCCACGCTGCGGTGGCGAACTTGACCGTGCTCACCCGCGATCGGGCTCCCTACAAAGGCTACTTTCCACGTCTCGTCATCGTCGCGCCTTGAACTGGCCACGTCAACCTTCGGGCGCCCGACGCAGAAGAACGCCTAAGGTTTGACCTGGTCATGCCGATTAATCCATTGGGTGCAGCGGCCCTTGCTGGTCGGCGCAAATAGGTGTTCAGCGATGTTCAGCGGTGTTCAACGCTGTTCAGCGCTGTTCAGCGATTCGCTCGCATACACTTTCAAACATCTGGATCATCAGTGCGCAAAGGGCATCGAGGCATGAAAGAAGAATCTACGGACAAGGAGGAGGGTGAGATGCGTGCCGGCTATCGCAAACCGATGTTGCCATGACCGAATCCGTGCTGTTAGCCCAACTGATTGCAGTTTCCGCCCACCGCAGCCCGAACGCGGTGGCGTTGTCCAGTGGCGGGGCGTCGCTTACCTACGCGGAACTGGAAAAAGCAGTGACGCAGTTCGCCTGCGGCCTGCTGTCCCTGGGCCTGTCCCGCAGCGAACGGGTCGCCATCTATCTCGAAAAGCGCTTCGAGACCGTCATCGCCAGTTTCGGCGCTCCAGCCGCTGGTGGTGTTTTTGTGCCGGTCAACCCCTTGCTCAAGCCGGAGCAGGTGGCGTTCATTCTGCACGATTGCAACGTGCGTGTGCTGCTGACCTCACCCGACCGCCTGGCGTTGCTGCGCGACACGCTGGCCCACTGCCCGGATCTACGCCATGTGGTGGTGACGGACCCGGCGACAGGTATGCTGCCGGATCTGCCTGCACTGGCCCATGGTCTGCCGGTGCTGCGGTGGTCCGAGCTGCTGGGCAGCCCTGCGGGTCGGGCCCACCGGGTAATCGACACCGACATGGCCGCGATCCTCTACACCTCCGGCAGCACCGGCAAGCCCAAGGGTGTGGTGTTGTCGCACCGCAACATGGTCGCCGGGGCCAAAAGCGTGGCCTCGTATCTGGAAAACAACAGCGACGACACCTTGCTGGCGGCCTTGCCGCTGTCGTTCGACGCCGGTTTCAGTCAGCTGACCACGGCCTTCCACACCGGCGCGCGCGTCGTGCTGCTCAACTATTTGATGCCGCGCGATGTGCTCAAGGCACTCGAACGTGAAAAGGTCACCGGTCTGACGGCCGTGCCACCCCTTTATATTCAGCTGACACAGTTGGAATGGCCGACCCCGATCAACGAGCACCTGCGTTATTTCGCCAATACGGGCGGCCGAATGCCGCGTGAGACTCTGGGTCTGTTGCGCCAAAAGCTGCCCAAAGCCAAACCGTTCCTCATGTACGGCCTGACCGAAGCCTTCCGCTCCACCTATCTGCCACCCGACGAAGTCGACCGTCGCCCCGACTCCATCGGCAAGGCGATTCCCAACGCCGAAATCCTGGTCCTGCGCGACGACGGCTCGCCGTGTGGACCCAACGAGCCGGGCGAGCTGGTGCACCGCGGCGCCCTGGTCGGCCAGGGATACTGGAACGACGCCGCCAAGACAGCGGAGCGGTACAAGCTGCTGGCCGCGGGCACGCCCGGGCGCGAAGCCGGACTGCAATTGCCGGAATACGCCGTGTTCTCGGGAGACACGGTGCGCATGGATGAAGAAGGTTTCCTGTATTTCATCGGCCGGCGCGACGAGATGATGAAAACCTCCGGCTACCGGGTCAGCCCGACCGAGGTCGAAGAGATTCTGTATGCGACGAAGCTGGTGGGCGAATGCGTCGCCTTCGGGGTCGACCATCCCACGTTGGGTCAGGCCATCCAGGTCATTGCGACAGCACCCGAATCCCCCGGGAGCCAAACGGCGCACTCCGACCCGGCGGCTGCGCTGCTGACGCAATGCAAGGCCCACATGCCCGCTTATATGGTGCCCTCGGGCATCGTGTTCGTCCAAGCCCCTTTGCCCCGCAACCCGAACGGCAAGATCGACCGCAAGTCGCTGTCGACCGAATGGACCGCCCGCCATGGCCTTTGATGAAGCAACTGATCGCATGAACCCGCAGCCAATACGAACCATGCCCGTCCATGCGCCGCTGGATCAGTTCCCGGTGCAGTCCGGAGAATTGCAGGTCGGCGGCCAGTCCTTGACCCTGCTGGCCGAGCGGGTCGGCCAGACACCGTTCTTCGCCTATGACAGAGGTGCCTTGCGCAGCCGCGTGGCCAGTTTGCGCAAGGCACTGCCGCCCGCGATCAAGCTGCATTACGCGATGAAGGCCAACCCGATGCCCGCGGTGGTCGGCTTCATGGCCGGCCTGGTGGATGGCATCGATGTCGCCTCCGGTGGCGAGCTCAAGGTGGCTCTGGACGCAGGTGCCGATCCGCAGGAGGTCAGTTTCGCCGGCCCCGGAAAACGCACACCGGAGTTGCGCCAGGCCGTCGCGTCGCGGGTGCTGGTCAACGTCGAGTCCCCACGCGAAGTCGTGGAGTTGCAACGACTCTCGCAGGAACTGGGCCTGCCGGCACGGGTTGCCGTCCGGGTGAATCCGGATTTCGAGCTCAAGGGCTCCGGCATGAAGATGGGGGGCGGACCCAAGCAGTTCGGCATCGACGTGGAGCAGATGCCCCAGTTGTTGGCCGACATCGGGCGCGCCGGCCTGGATTTCGAGGGCTTTCACCTGTTTGCCGGTTCGCAGAACCTGCGGCCGGAGTCGATCTGCGAGGCCCAGCAGAAGTCGTACGAACTGGCGTTGCGCCTGGCCGCCGATGCGCCGGCTCCGATCCGTTTCCTGAACCTGGGTGGCGGTTTCGGCGTACCGTACTTCCCCGGCGAGCAGCGGCTCGACCTGGCCTCGATCGGTGACAACCTGGCGCAATTGCTCGAACGGGCAAGCACCGAGATGCCACAGGCCAGTTTCGTCATCGAACTGGGCCGATACCTGGTGGCCGAGGCGGGTATTTATGTGACCCGCATCGTCGACCGCAAGGTCTCGCGTGGCCAGGTGTACCTGGTCACCGATGGCGGCCTCAACCACCATTTGGCAGCGTCCGGCAATTTCGGCCAGGTGGTGCGCAAGAACTACCCGGTCACGATCGGCAATCGCATGGACGCGGCCCCGCCCGAGACGGTGTCGGTGGTCGGGCCGCTGTGTACGCCGCTCGATCTGCTGGCAGACCGCATGGCGTTGCCGCCAGCCCGGGTCGGCGATCTCGTCGTGGTGTACCAGTCCGGTGCCTATGGAGCCAGTGCCAGCCCCCAGGCCTTCCTGGGGCACGCGCCGTGCACGGAGGTGCTGGTATAAACCGCGCAACGCGGTCAGGCACAAGGGAGCCTGCAGCGCAAGTTGGCCCGGTCGCGCGGCGTGCGTGCGCCCATCGTCAAATCCATGGCGCGCGGTACCGGCTCGTTTGCAGAGTGCGATGCGTGCCAGCGCAGGTGGGAGCCGCAATTTGCCGTGTAGTATCGGCGGTCAGTGTTTGGGTGTTGGCAACGGCGACAGCCCCGGTCGTTGCTGAAATGGTACTGATGGAACATGCGCAACCAGGGGCTCCTGCATGATCAAGATATTCAACCACTACATCCACAAGCGGACAGTGCTTCAGTTGCTGCTCGACTTCGGGCTGATCGTGGGAACGGTCCTGATCGCGACCGGCTGGCACATGCCAAACTTGGCCCGCGCCGCTTTTACAGCCATGCCATCGGCAGTCGTACTCGCCATTGCCGCCTTGACGATCAACTCTGCGCTCGGTTTCTATCAGCGGGTGCACAACCGGACGGTTGCGCAGTCTCGCGCACGCGCGGTATTGTCCCTGTGCCTGATCCTGCCGCTGGCCTATTTTATTTTGAGCGTGCTTCCACAGGGTTTGGATGACCAGGATTTTGTTGCGATGTCGGTGATCGGCGGTGTGCTGCTGATGTTGATCAACCGGGTGCACGTGGGCCACTCGAATGCACAGTCGATGATGCGCCAGCGGGTGCTGGTGTTCGGTACCGGCACGCGGGCCAAACTCGTGGGCCGCACACTGCAGAAATCCGATCCACATGTCGACCTGGTCGGCTATTACGCCAGCCCGAACGAGGCGATCGCCGAGGTGTCGGCCTGGGGCATTCTGTCGCCCAACACGTCGCTCACGGACATCGTCATGGAGCAGCAGGTCGACGAAATCGTCGTTGCGCTGGCCGAACGCCGCGGCGGCAGCATGCCCCTGCGTGAGCTGCTGGACTGCAAGCTGCAAGGCGTGCGGGTGGTCGATATGGCAACCCATTTCGAGAAGACGCTGGGCCAGATCCGCCTGGACTCGGTGTCCGCCGGATGGTTGATCTTCGGCGACGGTTTCAGCCAGGGCTGGGTGCGCACGGTGGTCAAGCGCCTGTTCGACATTTTGTTTGCCAGCATCCTGATCATCCTGGCCTCGCCGGTCATGTTGCTGGCTGCATTCTTCATCTTGATCGAGAGCGGCGGTCCGATCTTGTACTTGCAGGAGCGGGTCGGCTTGAATGGCCGGCTGTTCAATGTCATCAAGTTCCGCAGCATGCGCACCGACGCCGAGATCGACGGCCAGCCGCGCTGGGCGTCCGCCAAGGACGACCGGGTGACCCGGATCGGGCGTGTCCTGCGAAAGTTGCGGATCGACGAACTGCCCCAGCTGTTCAGCGTGCTCAGTGGCGACATGAGCCTGGTCGGCCCGCGTCCGGAGCGCCCTTATTTCGTCGACAAGCTGACGCAGGAGCTGCCGTATTTTGCCGTGCGGCAAAGCGTCAAGCCCGGTGTCACCGGTTGGGCCCAGGTGCGGTACCACTATGGCGCGTCGGTCGAAGACTCTGCCGAGAAATTGCAGTACGACCTGTACTATGTCAAAAACAACACCTTGTTCCTCGATCTGGTGATCCTGTTCGAGACCGTGGGCGTGGTGCTCACGGCCAAGGGCGCGCAGTGACGCGCCACGGCTACCGCGTCCACTGCCGGCGATGGATTTCGACAATCTGGTTCTGACCGGCTGGAGTTACGGCCTGGCGGCTCTGGCCTATGCCGTGTTGTCGGTTGCGCTGGCGCGGCGTGGCTATGGCAATGCGCCACGGGAGCCGGCCCGACTCAGCATGCTGGTCGCAGCTGTCACGAGCATGTTGTGGGGCGTATTCTTGCTGGGTTTCCTGTATGCGGGGCGCCCCGTCATGCTGGGGTTGGCGAACCTGGCCGACATCGGGCGGTATGCTGCCTGGTTTGTTTTCCTGCTCACCTTGTTGCAGCAACGCCAGCAGGACGCCGGTTCCCTGCATCTCGGCTGGCTGAAACCGACAGCGCTTGTGGCGGTGGTGTTCGCCGCAGTCCTTCACCTGCTGCCTTTGCTCGGCTTGGCCGATATCCGGGAACTGCGCAAGTTCATACTCTTCGCGACCATGGCCTTGCCGGTGATTGCTCTGGTGCTGCTCGAACAACTCTTTCGCAACGTGCCGCAAGACGCCCGCTGGAATATCAAGCCCCTGTGTCTGGGGCTGGCCGGCGCGTTCCTGTTCGATCTGTACCTGTATTCCGAAGGGGTGCTGTTCAACGCAGTCGACGCCGCTGCGTTCAGCATCCGTGGAGCGGTGCATGCCATGGTGGTGCCGTTTTTGCTGTTGTCGACGTCGCGCCACGTCGACTGGTTGTCGAAAATCCAGATCTCTCGCAAGGCTGCGTTTCACTCGGCCACGTTGATGATCGCGGGGTTTTATCTCGTGTTCGTCTCCGCCGTGGGGTACTACGTGCGTTACTTCGGCGGCGAATGGGGGCGTGCGCTGCAACTCGGCTTGGTGTTCCTGGCGCTGGTGGTGCTGATGGTGCTGGCGGTATCCGGGTCGGTGCGGGCCCGGTTGCGCGTCTTCCTGGGTAAACACTTTTTCCGGTATCGGTACGACTACCGTGAGGAGTGGCTGCGCTTCACCCAGACCTTGTCGGCGCAGAACTCGCCGCAGGATATGGGTCACCAGGTGATCAAGGGCTTGGGCGATATGCTCGAGAGCCCGGGCGGCAGCTTGTGGCTCATGACCCGTGCAGAGAAGGCCTACCGCCAGCATGCGCGCTGGAACGCTCCAACCTGCTCGGTGCCCGAAAGTGAAGACTCGCCGCTGTGTGAGTTCCTGCAAAGCAGCGGTTGGGTCGTCAACCTGGAAGAGTACCGGTCGTTTCCGCGGCGTTACGGCCGGCTGGTGTTGCCCACCTGGCTGCAGGAGACACCACAGGCCTGGCTGGTGGTGCCGCTGCATGTGGGCGAAAACCTGATCGGCTTTGTCATCCTGTCCAGTGCCCGGGCGCGGATGGACGTGAACTGGGAGGTCAACGACCTGCTCAAGACCGCAGGCTGCCAGGCCGCCAGTTTCCTGGCCCAGATGCAGGCTACAGAGGCCTTGCTCGAGGTGCGTAAATTCGACGCGTTCAACCGGATGTCCGCTTTCGTCGTGCATGACCTGAAAAACGTGGTGACCCAACTGTCGCTGATGATGAAAAATGCCCGCCGGCTGTCTGACAACCCGGAGTTCCGGGAAGACATGTTGATGACGGTCGACAACGCGCTGGACCGCATGCGTCAGCTGATGCTGCAGTTGCGAGAGGGGGCGACACCGCCGGGCACCGCGGTCGGCGTCGAGCTCGAGGCGATCGCACGGCGGGCGGCGGCAGCGGCCAGGGAGCGCGGCCGCACCCTCGAACTCGACATCGTGTCACCGGTCGAGACCCGTGGCCATTCCGAACGGCTGGAACGCATCGTAGGACACATGGTGCAGAACGCTTTCGACGCCACCGATCCGAAAGGGCGGGTGTGGCTCAGGCTCGACCGTAGCAGCGGCCAGGCCCTGATCGAAGTCGGCGACACCGGCCAGGGCATGTCCGAGGAATTCGTCCGGGAACGCTTGTTCAAGCCGTTCCAGACCACGAAACAGGCCGGCATGGGTATTGGTGCCTATGAAAGTTACCAGTACGTGCAAGAATTGGGCGGAAAAATCACGGTGGAGAGCCAGGTGGGTCAAGGCACCATCGTGACCGTGCTGCTGCCGTTGTTCGAGTCGCAGCGGCATTCCGACCTGCAACCGCTTGAGACGCCATGACTTCTGAAAAATCGCGTGCATTGCTGATCGTCGAAGACGATCTGGCGTTGCAAAAACAGATCAAGTGGTCGCTGGACCGCTTCGAGTCCGTCACGGCCCACGATCGGGAAACCGCGCTGGTGCAGGCGCGGCGCCACCAGCCTGCGGTGGTGACGATGGACCTGGGTCTACCACCCGACCCGGATTCCGTGTCCGAGGGGTTCAAGCTGCTCGAACAGCTGCTGGCCATCGACGGCGACATGAAGATCATTGTGCTGACGGGCCAAAACGACCGTGCCAACGCCTTGCGGGCAGTGGCAATCGGCGCGTACGATTTTTTCGCCAAACCCTTCGAGCCCGAGCTGCTGAACCTGACGGTGGAGCGGGCATTCCGCCTGGCCGAACTGCAAGCCGAAAACAAGCGCCTGCAGCTGATGCACCAACCCGATGCACTGGCCGGCCTCATGACACGGGACCCCGGCATGTTGCGAGTGTGCCGCACGATCGAGAAGGTCGCCAGCAGCAACGCCACGGTGCTGTTGCTGGGCGAGAGTGGCACCGGCAAGGAACTGCTGGCCCGGGGACTGCACCAGTCGTCGCCGCGCAAAGGCGGCAAGTTCGTCGCCATCAACTGCGCCGCGATCCCGGAAAACCTGCTCGAGAGCGAACTCTTCGGTTACGAAAAAGGCGCTTTCACCGGTGCGGCCAAGATGACACTGGGCAAGATCGAGACCGCCGGCGGTGGCACGCTGATGCTCGACGAGATCGGCGACCTGCCGTTCTCGTTGCAGGCCAAACTGCTGCGGTTTCTGCAAGAGCGAACCATCGAGCGCATCGGAGGGCGCCAGGAGATACCGGTTGACGTACGCATCGTCTGCGCCACGCACCAGGACCTGTTGGCGCTGACCAAGGAGAGCAGGTTCCGCGAGGACCTGTACTACCGGCTGGCCGAGATCGTCGTCGAGATACCGCCGCTGCGCGAACGGGTTGGCGACGCGGCCCTGCTGGCGCACGCCTTCACCCGTCGATTCGCCCAGGAACAAAACCGCGGCACGCTGACTCTGAGTGAAGACGCGGTGCGGTCGATCGAGGCGCACCCTTGGCCAGGCAACATCCGGGAGCTCGAAAATTGCGTCAAGCGTGCGGCCATCATGGCCGATGGCAACCAGATCTCGCGCGAGGATGTCGGGCTGCATCTGCCGGAGCCAGGCGATGCCTTCGATACGCTGGACTTGCGCACCATTCGTGACAGCGCCGAGAAAAACGCCATCGTGGCCGCGCTGGGCCGTGTCAACGGCAACATGGTCAAGGCGGCAGAACTGCTGGGCATCAGCCGCCCGACGTTATACGATCTGATGCACCGGCTTGGATTGAAATGACTTTGGTCGCCGTTACCCGGCGCAAGACGAAGACAGACAGGGACTTCATGAAATATCTCGCCTCCTCCACCTTCCGCCACCGACCCATCGTCACCAGCATGTTGCTGGCTGCAGTGCTGACCGCTTGCAGTGGGGAAAATCCCGAGAAGATGGTCGCGTCTGCCCGCGACTATATTGCCAAGAGCGACTACAAGGCGGCAGTGATCCAGGCCAAGAATGCGTTGCAGAAGAACCCGGAACTGCCCGAGGCGCGATACCTTCTCGGTCTTGCCTTGCTTCGGGAAGGAGACCCGGTCGGCGCCGAAACCGAGTTGCTCAAGGCGCGCTCGCTGGGTCATCCGGAAGATCAGGTGGCGCCTGCGCTGGCACGCGCCATGCTGATGCTGGGTAAAGCCAAGAATGTGGTCGAGGATTTTGCTGCTCTGCAATTGACCGCGCCGGGAGCGAAGGCGGAGTTTCAAACGACCTTGGCAACCGCACACGCTGCGCTGGGCTCAGCCGAGCGGTTCAAGACCGCGTTGGCGGCAGCGCTGGAGGCAGATCCGGCCTATGCGCCGGCCTTGTTGATGCAGGCCGGTCAACTGGCGCAAGAACGCAAGTTCGACGAGGCGCAAGCCATCATTGACTCCATTTTGACCAAGGATGCCAAGAACGCCGAGGCCTGGAAATTCAAGGGCGATCTGCTTCAGATCAGCAAGAACCAGCCGGACGAGGCTCTGAAAGCCTATCGCACGG